>NZ_JAMXAX010000208.1 GCF_023913775.1 Acidovorax facilis
GCAAGTAGGCGGTGTCTCGATCTACGGCGATGAAGCGGCTCATGCAGGGGAGGTCTTTTTAAACTGGCGCGATTTTCCAGGCCGCCGCCCACTCGCGGTAGGCGGGAAAGCCCGACAAGCTCCTAGAGCTGGAGAACAACGACGGCTACTTCGCCGTAAAGCCCGCGCGGCTCGGCCTGCTGTCCATGAAGGACATGGAACGGTTCGCCGAACTGGCTGGACTGGAGGGGCTGCACCCGCGTCTGTCCACAGAACTCCTGCAGGACTTGCTGAACACCGGGCTGCAGAACGCCTTGTTGGTTCGTGGGCCCAACTACGAAGACCTGAGCGGCTTGGAACTGCAATTCAGCCAGTTGAAAGAGGCCGTTGCTAAGCGCTGCACCGTGGGGTTCCGCTACCGCAAGGCCGAGGGTGCCAAGAACGTGAACGGCGTACAGCCCTATCAGTTGGTGAACCACGACGGAATCTGGTACCTGGCTGCCATGGATGCCGGTCAGCTCAAGGCCTACACCTTCACCAAGATAGAGGGCCTGCTGCTGAACCACGACGACCGCTTCGAGCCCGACCCTTCGGTTGTTCAAAAGCTGGAGGAGGAAGACAGCATCTGGCTCAACTTCGTCAAAACCGAAGTGGTGCTCAAGATCGACAGGGAAGTGGCCAGCTACTTTCAACGGCGCAAGCTCATCGGCGGGCAAAAGGTCGTGAAGGCGCTGGAGGACGGCGGGCTCATCGTGTCAGGCCAGATTGCCCACCCCAACCAGATCTGGCCCACAGTGCGCGCGTGGCTACCCCACGTGCGCATCATCAGCCCCGAGCACCTGCAAACCGAGCTGGACCAGCAGTTGCGAGCTTATCTGGACGCGCACTGACTCGATCCAAACTGCACGCTGACCCACGTTTTTGAGCCCCAGAGAGACCCGTTGCCATGATCAACAACAACTCCCCCCTCGAAACCCTGGCCGCCTTCGCCATCGTGTTCGTTGCAGGTGTCGTATCGACTGCAGGCCTGGGCGCCTACATCAGCGGACTGCGCCGCAAGGCGGCAGCCCAGGGCGGCCACTCAGGCCATCCGCCATCGGGCCGCTGACCACGCAGATCCGCCATGCACCGGGGCACCTGCTGCCCCGAGTGCTGACTGACGGACTAGCTAACTAACCAACGGCCTTCGGCGACCACTGCGCCGCAGGCCGCTGACACCACCCCTTCACCTGGCAACCGGTGCCCAGGCACCGGACGGGCGAAGCCTTGCCCAAAACACCCATCCAACGATCCGCCACATAACCAACCCAGAGAGGTTTTCCCATGTCGTACTGCCGAGGCTGCGGCCACCAGATTCACGAAACCGCCATCAGCTGCCCCCAATGCGGCGCATTGCAGGCCCAACACAACACCAACAGCCAGCAGGTCCGTGCAGACGACTCCCTGTGGCTCCCGATACCGGCGCTGATTTGCGGGCTGATCCCCGTTCTGGGGCTGCTCGCGCCCGAAGAGCCCGACAAGGACCAGGTGCTGGGGATCTTCCTTTTTGCTGCGACCGCCATTGTGTTCGGAAGCATTTCCCTGGCCCGCCAAAAACGCGGCAAAGGAATGGCCATTGCCGGGGTAGTCCTGGGCGGCATCGGCCTGCTGGCGGCAATCGGCTTGCTGGCCTGACATCCAACGCCCCTGAAGACACCCAACAGTGTGAGGAAACACCATGAACAACACATCCATGAACCCCTGCTTCGGCTGCGGTAAGCCTTTGCACATCTCTGCACCATCGTGCCCGCACTGCGGAGCCGTTCAAAACCTGCCAAACCAGCTAGGCCCCAATGCAGCCATGCGCAGCGTGAACGGGGTCGAACCCAAAAGCAAGGTCACCGCCGGGGTGCTGGCACTGCTGCTGGGCGGCATTGGCATCCACAAGTTCTACACGGGCGCTTGGGGCTGGGGCATCGTGTACATCGTGCTGTGCTGGACGTACATCCCGGCCCTGGTAGCGCTGGTGGAGGGCATTCGCTACCTCACGCTCAAACAACCGGAGTTCGCGCAGAAGGCCGCGCGCATGGACGGGCCGTTTTCATTCTTGTGGTGAGAAGCTGGCCCAACAACACCACCCCAACGTTCTCAACCCAACCCGCCAGCCGTCTGACATTCATTCATAGTCAACCCACATTGGGTGGTTACATTATGAAACTCCGGCGCTTGGCGACTGACCGCCTCACCATGAAAAAGACCACCGCTGTTGCTCTTGCCACCCTCTCCCTTGCCAGTCTCGCCAGTGCCGAAATCACCCAAGGCGTGCTCGAAAAAGGCCCCGCTTACTCCGCGCTCTTCAGCGCCAGTCCCGAGTCGGGCGACCTGATCGGTTTTGCCTTTAAAACCAAGTCCACAGTGGGCAGGGCCATCTTGCAAAACTGCCTGCCCGGCATGCTCTGCAAGATCGAGAAATCAGCCACACGCCCCGTCAGTGACGCCCTGAGTGACACCCTGGGCCAGAAATTTTCGGCCCAACCCGCTGGGTGGATCGAAATCACACAAGCCCGGAATATCGGCATGGCCCCGGTGGTGTTCGGCTACGAAAAGACACAGAAGACGCGCCATGGCATGGTCAGCGTGCGCGAGGAAGACAACACCCTGTTGTTCAAAGGCAAGCCCATCAGGCCCGCCATTGAAGGAAACAGCGGCTTGGACATCGTTGCCAACTACGAAATGGGAGCCACCGACGTGCTGTTGTTGCTAAGCAGTGGCGGCACGGCCTGCCCTGCACAGTTCCGATTCATCAATATCAGCCCGGGTGGCGTGCTGCGGGTTTCACCTGAATTTGGCACCTGCTCGGACATTATTTACCCCACTTTCGACCCGAAGGTGGGCGTGACGGTGGCGATGGTGGGGTTTCGTGGTCCGTTTGAGCCTGATGCGGAGCAGAGAAAAGCTGCGATGACCAAGACGGTGTACAGGTGGGACGGCCAAGGGCAATTGACCGGCAATGGGAAACCTGTGCGCTGACGCTCCCAACAAGACAAAGCAAAGAAACAAGTCGCTGTGCCTATCGCTCCTCAGCCCATGACCTATCGGTGCTCAGCATGTGGCTGGTCAAAAACAGCTGCACCTAGGAGTGATGCCTTTATGCCCGGCGACTATTTCGACGCTTGTCCGGATTGTGGAAATAATTCACTTACTACTGCACCCGCCAGTGCTCTTAGCGATTTTCTCTCGCGCTCTATTTTTATAAGTATTTTGAAGAAATAATTCATATCAATTTTTCACGATTTATTTCAGCAATTAAATAACCACCAGCCCTATAAATATGACTCAAATCAAAGACAACCAAAAAGATTACCAAGATTTAAAGAAAGCTGTAGACATACTGCAATCTCCAACAATTACAGCAAAAATATCGGACCTAATAGGCTCCCCGATCGAAAAGCTCGTAAATTCACTTCCTACTTCAATATCAAAAAAGATCGGCGGTGCAGTAGAAGCAGCCCTTCACAAATCTGCCAATGCAGCTCTATGGAGTTTGGAAAATAAGAAACAAGATGCCTCCCCCATACTTCATAAAATCTATGCTGCTAGTTCTGGCGCCATAGGCGGAGCTTTTGGCTTCACGGCTCTTTTCATTGAGCTTCCGATTGCAACAACGATAATGATGAGGTCGGTAGCCGACATCGCCCGCAGTGAAGGTTTTGATCTCACCGATTTTTCCACAAAACAATTGTGTATTGAAGTCTTTGCCATGGGAGGAAACACCAAGAGTGATGACGCGACTGAAACTGGTTACTACGTAACTCGTAGTTTCACAACGGGTGCGATGCAGCAACTTTCCAAAGAACTTGCAGAAATTGCCGCTAAGCAAGGCGCTCAAGCCAGTGCATTCACTACATCTCAAGCGGCAAAATGGATGGCTGAACTGATTGAAAAAGTAGCCGCTCGTTTTGGCGTAGTCATTACAGAAAAATTCGCAGCCCAAGCAGTTCCGGTCATAGGAGCCGTGACAGGAGCAGGAATTAACACCATGTTTATCGACTTTTACCAGGACATGGCCTTGGGGCATTTCACAATCAAGCGCTTAGAGCAAAAATACGGCTTCGATCATATCAAGAAAGAATACAATAATATTGTAAATAATCGGAATTAGATTGAAAATCCACTGCACAAGAAATTCACGCAAAAAATCGGCAGCTCCTAATTCGCAATCTTTTTACGTCGACCCACGATAAGAAAATACTTTCTTACGCTGTTTTAATGGATAAGGATGTATGACGCAAAATGGAGTGCGCGCAGAGGCCCGAGTAGCGCAATCACTTGTGCATCTTCCATTGTTGTGGGGTATTTTTCACACAGTGGAATGGCGTTGTTTGCACGAGGACAGGAGGGGCGAGGCAATTGGTGAAGCAGATGTAGTCGTTTTCCACCCCCACCATGGCCTGATCGTCTTTGAAATCAAGGCGGGTGCTGTGCAAGTGCAAGACGGCCAGTGGTTCTATGCCTCGGGCTTGGCCATGAAACAGTCGCCATTCGCCCAGGCTCGGCGCAACCGGTATGCACTCATCGACAAACTGCGCCAACGCTTGGGCCGCGATGCGGCGGACGCGTTGACGGTGACGCACGCGGTGTGGTTCCCCGATGTGTTGTGGAAGGGCAGCGTGCCGGGCACAGAGGCGCCTTCGCGCGCTTTTCTGCTGGACCGCGCGGCGCTGACGGACCCGGCGCCCGCGTTGCTGCGCATCTTTCGCGAAGCAGCGCCCAATGCGCAGCCATGGACGCGCGCACAGCAGCATGCGCTCAAGGAGTTGTTGGCGCCCGACTGCCAGCAACTGGTGCCCCTGGCCACCCACGTCGACGACGCGGCACACGCCTTGCACCAGGCTACCGAGCAGCAGGTGGCGGTGCTGCGCATGCTGCGCTCGCAGCCGCGCCTGTTGGTGGAGGGCGGTGCGGGCACTGGCAAGACGGTGTTGGCGGTGGCGTTGGCGCGCGAACATGCGGCGCTGGGCCGCTCGGTGCTGTTGACGTGCTTCAACAAGGCCCTGGCGCAGGCATTGACTGCGTTGCTGGCCGATGTGCCGGGTGTGACGGTGCAACCGTTCCACGAGCTGGCCCGCACACAGGCGCTGGCTGCTGGCCTGGCCTATGAAGTGCCCACAGACTCGCGAGAACAAGGCCTGTTTTTCAACGAGCGATCTGCCGAGCTGTTGCTGCAAGCCGCTGAAACCGGGAGCGGTGCCCGGTATGACACTGTGATCGTGGATGAGGCAGCCGACTTTGCCGCTACTTGGTGGGTGGCGCTGGAGGCCCTGGGTGCACCGCACTTCAGCTGGTACTGCTTTTATGACCGGCAGCAGTGCCTGTTTCAGTCCACCGACCAATGGGAGCCGCCGTTTACCGCCAGCCCCATGGTGCTGGACGCCAACTTGCGCAATACCCGCCCCATCGGTGAAGCCGCAGCGCGCATGGGCCGTTGCGCGATGCCTCCGACCTTTCGCGTGGACCATGGCGTGCCGCCCACTGCGCTGCAAAGCAGCGATTTCGCGCAGATGGCGGTGCAACTGCGCACGTTGCTGCGCGAGCTTTTGGGCAACCAGGGACTGCGCCCCGAGCAGATTGTGGTGCTGTCCCCCTATCGGCGTGACAACGCCGCATCTGCCTGGGCTGCTGGGCTGGATGCCTGCCCCACGACCGATGCCTTGGCCGCGCCATTGCCGGGGCTGGTCCGGGTGGGCACAGTGCAGGGTTTCAAGGGGCTGGAGTCGGATGTGGTGGTTCTGGTCGGCATCGACCTGCGCTGCATGCGCCACCCTGCGAACCTGTATGTGGGGGCCAGCCGGGCACGGGCGGCGCTGTATGTGTTGGCACTGGCGGACGCGGGGCTGGCGGCGTAAACAACACGCTGCGTACGGCGCTAAAAATTAGGTGAAATCAACCTGTAGCGCTTCATGACCAAGCGCTGATTGCTATCAAAATCTAGTTGTACTGTGAAAGCAAAGTTGCCTCAAGGCCGACGGGCTGACACCATCGCACCCCCACCACATGCATCTGTGGGTCTAGCCAGACGAAAGGAATCCACCATGCGCCGCTGGCAATTGCAAGACGCCAAACACCGCATCAACGAACTCGTGGAGTGGGCTCTGCGCGAAGGCCCGCAACTGATCACGAAACATGGTCATGACGCCGTGGTGGTATTGGCTGCGTCCGAGTACCGGCGGCTGACAGACGAGGATGGACTGGTCTCGCTGTTACTACAAGCGCCGCGCGGCGAGCTGCTGGAACACGGCCGCCCACCCAAGCCCATCCGTGCGCTGACGCTGGAGTGACGCTCAAGCGGGGCTATCTGAAAAAGCGTGGTGCCCAGCGCACAATAAGCCCCTTCGCCAGCGGGCACACCGGCCGCAAGAATATTAGCCCAATTGGCCTCTAGCGCTTGATACACAAGTGCCACCAGCTATCAATTTCAGAGTATCCGCT
>NZ_JAMXAX010000209.1 GCF_023913775.1 Acidovorax facilis
CCCACCGCAAAGATGGCGGCCATCACACTCTTGTTCATTCGATCATTCCTGTTACCGGTTCCGGGGTCTTCGTGGTTGTGGGGGGACGGTGGGTGGTGCGGCGATGGGAGTCATGGCTCTGCGCCGCTTCCAGCAAACCAGCAAGGGGCTCCAGCCGCACCTGCAACTCGGCCAGCAGCAGCGCCCGCAAGTCCTGCTCAAAGGCAAACAGCCAGCCGCCCGGCAGCGCCCAGCGCTGCGGCTCATCGTCTCGCCCTGCAGCCTCCAGCTGCTGCTGGTGGGCTGCGCGCAAATGCGCCATCCGCCGCTCCAGATGGCCGGGTAGCGACGCCCACAGCCTTTGCTCACGCGCACCCAGCATCTGGTCCATCACCGCATCCAGCAGGGCCAGCCGACGCAGGCCCTCGGGGCCCATCGACAAGCTCTGCCGAATCAGCGCGCGCAAGGCAGCCAGTCTGGCATCCATCTGCTTTTGTAGCGCCAGATAACGCGCCGCGTGGACTGCAAAATCTGCCCCGGCCTCGGGGTCCGGGCCGTCGACAGGGGTGTTGTCGGCACGCTCGCGCACGGGTTTGGCAGGCGCGGCCTTGGCCGTGACCAAGTCCGTCAACTCGGCCCGGGTGGACTGAAGGCTGGCCTGCAATGCGCGCACATCCACCGTCCCCCGCCCCAGCGTAGTGACAGCCGGGGTTTGGCTGGACTCCAGAGCATGCAGCGCCCGGCTGAGCTTGACCGCATCCACGGTACTGAGCCACTGGCTGAGTTGCTCCGCCACATCCTGGCGCGCCGATCCACCGTGTGGCTGCGTCCATTGCTGGAGCAAAAGCACAAGTCTGGAGCTGTTGAGTCGGTGGGGCTGGTACATCAATCTGAGGCGTCCATGGCACCGGCCCCCCCGAAGGGTGGCGGGCGTCAGGGAGCAGGTCCCCGCAATGGGCAAAGCCCGCTATTTTCGCAGGAACGCTGCCGCCCCAGCCCCACATCGCTGTGCGTTGCAGGTGTTACATCTAAAGCAGATTGCAAGAATCGGCCAAAAAACAGCCAAGGAGCGACCAGTTTTCCAGGACCGAAGCCCCCACAGACACGCCGCTTCTTGACGGCGGACAAGTCCGGCACAGGGCTTGCATGCTTCAATCTGCGACTCTTTCCCCTGACCGGCACCCGCCGCCCTGCCCGCCTGCGCTCACCATGTCCAACCCGCCTGCACCCCACGCCCCTTCCCTGCCAAACCCTGCGCAAGTGGTCGCTCCTGTGGTGGTGCCACATACGCTCACGGAAGATGCTGTGGCCATCTTCACTGGCGTGCTGCTCATTTCCGTAGGGGTTGCTTTTTTCACCAGCGCAGGCCTGCTGACCGGGGGAACCGCAGGCCTTGCGTTCCTGTTGCACTACGCCACGGGTATCGGCTTTGGCAAGATCTTCTTTGTGCTGAACCTGCCCTTTTACTGGCTCGCCCTGCGCAAGCTGGGGCGCGCATTCACGGTCAAGACGTTTATTGCTGTGCTGCTGTTGTCGCTGCTGACCGAATTGCAGACTCAATTTCTGGAGTTTGCGCAGTTGCAGCCGCTGTATGCGGCCGTGGCAGGTGGGTTGATCACGGGCACGGGGTTTCTGGTGCTGTTTCGCCACCGCTGCAGCCTGGGGGGCGTGGGCATTGCCGCGCTGTACCTGCAGGACCGGTACGGATGGCGCGCCGGCAAGGTCCAGATGGCGGTGGACTGCTGCATCGTGCTGCTGGCGCTGTGGACGGTGGAACCCCTGCGCGTTGCCTGGTCCATTGCCGGGGCCGTGGCGCTCAACCTGGTCCTGGCGATGAACCATCGGCCCGGGCGCTACATGGCGGTGTAAGCCGGGCCAGAACACACGGGCCAGAACTCAAACAGAGGCTGCCCGTGCCTGCAGGTACTGTTCCAACACCCCGATCGGCACCGGGCGGCTGAACAGGTAACCCTGAAAGAGCGTGCAGCCGTGCTTTTCCAGAAACGCCCGCTGCGCGTCCGTCTCCACGCCTTCGGCGATCACGTCGATTCCCAGGCTCTGCGCCATGCCGATGATGGTCTGCACGATCAGCGCATCGGTGTGCTGAATGCCAATGTTGCGCACAAAGCTCTGGTCGATCTTGAGCTGGTCCAGCGGCAGACGCGTGAGGTAGGACAGCGATGACTGCCCCGTGCCAAAGTCGTCCAGAGAAAACCGCAGACCCAGGGCGCGCAATGCGTTCATCTTCGTGATGGTGTCGTCCACGTTGTCCAGCGCCAGGCTTTCCGTCAGTTCCAGCTTCAAACGGTCGGGCCGCGCACCGGTTTGCAGCAACACGGTGCGAATCTGCTCCATGAAATCGGGCTGCCGGAACTGCCGCGCGCTCACGTTCACGGACAACTGCAGCTGTTCCGTGGCGGGGTTGCCCTGCCAGCGGCGCAACTGAGCACACGCGGTCTGCAACACCCACAGGCCTATGGGCAGTATGAGCCCCGTTTCTTCAGCCAAAGGAATGAACTCATAAGGGGGGACCATGCCGCGCTCCGGGTGTTGCCAGCGGATCAGCGCCTCGGCCCCGACAGGGCGTACACCACAGCCCACCTGGATCTGGTAGTGCAGCAAAAACTGCCCGGCAGACAACGCAGTTCGCAGGTCGTTTTCCAGTGCAGCGCGGGCAGAGACCGCCGCCTGCATCATCGGATCAAAGAACCGGATCGCGTTGCGCCCCGCTGTTTTTGCGGCGTACATGGCCAGGTCGGCGTGTTTGACGACGTCTACCACCGTTTGGCTTTGGCCGCTGAACAGCACGGTTCCCACACTGGTCGTGCTGTGCACATGGTGCAAGGCAAGCTGGTAAGGCTGGTTCAGGGCGGCAAGTATTTTCTCGGACACATTCTGTGCCTGCTCAGCCGCGTCGGTGGCAAGCGCATCCAGGTCTTCCAGCAGCACCAGAAACTCATCGCCGCCCAGGCGGGCCACGGTGTCGCCTTCGCGCACACATCCCGCCAGACGCTGCGCAACCTGCTGCAGCAAGACATCGCCCATGTCATGGCCCAGTGTGTCGTTCAGGGTCTTGAAGTGGTCCAGATCGAGGCACAACAGCGCGCCATGCAGGCCGGTGCGCGCGCTGGTGGCAAACGCCTGCTGAAGACGGTCCAGCATGAGGCGGCGGTTGGGCAGGTGTGTCAGCGGGTCATAAAAGGCCAGATGCTCGATCTCGCGCGCGGCCTGGGCACGCTGGGTGATGTCGCTGAGCGTGCCGACATAGTGGGTGACTTCGCCCCCTCCGTCCGTGACGGCGGTGATGCCCATGAAGTGGAGGTTGACCGCCCCGCTTTTGCAGCGGTTCCAGATTTCGCCTTTCCATTCACCGGTGTCCGAGAGGCTGCCCCACATGGCGTCGAAAAAAGCCTTGTCGTGGTGGCCCGACGCGAGAAGGCTGGATCGCTTGCCCACCGCATCTTCCGCGCTGTAGCCCGTAATTTTGGTGAAGGCCCTGTTAGTGCGCAGGATGACGGTCTCTCGGTCGGTGACGATCATGCCCTCCTGCGACTCAAACGCAATGGCCGCAATGCGCAGTTCGTTTTCATCGCGCTTGCGCGCCGTGATGTCCTTGCCCACGCCCCGGTAGCCGCAAAATGTTCCGTTCACGTCAAAAATGGGTGTGCCGCTCACCGAAAGCCAGTGCAGCTGGCCCGAAAGGTCTTTCCGCTGGAACTCGAAATCGCGGAACTCCTGATGGCGTTCCAGCAGCTCGCGGTGCTCCTGCCAGCGGGCTTCGCTCACCCCAGGGCCTGCCAACTCCCAGCGCGTCTTGCCCATGTACGCGGCCGCCTCCTGCAGCAGACGGTCTTTGTCGCTTCCGTCCACATGGGTCAGGCGGAACTGGGCGTCCTGTTCCCAGTACCAGTCAGACGACAAGATGGTCAGGGTGCGAAAGCGCGCTTCGTTGTCTTCCAGTTGCTTGCGCACGCGGTAGGCCTCGGTCACGTCGCTGAACACCAGCACGACACCGACAATCTGCCCCTGCGCATTGCGAATGGGCGCCGCGCTGTCCGCAATCTGATATTCGGCACCGTCCCGCGCGAGCAAGGTCGTGTGGTTGCTCAGCCCCACCACCTCGCCCTTGGCCACCACCATCCGAACCGGATCGACCACCGGCTCCCGCGTGCTGGCATTGACGATGCGAAACACGTCCGTCAGCGGCTTGCCCAGTGCCTCGGGCAACGGCCAGCCTGTCAGGCGTTCGGCCACTGCATTCATGCGTGTGATATGGCCCTGCGCATCCGTGGCCACCACCCCATCACCAATGGAATTCAGCGTGATGGACAGGTTTTCCTCACTCTGGCGCAACTGGGCCTCGGCGCCCTGGCGCGTAAGCGCCATTCGGTCAAAACGCTGACCCAACTCGGTCAACTCTGCCAGGCCGGTGGCGAGGGGTTGGGGGGCATAACGGCCCTGGGCAAGTTCGTCGGTGGCGTCCAACAGGCGCCGCAATGGTTTCATCACGCCCCGCCGCACGCCCTGCTGGGCCAGCAGGAAAGACAGCGCAAGGCCAGCCAGCAAGAAGGCCACCTCGGTCCACATGTTGCGGTTGGCAGTGGCGTAGAGCTGGTCCAGTGGCACAGCCAGACTCATGGTGGCAACCGTTTTTCCACCCGACTCTATGAGCGGCTGAAACACCATCAACTGGTGTGATCCGGCCGCATTGCTGCGCTGAAGCACCCCTTCGGCAGAGCGCTGCAGCGCCGCGCTGAAATCTGCATCGGCCAACTGGGTTCCGAGTTCGGCCCCATCGGGCGGAAAACGCGCCACCACGCGCCCATCGGCGTCGGTCACACGCGCCACGGCGCCGGGTGGCAGGCCCAGATCGGCAAGCCGCAGGCTCCACCACTCCAGCGACACCACGGCCACTGCAGCGCCCACCACCTCCTGGCTGCCCGGCGGGACCACAGGCACCGCAAAATTGACGCTCGCAACCTGGGCAGCCCGGTCGATCTGAAAAGCCCCCACCGAGAACTCCCGGGCGGTGATGGCGTGCTGGAAATAGGGCCGGTTCGCCACGTTCACGGGCGCCTTCAACGGGCGGGCATTGCACAGCAGATCGCCACTGGCCTGTGGCACACCAATGTTGACGTAAGTGGCGTTGAGCGACAGCACCTCGGCCAGGTACCTTCCACACTCGGGTTCCGCCGGCCGGTGCACCGAGGGCATGGCAGCAAGCTTCTGCAGAAAATCGCGGGTGTTCTGAATCAGGCGCTGCTGGCTGGCTGCCACGGCCCGCAGCGTGCCCAAAGCCTGGTTCTCTGCGGCGGCAATGGCGTCCATGCGGTGCGACCGTGCCTGGTAAACCGCCAGCAGCACGGCGGGCAGGGTCGCCACCAGAACCAGCCAGCGGATTCGCGCAGACAACGTACTCCAGGTTCCCACCAGCCAGGAAGGCATACCGACCTTTCGTCTTGCACAGTCATTCCAGGCACCGCAGGGCCAGGAGATGCACCGAACGCATTGTTACATCGTAAGCCGAACCGCCCTACATCTGCACCCCCATTTGCCCGCAGTGCCTGGTGGCCGCCCCAAGGGCCGGGGGCCGGAGATGTAACCTTTTGGGAACCTTGAGGCGTGCCGCCGTATCATTGGGACATGCGTCGCGGCCTCTATTTCGTGTTGATGGTGGTGCTGGTCCTGCGGGGACTTACCGGCACCGCCATGGCCGCCGGGGTCTTGCAGCCCCTGCTTCCTGCTAGCGCGCCGCATGCGCAGGAGCACAGCCACCTGGTGGCAGCCGAAGCGGCATACGCGACTTCACAAGAGCACACGACTGACCAGGCCGCACAGGCCATGGCTGCAGAAATGCAGGAAGGCGATCACGCCATCGCCCATCACGATGACCATGCCGTGCATGCTGCTGCGGCATCCGCGTGTGATGGTGAACTGGTGGGGTGTGCTGCACACGATCACCACTCTGCCGCATGTTCCGCCTGCGAAATCTGCCATTCGGCAATGCACGACGCCGCCCCGGCAGCGTCGTGCGCTCTCCGCCGCCCGGGCACCGCGCTGCCCACGGCGTCTGCACGGTTTGACAGTGCGCCTCCCGCACTGACCATCAAACCACCCATCGCCTGATCTCCAACGCCCGAAGTGCGTCTGCCACAGCCTGAGCCCCCCTGAAACAGGGTGGCCCGGGCGGTAGCGCAACACCTTTTTCGTCCGTTGTCTGGAGATCGCCATGCGCGCGCCTGCTTCATTTCCGTATCCCGCTTCATCGCCCCCGCGAACCGTCTGCCTTGTGCTGCTGGCACCGCTGCTTTCGCTGGCCCAGGGCCTTGCTCCCACACCCAGCCATCGTCTGGCACCGG
>NZ_JAMXAX010000020.1 GCF_023913775.1 Acidovorax facilis
CTGGAGGATGACGATCCGTGGGTCGCCCCGTCCGAGGCCAAGGAATCCGGCTATGTGGACATCTCACAGTCCCCGGTATCGGAGAGCGCCGAGCTTGTGCCCGAATCCACCAGCACCACCAACGGCCTGGCCACTTTGCCCCACCTGGCCTCAAGCGCGCCCTTGGCCCCATTGGCTGTTGGGACCTGGGTCAACCTGCAAGTGGCAGGCCAGTGGGAACGCACCCAGCTGTCCTGGATCGGCTCGCAAGGCCAGCTTTTCCTCTTCACCAGTGCCTCGGGCCGGACCCAATCGATGACCCTGCGGCTGCTGGAGCGGCTCTTCCACCAGGGCGCCGTGCAGGTGTTGACCGAGCAGACCGTGGTGGACGGCGCCCTGGATGCCGTGGCCCAGGCGGCCATGCGCAACAGCGTGGAGAGCAGGCTATGAATTTACTCCTAAAAACATAGCTTATAACGCTTGATGGATAAGCGCTAGAGCCCATTTTCAATCAAAACTAATATCCCATCTCCTTGGCCATCCGGCCAAGGCCCGCCACCTTCGCGGCACACCCTGGTGTTCCCCGGGTAGTCAAACTCCAACGGGGGTGCTACGCTGGGGGCGTCCAGTCCAAGGCTTTGCGACATTCGAGAGATTGAAGGGATTTGTCAGGGCCTTAGCCCGCTTCGGCGGGCTTTTTTACGCCGTCTCGAGCGCCGCGGGTAACACAAGCACCACCCGCAGGCCGCCCAGGTCGGCAGGCTCCAGATCCAGCCGCCCGCCGTACAGGGCCGCCAAGTCCTGCACGATGGCCAGGCCCAGCCCCGTGCCCGGCACCGTTTCGTCCAGCCGCACGCCACGCTCCACCGCCTGCGCACGCTGTGCCGCACCGATGCCGGGGCCGTCGTCCTCGACACTGACGACCATCTGGGGCGGCTGCCCGCCAAGGACCTGCGCTTGCAAGCGCACGGTGGACTGCGCCCATTTGCAGGCGTTGTCCAGCAGGTTGCCCAGCATTTCCTGCAGGTCCTGCGCTTCGCCCGCAAAGAACAGCGGGGCATCGGGCAGCGCCACCGTGATGTCCACCCCGCGCCCGGCATGCACCTTGTTCATCACGCGCACCAGTCCGCCCACCACCGGCTCCAGCGCCGTGCGCTGGCCGGGCAGGTGTGCCGATGCAGCCACGCGGGATCGCGCCAGGTGCCAGTCGATGTGGCGCCGCGCCACCTGCACCTGCTCGCGCACCGATGCAGCCAGCGCTGCGCCATCACGGGGTGCTGGCGCGCAGGCCGCGTTCTCCAGCACCGAAAGCGGGGTTTTCAAGGCATGCGCCAGATTGCCTGCCTGGGTGCGCGCGCGCTCCACCACTTCGGCATTGCGGGCCAGCACGGCGTTGAAGTCATCCACCAGTGGCTGCATCTCGGCAGGGTATGCGCCCTGCAACCGTGTGGTGCGTGCCTGCTGCACATCCTGCAAGCCCCGCTGCAGCGCCTGCAAGGGCTTGAGCCCTACGGCCACCTGGGCCCAGGCGGCTGCGGCCAGCAGCACCAGCAGGGCCGCCAGCGACAGCGCCAGTACGCGCGTGAACTGCGCGGTGGCCGCTTGGGTGGCCTGCAGATCGGCCGCCACGATCAGCCGCCAGCGTGCCGCATCCGTGCCCTCGGCACGCACGGTGCGCTCCAGCACCAGCAAGGGCGCGCCCTGCGGGCCTGCCACTTCGTGCACATGCACGGCACCGTCAGCCAGCGCATCCACCTGCAGGGTCAGGCTGGTGTCCCACAACGAGCGCGAGCGCAGCACCCCCGCTCGGCCGCGCCCATCGGGCGCCATGGCGTCCACCTGCCAGTACAGGCCCGAATAGGGTTTGAGCCAGCGCGGGTCCGACAGCGCCTGGGCAGCTATCCCCGGCTGGCCCTGGGCATCAAACTCCAGCCGCGCCGTGACCTGGTCCAGCTGCTGCACAAGGGCCGCCTCGAACTGGCGCTGCACATGCTCGCGGAACAGCCCACTCAGCACCAGGCCCGCCAGCACCACCGCCACCGTCAGCCCCGCCACGGTCACGGCCAGTAGCCGAAACCGCAGGGAACGTGACCAGTGCAAACCGCCGCGGTTCGCGCCCCGGTTCATGGCGGCACCAGGCGGTAGCCCATGCCACGCACCGTCTCGATACGAGCGGCGTGGACCGAAGCCGACTGCAGCTTCTTGCGCAGGCGCCCCACAAACACTTCGATGGTGTTGGAGTCCCGGTCAAAGTCCTGCGCGTAGATGTGTTCGGTCAGCTCGGCACGTGACACCAACACGCCAGGCCGGTGCATGAGGTAGTCGAGCACCTTGTACTCGTGCGCCGTGAGCGCCACGGGCTGTCCTGCGCAGGTCATGCGGCCGCTGCGGGTGTCCAGCGACCAGTCGCCACACTGCAGCACCGCAGACGCCTGCCCGCTGGCGCGGCGGATCAGCGCACGCAGGCGTGCCAGCAACTCTTCGAGGTGAAAGGGCTTGGTCAGGTAGTCATCGGCACCCGCATCAATGCCCGCCACCTTCTCGTGCCAGTTGTCCCGCGCGGTGAGGATCAGCACCGGCATGTTGCGCCCCTCGGCCCGCCAGCGCTTGAGCACCGTGAGCCCATCCACCACCGGCAAGCCCAGGTCCAGCACCACGGCATCCACAGCCTCGGTGTCGCCCAGAAACTGCGCGTCGCGCCCGTTGTCGGCCTCGTCCACGGTGTATCCCGCGCCTTGCAGCGCGGTGCGCAACTGGGTGCGCAGCTGCGTGTCGTCTTCTACGAGGAGGATGCGCATGGGCTATAGAACCTGTTCAGTGTCTTTTTAGGGTCGCACAAGTACCTTGCCCGAAGGGTTGGAGCGAAATCGGGCGATTGGAAGCCTCGTCTGCTTGCATGGGCACGAGCCCACGCAGGGCAGTCTTAGCGGTGTTCTCGGCCGGTACGTTGATCGTCGCGCGATTTGACGCGCAGCACCTCGGCCGTGCGTGCATCGAGCTTGACCTTGGTCAACTGCCCCGCAGGTGTGAGCAGCTTGATCTCGTAAATCCAGCGATCCCGCTCCTGCTCCAGCTCCACTTCGAGCACCTGGCCGGGCACTTCGCGCTGCAGGCGCTCCAGCACTGCAGGCAGCGGCAGCACCTGGCCCGCCTGCACGGCCTGCCGGGCGCGGTCGTGGTCGTCCTTGCCGCTGGCCAGGGCGTTTGGCGTGATTACCGCTGCCGCCCACAGCAGACAAGCCGCCGCGCCCCAGCGCATGGCGTGGCAGCGCTCTGAAGCATGGTGGGGGGAAAAAAACATGGGTGCATTGTCCCGCGCAGTGTCTGAACGGCCGATGAACAGCCCTTTCACGCGCCGTTCAGGCTGGGGTTTCAACAATGGCTGCATAGGACAACCAACACCCACAAGGACACCACGATGACAACCGTTCGCACCCTGGCCCTGGCTGCACTGTGCCTTTGGGCCGCAGCCAGCCCCAGCCACGCCGCCGACACCACCGCCGCCCAGCAGCTCGCGCACTGGAGCGCACAGGCAGGCAGCCCCGGCAACGCCGACAAGGGCAAGGTGTTCTTCACCACCCGGCACGGCGGCGAGTGGTCTTGCGCATCCTGCCACGGCACGCCGCCCACCGCGCAGGGCAAACACGCCAGCACCGGCAAGTCGATAGCGCCCCTGGCCCCTGCCTTCAACCCCAAGGCATTCACCGACACCGCCAAGGTGGACAAGTGGTTCCGCCGCAACTGCAACGACGTGCTGAGCCGCGAATGCACGGCCATGGAAAAGGCCGATGTGTTGGCCTACGTTAGCGCCTTCAACGCACTCAAGCCTTGAATCTCAACACCATGAAAAAACTTGCCCCCATTCGCCCCGCCGCCATGGCCGCAGCACTGTGCATGCTGGCCCTGCAGGCGCTCCCCAGCGCCCATGCAGACAGCGGGCGCGCCATGCCCCGCAACGTGCCTAGCGCCTACACGCAGGAATGCGCCGCCTGCCACACCGCCTACCCACCCGGGCTGCTGCCCGCCGCGTCGTGGAACCGCGTGATGACGGGGCTCGACAAGCACTATGGCACCGACGCATCGCTGGACGCGGCCACCGTGCGCCAGCTCAACCAGTGGCTGCAGTCCCACGCCGGCACCTACAAGCGCGTGAGCGAAGAGCCTCCCGAGGACCGCATCACCCGCTCGGCCTGGTTTGAGCGCAAACACCGAAAGATCGAGCCCGCCGCCTGGAAGCTTGCCAGCGTGAAAAGCGCCGCCAACTGCGCGGCCTGCCACACGGGTGCCGACCAAGGGCAATTTGACGACCACGACCTGCGCATGCCCGCGGGGCTGGATGCCCGATCACGCCGCGCCTGGAACGACTGAACCCAAGGAAAACACAATGCAAACCACCCCCTCCTTCGACCCGGTCAGCGCCACAGCGCAGCCAGCGACTGCCCAAACGCCCAGCCGCCGGGTCACCGACGCGCCCACGCGCATGTTCCACTGGCTGTTTGCGCTCTGCTTTGTGGGCGCCTACGCCACGACCGATGGCGAGCACTGGCGGCTGCTGCACGTCACGTTGGGCTACACCATGGCGGGCCTGCTGGGCTTTCGCGTGCTGTACGGAATCTTTGGCCCTCGCACTTCGGGCCTGGGCCTGCTGTGGCGCAAGCTGGCCGGGGCTCCCGCATGGCTGCGCACCCTGTCCCAAGCACGCTCTGCCAGCCAGGTGAGCCAGGTGAACTGGCGCCAGGGGCAAAACCTGCTGATGGCACTGGCGGTGCTGCTGCTGCTGGTCCTGGTCGTTCCTATCACCTTGAGCGGCTATGCCACCTACAACGATTGGGGCGACGTGTTGGGTGGCGACTGGATCGAAGAAGTGCACGAGTTCTTCGGAGAAGCCATGCTGTTTGTCGTGCTGGCCCACCTCGCATTGATTGCCAGCCTGAGCATGCTGCGGCGCAAGAATCAGGCGCTGCCCATGGTGACCGGGCGCGTGGAAGGCCCAGGGCCCAACCTGGTGCAGAAAAACCGCACCTGGCTGGCGGCCGCGCTGCTGCTGGCAGTGCTGGCCTTTGGCGCATGGGAGTGGCAGCAATCGCCCAATGGTTTGATTGCCAGCGGCACGACGAGCGAGCGCAGCAGACACCACGATGACGACTGAAGCCCATCAAAACAACTTTCAGGATCAACCCATGAAAATCTATATGTGCGTGGTCTGCGGCTGGATCTATGACGAAGCTGCAGGCTTGCCCGATGAGGGCATTGCGCCAGGCACCCTGTGGGCCGATGTGCCCGACGATTGGCGGTGCCCTGAGTGCAATGTGGGCAAGGCAGACTTTGTGCTGTGCGAGGTGTGAGTTGCAAGGTGTGATCTGGGAAACATCAGCACCAGCGCACGGACACTTTCACCGATCAAAGGTATAAGAAAGATCGTCTCAAGACTCCCCACGCCCCCAGATGCCTGCACAACCCCCACCGACTGGCCTTGACCCGGCCGTTGCCGCCCAACGCCTGCGTGAAGAAGGCCCCAACGAACTGGGCATCAGCCAGCGCCGCACGCTGCGCGACATGGCCTGGGACGTGGTGCGCGAGCCCATGTTCTTGCTGCTGCTGGGTGCAGGCGGCATCTACCTGGCGATGGGCGACGCGCACGAGGCCCTGATCCTGCTGGGGTTTGTGGTGATCATCATGACCATTACGGTGCTGCAGGAGCGCCGCACCGACAACACCCTCAACGCCCTGCGCGACCTCTCCAGCCCCCGCGCGCTGGCGCTGCGAGGCGGCACCATGGTGCGCATCGCAGGCCGCGATGTGGTGCGCGAGGACCTGCTGATGATTGCCGAGGGCGACCGCATCCCGGCTGACGGCACCCTGCTGCAGGCGCACGAGCTGGCCACCAACGAATCGATGCTGACCGGTGAATCCGAGCCCGTGGCCAAGCAGATTGCCGACAAGGTATTTGCAGGTACGCTGGTGGTCAGCGGCCAGGGCCTGCTGCAGGTGACGGCCGTGGGGCGCCACACCGAGCTGGGGCGCATTGGCCAGTCGCTCGACACCATTGCGCTGCAGGCCTCGCCTTTGCGTGAAGAAATGGCACGGCTCACCCACAAGCTCGTGCTGATCGGCCTGTCGCTGTGCGTGCTGCTGGTGGCCCTGTTCTGGGCACTGCGCGGCGACGCGTTGCAAGCAGTGCTGGCAGGCATCACCCTGGCCATGGGCATCCTGCCGCAAGAGCTTCCGGTGATCATGATCGTCTTCCTGGCCCTGGCTGCACGGCGGCTGGCGGCGCAGCAGGTATTGACGCGGCGGCTCAACGCCATCGAAACGCTGGGGCAGACCACAGTGCTGTGCGTGGACAAGACCGGCACCCTCACGCAAAACCGCATGGCCGTGGCCGCACTGTGCATTGCGGGCGAGGAGCTGGATGTGCAGAACCTGCCCGAAAAAGCAGCCGAAGCAAGTGGCACGGCGCTGCCAGAGGCCTTTCACGAACTGCTCGAATACGCCGTGCTGGCCAGCGAGATCGAACCGCACGACCCCATGGAGCAGGCCTTTCACCGCATGGCGGGGAATCATCTGGCAGGCACCGAGCACCTGCACCCCGCCTGGTCGCTGGCGCGCGAATATGAGCTCTCGCCCCAGCTGCTGGCCATGAGCCACTTGTGGCGCGACGGCACATCCGCGCACGACACCGTGGCCACCAAGGGTGCGCCCGAAGCCGTGGCCGACCTGTGCCACCTGCCTGACGCCGAGCGCGCCACCGTCAGCGCCCAGGCCGCTCGGCTGGCCGATCGGGGCCTTCGAGTGCTGGGCGTGGCCAAGGCCCGGCACCGCGTGCAAGACGACTGGCCCGGCATTCAGCACGACTTTGACTTTGAATGGCTGGGCCTCGTGGCCCTGGCCGACCCCCTGCGACCCGAGGTGCCCCAGGCGATTGCAGAGTGTCACCAGGCGGGTATCCGCGTGGTGATGATCACGGGCGACCACCCCCGCACCGCACGCGCGATTGCAGCCCAGGCGGGCATCGCCCACGACGAAGTCGTCACCGGCGATGACATGGCCTTGATGTCCCCCGATATGCTCACCAGCAAAGTCCGGCAGGTCAGCGTGTTCGCACGCATCAAGCCGCACCAGAAGCTCGCGCTGGTCGAAGCCCTCAAGGCCCAGGGCGAGGTGGTGGCCATGACGGGCGACGGCGTGAACGACGCCCCTGCCCTCAAGGCCGCCCACATCGGCATCGCCATGGGCCAGCGCGGCACCGACGTGGCGCGCGAGGCTGCAGCGCTGGTGCTGCTGCAGGACGATTTCGCAGCCATTGTTCAGGCCATCCACCGGGGGCGGCAGACCTTTGCCAACCTGCGCCAGGCCATGGTCTACACGCTCGCCGTGCATGTGCCCATCATCGGGCTGGCGCTGCTGCCGGTGCTTTTTGGGCTGCCGCTGGTGCTGGCACCGCTGCACATTGCGTTTCTGGAACTGGTCATCGACCCCGCCTGCTCCATCGTCTTTGAGGCCGAGGAAGGTGCGGCCGACCTTATGCAGCAGCCGCCGCGCCGCGCCGATGAACCCTTGCTTTCAGCCCGCCACATCCTGCTGAGCCTGGCGCAGGGCGGCGTGGTGACGGCTGCCGTGGTGAGCCTCTATGCCTGGCTGCTGGGCCAGGCCGCGCATGCTGCCACGGCCAGCACGGCCGCCTTCGTGGTGCTGGTGGCTGCCAACGCAGCACTCATCCTGCCCAGCCGCAGCAACCAGACCAGCTGGCGCAGCCTGTGGGCGGGCCTCACACCCGTCAGCCTGTGGGTGCTGGGCGGCACACTGGCGGCGTTGACGGCTATCACCACCGTGCCTTGGCTTGCCGCAGCGTTCAGGTTCGCGCCGCTGTCATTCCCTCAGTGGTTGGCGGCCCTGGGCGCCGGGTTGGCTTTGGTAGCGGTTTTTCAAGGCTGCAAACGCTGGCTCCACGTCGCCACCACACCCCGCCACAGTTAAAACTCCGCCGCAATCGCAGCCCGCAGCAGCGCCGCAGCAGGCTTCACCAGTTCCTGCAAAGCCCCAGCCCGACCTTGCTCGATGGACTGCAGCACCATCTCATTGATGCCTCCCACCACGGCCATGGCCATCACGGGCTTCAAGGGAAGATGGCGTTGGCCCTGATCGCCAGTACGGGTGTTCACCACCTCCAGCATCAGGTCCACCAGGTGCTGATTGGCCCGCCGCCGCGCGGCCAGGCCGGGCATGCCCAGGCCCAGGATTTCAATGAACAGAGTGCGCAGCAGAACCGGATTGCAGGCCAGCGCACCAAAGTACGCCGACAGCGCCTGCTCCACCTGGGCCTGCCAATCGCTTTGGGGGTTGATGGCGCCACGCAGCACCGCCAGTGCGTTGCCGCTTGCCGATTCGTACAGCGCTGTCAGGCATTCGGCCTTGTCGGCAAAGTTCTCGTAGAAAGTACGCCGCGAGACGCCAGCCTCGCGCACGATGTCTGCAATCGTGGTGTCGGCATAGCCTTTGGTCGCCACGGCGCGGGCCATGCCCTGCAGCAGGCGATCCCGATGCTCCTTACCCTCGGTGGCGCCAGGTCGGGGGGCGGCTTGCAGTGCGGTCATGCTGGCAGATTCCCTTGGGGTTAACAGGTACTTGACAGTACCACATGCGCACTCCATGATTCCTCACCACTGGTACTACAACGTACCAAACCACAAAGACGTTATCTTTTTACCGAGCTCCCGGAGATCCATCCCCATGACCGAACTCGTCGTGCGACGCCTGCTCATTGACCTGGAAACGCCTTTTGACCGCCACTGGTGCGGCGGCGATGCGTTTCGCACGGCGTTCTTCAATGCGCTGTCGATGAGCTTCCCGGTGGGGGAGCAGTTCTTCATCGACGCTGTGAAGGGCGGGCACAAAGCCATGCCGCCCGAGCAACACGCGCAATTTGCCGACGAGGTGCGCGGCTTCATCGGACAAGAGGCCACTCACCGCCGCATCCATGCGCTGTTCAATGGGCACCTCGAAAAGCAGGGCCTGGTCAACGAATGGGCGTCCCGCGCGCAGGAGCGCATGAAGCTTTTTGCCGGAGCCGACCCACGCCACCCCCTGGCCGTGACGGCTGCCAACGAGCACTTCACCGCGCTGCTGGCCGAATGGCTGCTGGCCCACCCCGAAACACTGGCGGGAGCCGAACCCCGCCTGGCCACGATGTGGCAATGGCACTGCGCCGAAGAGGCCGAGCACAAGAACACGGCGTTCGACATCTACCAGGCGCTGGGCGGCAACCACGAGTGGCGCATCACCTGGTTCCGCCGCATCACCCTCGTCTTCTTGGGCGACGCCTTGCGCCAGACGGTGCTGAACCTGCGCCGCGACGGAACCCTGTGGAAATGGACCACCTGGGCCAGTGCGGCGCGCACGCTGTTTGGCAAGGGCGGCCTGGTGCGCGAAACCTGGCGCCCATGGCGCGAATACCTGCGCCGCGACTTTCACCCCAGCCAGCACGGCACGGACCTGTCACAGCAATGGCTGACCCAGCACAGCGACGCCTACGTGCCCGTGGGCGCACGCTGAGCCACAACGCCAGAATGCTGTTTCAGGCGCTGACGGCGGCCGCTGGCTGGGCACCACGCCGCAGCACCAGCCCACCAAACAGCGTCGCCAGTATGTACATGCTGACCGAGTAGATGGCCGCAGGCAGTGCCAGCTGAAAGTTGCCCAGCACCGACAGCGCGATGAAGATGGCCAGCGTGGAGTTGTGGATGCCGATCTCGAAACTGATGGCCGTGGCCATGGACTTGTCGAGCCCCGCCGCCCGCGACAGGTAGTACCCCGACGCAAGACTGATCGCATTGAACAACAACACGGCCGGACCGATGCCCGCGAAGGACTCGACCAGCGCCGTCCACTCCTTGGCAATCGCAATCAGCGCAAAAGCGGCCAGCACCACGGCGCTGAAAATCTTCATGGGCTTTTCCATGCGGGCGCTGAAGGCCGGCGCGCGCCGGTGCACCGCCATGCCCAGCACCACCGGCACGAGCACGATGACGATCACCTCGACCACCTTGCCAAACTGCAGTGGCACCACCTGGCCCGTGTGCGCAAAGGTGTTGATCGCCCAGTTGGTGATGAGCGGCAGGC
The DNA here is from genome assembly GCF_023913775.1 of Acidovorax facilis. Classification (GTDB taxonomy): domain Bacteria; phylum Pseudomonadota; class Gammaproteobacteria; order Burkholderiales; family Burkholderiaceae_C; genus Acidovorax; species Acidovorax facilis. The sequence continues at coordinate 10,099 of NZ_JAMXAX010000020.1, forward strand.
TCACGATGGACAACACGGTGTTGATGGCGGTGAGCGAGATGTTCATCGCCACATTGCCACCAAAAAGATGGCTGAACAGGTTGGCCGACACCCCACCCGGTGAAGCCGCCAGCAGCATCAGTCCCACCGCGTAGAGTGGCGCCACGCCCAGCAGCACGATGAGGGCGTAGCACGCCGCTGGCAGCACCAGCACCTGCAGCACCAGAGCCAGCACCACGGCACGCGGATGCTGCAGCAGGCGCTTGAAGTCGCCCACCGTGAGCGAAAGGCCCAGGCCGAACATGACCAGCCCCAGGGCGATGAACAACAAGGTGGGAAGTATGGAAACAAAGCTCATGGGTCACGCGCGGGGCTTATGCAGGTGCCTGGCCGGTGCGCAGTCGCACCGGGCCGCTGCGCCGCTCGATCGCCGCCTGCACTTCCTTGCGCAAACCCAGCGCAAAGGCCCACTCGGCCACCACAAACAGCGGGCCGACGATCAGGCCCACCAAGTCGTCCACAAACGCGGGCTTGCGACCTTCGTAGTAGTGGCCCACGAACTGAATCACCCAGCCGACGGCAAACAGGCCGATGCCCGTGGCCAGCCACACCGCCATGCTCTGCAAAGCTACCCACTGCCCCCCCACCAGCATGGCCGCCAGCAGGGTCGCCATGGCCAGGCCAAAACGCATATCCAGCCGGAAGTAGAAGACGCTGGCCGCCAGCGCAGCGAACAGCGCAGGGCTCAGCGGCAACGCGCCCGCCATCCAGGTCGGGCGCGACAGCAGGATGACCACCGCAAACATGATCATCGGGACGCCCACAAAATGGGTGTGGATGTTGCGCGGGTCGCGGTGGTAGTCGGCGTACTGCGCAAGGTGGTCGATCAGGGTTTTCATGGGTGTCTCCGGCTGTTGTTTTGAGCAGCATCAATACTCGCCCCGGGGCATTGCCAGCGTCTGTCGTGCAGACGACAAAAAGGCACACTCCCACGGCACCGCCCCACCCTGCCTCGCGCCCAATCTGCACTGCATGACCGACCCCGCCACCTATCTGCCCGTCCTCCAGTCCGGCCGCTGGTTTGCCCACCTGCCGCCCGACTTTGCCCAGCCGCTGCTGGCCATGGCACAGGTGCGCCATTTGCAGACGGGCGAAGTGCTGTTTCTGCGCGGCGATGCGCCCTGCGGGCTGTATGCGGTGGTGCGCGGCGCGGTCAGCATCTCGGGCACTGGCGGCCGGGCCGACGAGGCGCGGGCCGCGCTGCTGATCCGCCTGGAGCCGCCACACTGGTTTGGCGAAATCTCGGTGTTCGACAACTCCGCACGCACGCACGACGCGCAGGCCACCGAGCCCACCACGCTGCTGCACATTCCGCACGAGCGGCTGCAGGCGTGGCTGCAGGCCCACCCGCAGCACTGGCATGCGCTCGCGCTGCTGCTCACCGACAAGCTGCGCTCGGCCTTTGTGGCCATGGAAGAGCTGGCCCTGTTGCCTGCGCCACAACGCCTGGCGCGCCGCCTGGTGATGATGGCCGAGGGCTACGGCCAGTGGACGGCCGAGGGGCGGTCGCGCCGCGTGCTGTCCATCTCGCAAGAGCAGTTGTCGCTGATGCTGGCCATCTCGCGCCAAACCACAAACCAGATCCTCAAGGACCTGGAATCGCGCCACCTGGTGCGCGTGCAACGCGGCGAGCTGGAGATTCTGGACCTGGCGGCACTGCGCGCCACCTGCTATTGAATTGCTATTAAATATATAGCTACCAGCGCTTTACCAACAAGCGCCAGAAGCATTTTTTACTTAAATAATAAGCACACATTTCATTTCCGGGCAAAATGACGGCCATGCAACTGAACTACATCGCCAACGCCTCGGTGCCGTCCGCCTCGGGCCGCACGATTGCCATGATCGACCCGTCCGACGGCCAGCCCTTCGACGAGATCCAGCGCAGCAACGCCGACGACATCGACGCGGCGGTGCATGCGGCCCGCCAGTGCTACCACGCGGTGTGGCAGAAGCTGGCGCCGGTGGAGCGCGGCCGACTGCTGCAAAAGCTCTCGGCCAAGATCCTGGAGCATGCGGACGAGCTGACGGCGCTGGAGCAGCGCGACTGCGGCAAGCCCACCAAGCAGGCACGCGCCGACGCGATTGCGCTGGCGCGCTACTTCGAGTTCTACGCCGGTGCGTGCGACAAGTTCCACGGCGAGACGATCCCCTACCCCGACGGCTACAGCGTGCTGACCTGGCGCGAGCCCCACGGCGTGACGGGCCATGTGATCCCCTGGAACTACCCCATGCAGATCTTCGGCCGCAGCGTGGGCGGCGCGCTGGCGGCGGGCAATGTGTGCGTGGTCAAACCCGCGGAAGACGCCTGCATGTCACTGATCCGCGTGGCGCAGCTGGCGGCCGAGGTGGGCTTTCCCTCCGGCGCGCTCAACATCGTCACCGGCTACGGCCACGAGGTGGGCGACGCGCTGGCGCGCCACCCCGGCATCGACCACATCAGCTTCACCGGCAGCCCCAAGATCGGCACGCTGATCCAGCAGGTGGCTGCCGAGCGCCACTGCCCCGTGACGCTGGAGCTGGGCGGCAAGAGCCCGCAGATCATCTTTGCGGATGCGGACCTCGATGCCGCCATCCCCGTGGTAATCAACGCCATCGTGCAGAACGCCGGGCAGACCTGCTCGGCCGGCTCGCGCGTGCTGATCGACTCGCTGATTTATGAACCCCTGCTGGAGCGCCTGGGCAAGGCGTTTGAAAAGTTGCGCGTCGGCCCCGCCGCCATGGACCTGGACGTGGGCCCGCTTATCCGCCAGACGCAGCAGCAGCGCGTGTGGGACTTTCTGTCGGACGCGCAAGTGGCCGGCATCCCCATGGTGGCCCAGGGCGTGGTAGTGGACGAAGCGCCCGAGACCGGCTACTACCAAGCCCCCACCCTGCTGCGCGATGTACCCGTGGGCCACCGCCTGGCACAGGAAGAAGTCTTCGGCCCCGTGCTGTCGGCGATGGCCTTTCAGGACGAAGACCATGCGGTGGAGCTGGCCAACGCCACGCAATTCGGCCTGGTAGCCGGTATCTGGACGCGCGATGGCGCCCGCCAGTTCCGCATGGCCAAGCGCGTGCACAGCGGACAGGTGTTCATCAACAACTATGGCGCTGCGGGTGGTGTGGAGCTGCCGTTTGGCGGCGTCAAATCCAGCGGCTACGGGCGCGAAAAGGGCTTTGAGGCGCTGTACGGCTTCACCACCCTGAAGACGGTCGCCATCAAGTACGGTTAATCGCGCTTCAGTGGTGTCACGCCTGCGCACGACGGCGCGGCCGTGCACCGCTAATCTCTGATCCTCTGTACGACGATTTTTCTTTTGCCATGCCCCTGAGCCCCCCCGCACCCCGCACCCTCAAGCATGTCCGCCGGGTCAACTACCAGGGCTTTGAACGCGACGATGGCCTGTGGGACATCGAAGGCGAGCTGCACGACAGCAAGGCCTACGACGCCCCCTCGCACCGCGACCCGACGCGCACGCGCCTGGCGGGTGAGGCCATCCACCACATGTGGCTGCGCGTGACCGTGAACCGCCAACTGGTGGTGCAGGCGGTGGACGTGTCCATGGACTCGCACCCGCTCAAGGGCTGCACCGAGGCCCAGGCCGCACTGCAGCGCATGGTGGGCTGCGGCATGGCACGCGGCTGGCGCCAGGCCATCCAGAAGCACCTGGGCGGCGTAGAAAGCTGCACGCATTTGCGCGAACTTCTGTTCAACCTGGCCACGGCGGCCTTTCAGTCAGTGCCTGCCGTCTTTTCGTCCAGCAACCCCGACGAACCGCCACGCCACCTGGGCCAGTGCACGGGCTGGGACTTCAACGGCAGCGGCGTGAAGGAATACTTTCCGCAGTTTTATGGCCGGGTGCCGCAGGCGCCTGCCGCCATGGCCACAGACACCTCCCCGCAGTCACCCACCACCGAAATATCCGTCAAATCAGCCTCTAGCGCTTGATAGACAAGCGCTAGCAGCTATCAAATTTGATACTACCCAACAAACCCATCGGAGAGCCCATGCGCGCACAGAACAAATCCATCATCGTCACCGGCGCCGGCAACGGCATTGGCGAAGGCATCGCCAAGCGCTTGGCCGCTGAAGGCGGCAAGGTCATCGTCAACGACATCAACGAGGCCGGGGGCCAGCGCGTGGTGGCCGAAATCGCGGCAGCCGGCGGCACCGCCGCGTTCTTCAAGGCCGACGTGACGAAATCCGCCGAAGTGAAGGCCATGGTCGACGAAGCCGTGCGCCTGTACGGCCGCCTGGACGTGGTGGTAAACAACGCAGGCTGGACGCACCGCAACCGCCCCATGCTCGAAGTGAGCGAGGACGAGTTCGACAAGGTCTATGCCATCAACATGAAGAGCATCTACCTGAGTGCCATCCACGCCGTGCCCGCGCTGCGCCAGTCCGGGGGCGGCAGCATCATCAACATCGCGTCCACCGCCGGGCTGCGTCCGCGCCCAGGCCTGACCTGGTACAACGGCTCCAAGGGCGCCGTCATCATCACCAGCAAGTCCATGGCCGCTGAGCTGGGCCCCGACAACATCCGCGTGAACTGCATCAACCCCGTGTTCAACCCCGACACCGGCCTGGCCGCCGAGTTTGCGGGCGGCCCGGTGGACGATGCGCGCCGCGCCAAGTTCCTGGCCACCATTCCGCTGGGCCGCTTCTCCACCGCGCTGGACGTGGCCAACGCGGCGCTGTACCTGGCGAGCGACGAGGCGTCGTTCATCAGCGGCGTGTGCATCGAGGTGGATGGCGGACGCTGCGTGTAAAGGCCCCGAGCGCGCTCGCAAGCCACCATCACTTGCGTTTGCGCGCGCGCCCAATCCGCACCAAGGCAGTGCGGATTGATTTGACGGTCTTGAAACCGCTGCCTATAGTGCCGCCGATGTTTGCGAGCCACTCCACCGCCACGACCGCCAGCGCCACAGCGCCGCTGCGCCGTGCCGCGCGCTCGCAGGCCACGCTCCAGGCCGGTGACCACCAAGTCTGCACCCTCGCTGCAGATTCCTGAGCCCGGCGACACCCCCTCCCCTCCGCATTCTTTTCGCGCACCTCCTGTCGCCGGGCCCCACGCCCAGCGCCAGCTTGCGCCTTGGCCACGGCCGGGGCGCGGACGTCAGGAGTGTCCATGCCCCCGTTCCCTTCGGGCGAGATTTCGCTCGCCCCGCGCGCACCCGCGCATCCACTTGCTACCGCTGCGCTCGCGCGCGACGGTTCTGCCGATCAGGCCGTGGCCCACGCAGCCGCCGCCACTGCCGACATCACCCGCCACTTCATCCGTGCCAAGCAGCCCTGCGCCGACGGCTATCGCTGGTACCTGCGCCGCCAGGAGGGCGCCAGCAACTACCAGGCGCTGCTGGACGACCTGGTGCGCGAGGGCCGTGTGGAAGACGCTTGCTGGATGCTGGACCAGTTCGGCCCCACCAACGATGTGCTGGAGGTGGACCACCTGGAGGCAGACGCGCTGGTGTTTGCGGGTAGCGTGCGCTGCCGGGGCCACGCCGACGTAGGGGGAGTGGTGCGCACGGGCCGCAGCCTCAGCGTGCTGGGCGGCCTGCGGGTGGGTGGAGCACTGCGCGTGGGCGAAGACCTGCGCGTGGCGGGCGCAGTGCGCTGCGAAGGCAGCGCGCGGCTGCACGGCGATGCGCGCGTGGGCTGGTCGCTGACAGTGGCGCAGCGGCTGCAGTGCACAGGCAGCCTGCGTGTGGGCGGCGAGCTGGACTGCGGGGCTACCGCCCACGTCGGCGGCCACTGCCGGGTGACCCAGGATCTGCGGGTGGTGGGCGACCTGGGTTGCGACGGCGGCATCAAGGTGGGTGGCCACCTGCAAACCGATGCTGCCGTGCAGGCTGCCCGGGGCGTGTGGGTAACGGGCGACGTGGACTGCAAGGGCCACCTGCAAGTGGGCTGGGGTGTGCGGGCCGGTGGGCACATTCACGCCGGAGGGGCCATCCGTGCGGGCGAAAGCCTGTGGGCGGGCGAAACCATTACGGCGGGTGAGGCCTACGGCGTATACGCAGGCCTGGTGGTGCCGCTGCCCGACTGGCCCCACAGCGCCCAGGTGTGCGCCCGCGAACAGCCTGCACGCCTGCTGAGCGGCTGCTGGACCGATGGCCAGGGGAACACGCCATGATGGCCATCGCCTGCAGCCTCTGCGACCCACGCGACGCCACCGTCATCGCCAACACGTGGCCCGGCCAGGGCTTGCTGGGCCAGTGGGCCCAGCGGCTGACCGAACTGCGCATCGACGTGGATCTGTCGGGCCGCGACATCCAGCGCGAGTTCGAGGCGCTGTACGACCGCATCCGCACCAACCACCGCACGCGCGATGCGATGCAGCCGTTGCCCTTGCATCTGCATGGGCTGGTGTTTCGCCTGCGCGAGGCCGACGGCGAATACTTTGTGTATGCCATCGACCCGCAGCGCAACCGCATCGTGGCCTACACCGTGTTCAACCGGCTGGTCGAAGTGGACCGCCGCACCGACCGCCACCTGCGTGCGCCCCACACCAAGGTGGTGGACGGCTACCGCCGCATGGGCATTGCATCAGCCATCTACCGATGGTGGCTGGACTCAGGGAGGAGCCTGATAACAGGCGCACGCCAGTCGGCCGGCGCCCATGGCCTGTGGATGGCCCTGGCACGCGACTACGAACTGGCAGCGGCGCGCATCGACACCCACAAACGCGTCCAGCAGCTGCCGCTTCCACCACCCCCAGGGTTTTTCAACGCGCTGGACACCCGGCTGGTGCTGGTGGGGCGCGATTGCCGCCTGGCGGACTTCATGCAGCATGCGGGCTGGGGCGGCTGATCGGGTGACCCCGGCCGCTCCCTGCCTCTCAGCCCAGCACCTCGCGCAGGGCAGCGTCGTACAGGCCGGTGAGCTTGTCCATCACCCCCAGCAGGCGTTCGCTGGTGGTGGCCACGGCGTTCAGCCCCGCGTCATCGGCCGGGCGGCGCAGCGCGGATTCAAAAAACAGCCACTGTGAGTCGGCCAACTCCAGCTCGTTGCGGATGGACGATGTGGACACGGGCGCCGCCTTCAATGTCTGCAAGGCCTGGCGGAAGTCCGCCGCATCGGACGCCAGCTGCGCCTGCACCACCTTGGAATCCACCTTGGCAGCACTCAAAAAGTAGTTCTTGGCCAGGCGCTGCGACAGCATGCGCTGGCGGCCCGCCAGGTTCACCAGGCGGGCACTGGGGGCCTGTGCCAATTTTTCGATGGCCTCGGTCACGGCCTGCGCAATGAGCAGCGTTCGATCGGCCTGTTCCGATGCCGCCGCTACCAGGGCCGTGGTGGTGGCGGGCGCCGAAGTCATCTGGTTGAGCAGGGCAAACTGCTTTTGCACTTCTGCCAGCTGCCCCCCCGACTTCTGCAGGCCACTGGCCCGACTGCATGCCTCGGGCCAGTTCGCCGCTGCCCGTCTGCACCATCTTGCGCGCCAGCCCCATCACATCCACCGCCGCAGCAGGCAGCACTTGCAGGTACTGCTGGCAATAGGCCTTGGCCATGCGCTGCGACAGTGCGCGAAACCAGCCCGCATAGTTGATGGCCCCCGACAACCCCATCTGCGCCTGGGCTCCAGTCGCCCAAGTTGCCCAGGTGGGCAGCAGAACACCCGCCGCCACCCACTGAAGGGCCACACGGCGCTGGCATGGCGTGGCATCGGCAGAAAATTCGCGCGTCAACATGGGAATCCCCTTGAAATCGAATGGGCAGATTGTTGCAACGCAGCAACCAGAACGCCCTGCGCCATGTCAAAGGCGGGCCATACCAGCGCCTGGGCAAAACTTGACCGCGATCAACTCCGCGCGCAGGGGCTTGCCCCCTCTGCAGGCCCCCTTGCGGCAAAATCACGCCATGGCCGAACGTGTGATTCCTCTGGTGGACCAACGCATCGCCGCTCTGGCGGCGCGGGTGCCCATACACCCCGTGGCCCCCACAGGCCTGCTCACCGACACCCGGGGCCGCCCGCTGCGCGACCTGCGCATCAGCGTGACGGACCGCTGCAACTTCCGCTGCAACTACTGCATGCCCAAGGAAGTGTTCGACAAGGACTACCCTTACCTGCCCCATGGCGCGCTGCTGAGTTTTGAAGAGATCACGCGGCTGGCAAAGCTCTTCCTGGCGCATGGCGTGCGCAAGATCCGCCTGACCGGTGGCGAGCCCCTGCTGCGCAAGAACCTGGAAGCGCTGGTGGCGCAGCTGGCCCAGCTGCGCACGGTTGACGGGCTGGCGCCCGACCTCACGCTGACCACCAACGGATCGCTGCTGGCGCGCAAGGCCAAAGCGCTGAAAGACGCGGGCCTGAACCGCGTGACCGTGAGCCTCGACGGCCTGGACGACGCCGTGTTTCGCCGCATGAACGATGTGGACTTTCCGGTGGTCGACGTGCTGGCGGGCATCGAAGCGGCGCACGCCGCCGGGCTGTCGCACATCAAGGTCAACATGGTCGTCAAGCGCGGCACCAACGACCACGAAATTTTGCCCATGGCCCGCCACTTCCGGGGCTCGGGCACCACGCTGCGTTTCATCGAATACATGGACGTGGGCGCCACCAACGGCTGGCGCATGGACGAAGTGCTGCCCTCGGCCGAGCTGATCAAACGCCTGCGCGCCGAGTTGCCGCTGGTCCAGCTCGACCCCAGCAGCCCCGGCGAAACCGCCGAGCGCTGGGGCTATGCCAATGCCGCAGGCCAATATGACCTCGCCCTGGGCGAGGTGGGCGTGATCAGCAGCGTGACCCAGGCGTTTTGCCACGACTGCAACCGCGCGCGCCTGTCCACCGAAGGCAAGCTTTACCTGTGCCTATTTGCCTCCGAGGGCTACGACCTGCGAACCCTGCTGCGCGGCGGCGCCAGCGACGAGGCGATTGCCTCGGCCATCGCGCCCATCTGGCAGCAGCGCAGCGACCGCTATTCGGAGCTGCGCAGTAGCCTGCCTGCGGATACCACGCCTGGTGGCGCGCGGCGGGTGGAGATGAGCTACATCGGGGGCTAGCGCTATGGGCCTAGATGATCTAGCGCCAGATGTGCAGGCGTTTGTCCTTACGGTATGCGGTTTGACGCATCGCCCGGCATCTGTTTGGCTCATCGGATCGCAAGCTAACGGACGAGCTACCGAGCAATCCGACTGGGATCTTTTGATCTTCGGTTCTTCATTTTTGATCGACGAACTCAAGCGAGACATCGCCGCCCCTCTCAAGATCGACGCCCTGGTCGTACACAACGGAAACGACTACTGCGATCCTTGGCAAAACAAGCGCGGGGCTCTTAAGAATCTCCAATGGCGCTTGGAATCAGCAACAGTAGCAAGCTACGAAGGCGTTCGCTGGATCGCTGATAGCGAGTCTGAGGAAGACTACTCGCCAAGCTCAGGCAACATGCTAGTTTTGAAAGAGAGAGCATTGTGCCTATGGGCAGCGCCGCCTCTCTAGCAATCTCATTCCCGACAGGACTTCAATTGATCAATCAGCAAGACATCACCGGCTTGGTCCTCGCCGGTGGCCGTGGCTCCCGCATGGGCGGCGTCGACAAAGGCCTGCAGAACTTTCGGGGCCTGCCCCTGGCCCTGCACACCCTGATGCGACTGCAGATGCAGACCGGCGCCACCATGGTCAACGCCAATCGCAATCTGGCCGCCTATGAGGCCTTCGGCGCACCGGTGTGGCCCGACGTGCTGAGCGACTATGCCGGGCCGCTAGCAGGTTTTTTGACAGGACTGGAGCGTTGCGAAACGCCCTGGCTGCTGACAGTGCCCTGCGACACCCCGCTGTTCCCCCTGGACCTGGCCCAGCGCCTGGCGGCGGCGGCTGACGCCCAGGACGCCGACATCGCCATGGCCGCAGCGCCCGAGGACGATGGCACGGGCCGCACCACCGTGCGCACCCAGCCGGTGTTCTGCCTGCTGCGCGTGGACCTGCTCGAAAGCCTGGTCGCTTTCACCCAGGCCGGTGGCCGCAAGATTGATGCATGGACGTCACAGCACCGCTGCGCCATCGTGCCGTTTGACCAGCCCGGCGACGACCCCAAGGCCTTTTTCAACGCCAACACGCTGGCTGAGCTGCACGCGCTGGAAAGCGCGAGCGCACCGCAGGCCTGATCACACACCGCTGCGATGAACGCGCACACGCCTGCGGTCGCCCGTGCAGTGTTGATCCGCCCGTTGGTCGCATCGGACGCTGTGGCCTACAAAGCCCTTCGCGACGAGGCTTTGCGCACCGCGCCGGATGCGTTCACGTCCGACTACGAATCCTCGGTGGGCCGCGATGCCAGCGAATACGTGGCGCGTTTTGGCGCGCCGGAGTCGGGTCAGTTCTTCCTCGGCGCCTTCGATGCCGCAGGCCAGCTGGTCGGCTGCCTGGGCTGTGAGCGCGAGCAGCGCACCAAGCAGCGGCACCTCGCCACGCTGGTAGGCATGATGGTTGCGCCACAAGCCCAGCGCCAGGGCATCGGCCAGCAGCTGGTAGCCGCCTGCGTAGAGGTCGCCAGCCGCGTGCCCGGGCTGACCCAGCTGGTGCTGACGGTCACGGCCTCCAACACGCATGTCGTGCGCCTGTACGAGCAGGCCGGGTTCCGCGCCTGGGGCCTGCTGCCCCACGCCATCGTGGTGGACGGCGTGGGCTTTGACAAGCTGCACATGGTGCGCGTGCTGCACGACTGATTGAAAGTTACTGAGACCCATGAAAACCATTGCCCAGATTGCCGCCAAACTGCAAGGCTACGACCCGCAGGCCCTGAGCGCCGCCGACGTGAACACGTTTCTGGAACGGCTGGTCGAGCCTGTGAGCGCCACCGAAGACTTGCCCCTCTTCAGCGCCCTGGGCCGTGTGCTGGCGCAGGACGTGGTCTCGCCCATCAGCGTGCCACCACACGACAACTCGGCCATGGACGGCTATGCGTTTGCGGGCGACCAACTGGTCGCAGGCCAGCCTCTCACGCTGCGCGTGGTGGGCACGGCGCTGGCGGGCAAGGCCTGGGTGGGCACCGTGGCGGCGGGCGAGTGCGTCAAGATCATGACCGGCGCGATCATGCCCACGGGCCTCGATACCGTGGTGCCGCAGGAGTTCACCACAGCCGCCGCAGCTGACGGCCACATCACCATCGCGGCCGATGTGCTCAAGACCGGCGACAACCGCCGCTTCAAGGGCGAAGACCTGATGGAGGGTAGCGTGGCGCTGGCCAAGGGCAGGCTGCTTGCGCCTGCTGCGCTGGGCCTGGTCGCCAGCCTGGGCCTGTCCACCGTCACGGTGTACCGCCGCCTGCGCGTAGCGTATTTCTCCACCGGCGACGAGATCCTGAGCCTCGGCGAGCCACCCCGCGAAGGCGCCGTGTACGACAGCAACCGCTACACCGTGTTCGGCCTGCTCACGCGGCTGGGTGTAGAGGTGATCGACCTGGGCGTGGTCCGCGACGAGCCGGAATTGTTGGAAGCCGCATTTCGCAACGCAGCGCAGCGCGCGGACGCCATCATCACCAGCGGCGGCGTGAGCGTGGGCGAGGCCGACCACACGCGCACCATGATGAAAAAGCTGGGCGACGTGGCCTTCTGGCGCATTGCCATGCGGCCGGGCCGCCCTATGGCGGCGGGGCGCATTGCCACCACAGAAAATCAAGCAAAATTGGCCTCCATCGCTTACCCATCAAGCGCTAGCAGCTATCAAAATGATACCAACCAACCCCACAGCGGTGCGGTGTTGTTCGGCTTGCCGGGCAACCCCGTGGCGGTGATGGTGACCTTCCTGGCCTTTGTGCGCCCCGCCCTGCTGCGCATGATGGGCAGCACCCACAGCGCCCCACCGCTGCTGCGCGCCACCAGCACCGAAGCCATGCGCAAGAAGCCTGGCCGCACGGAGTACCAGCGCGGACTGGTGACCACGGCCGCCGACGGCACGCTGCAGGTGCGCACCACGGGCAACCAGGGCTCGGGTGTGCTCAGCTCGATGGTGCAGGCCAACGGACTCATCGTGCTGCACCACAGCCAGGGCAACGTGGCCGCGGGCGACACGGTGGATGTGATGGTGTTTGACGGCGTTATTTGACCCCCTGAGTCGCTTCGCGCCTTCCCCCCAGGGGGACCGACGCCTTCACTGCGGGGCGGCCCTTGCTACGCATCCCCCACAGGCGCCGCGCCCGTGGCACCCCGCGCGGGCGAAGCGCAGCACAATGGCTCTTTTCATTTGCACCCGTTTGGAAATCTTGCGCCTATGCCCTACACCGCCCAGCACCTTGCGCAACCCCCATCCCGTGACGAGGTGGACCGCCTGACAGGCGCCGCCGTTGTGGAATTTGGCACCCCCTGGTGCGGCCACTGCCAGCGCGCGCAGCCACTGATCGAACAAGCGCTGAAGGACCGCGCAGACGTAGCGCACATCAAGGTGGAAGATGGCCCCGGCCAGCGCCTGGGTCGCACGTTCGGCGTCAAGCTGTGGCCCACGCTGGTGTTCTTGAAGGACGGCAAGGAGGTCGCTCGCCTGGTGCGGCCGCAGGGGCAGCAAGACGTTCTGGACGCCGTAAACACCGTCTCGGCACCTGAATGAGGCACGCGTCCGACTCCGAATAGTAAGAAGCCCCATCGGGGCTTCTTATTGGGTCGCAACGCTCCGCCGTTGGGGCTCCGCATGGCTACTTGGCCACGTAATCGTGCGGCGGGTGCAGCGGATGCTCAGGCTCCTCGGCAGCCACGGCCGTGTTCGCCCCCGGCACTGCCTTGCGTGCAAACAGGGTGTACATGGTGGGCACCACAAAGATCGTGAGCAGCGTGCCCAGCGACATGCCCCCCACAATCACCCAGCCGATCTGCGTGCGCGTCTCGGCGCCCGCGCCTGAAGCCAGCGCGAGCGGGATGGCTCCCAGCACCATGGCGCCGGTGGTCATCAGGATGGGGCGCAGGCGCTGGGCCGAGGCCTTGACGAGCACATCCACCATCTCCATGCCTTGCTCGCGCAGCTGGTTGGTGAACTCCACGATCAAGATGCCGTGTTTGGTGATGAGCCCCACCAGCGTGATCAGCCCGATCTGCGAATACACGTTGAGCGAGCCGCCACTCCACTTGAGGGCCAGCAGCGCACCAATCATCGACAGCGGCACCGAGACCATGATGACCAGCGGGTCGATGAAACTCTCGAACTGCGCGGCCAGCACCAGGAAGATAAAGACCAAAGCCAGTACGAAGACGATGCCCAGCGCCCCCTGCGAGCTCTTGAACTCGCGCGAGGTGCCGTTGAGTTCGGTGGTGTAGCCGGGCTTGAGCACTTTCGCCGCCGTGGCATCCATGAAGCTCAGCGCCTCGCCCAGCGAGTAGTCAGGCGACAGGTTAGCTGTGATGGTGGCTGAGCGGCGTTGACCAAAGTGGTTCAGCTCGCGCGGGCTCACGCTTTCGCGCACGTTGACCAGGCTGGACAGCGGGATCATGGCTTCGTTGCGGCCGCGCACGTAGATGGTGTCGATGTTCTCGGGCGTGGTGCGGCCCCTGGCCTCGGTCTGCACGATCACGTCGTACTGCTCGGCATCGCGCTTGTAGCGCGTCACTGTGCGCCCTCCCAGCATGGTCTCGATGGCCTTGGCCACCACGTCCACGCTCACGCCCAGGTCGGCGGCGCGTTCGCGGTTGACTTCGATGCGCAGCTCGGGCTTGTTCAGCCGCAGGTCCACGTCGGGGCCGACGATGCCGGGGTTCTGCGCGATCTCGGCCATGAAGGCGTTGGTGACGGCGTTGAGGTTTTCGTAGCTGTCCGAGGTCTGGATCACGTAGGTGAGCGGACGCGAGCGAAAGCCCTGACCCAGTGACGGCGGCGTGATGAGAAAGGCGTTGACGCCGGGCAAGCCCGACACCTTGGGCTGCAGTTCGCGCGCCAGCTCCAGCGTGGTGCGGTCACGCTTCTCCCAATCCACAGTGCGGTAGATCACGCTGCCCTGGGCCACAGTGGGGTTGCCGATGTTGGCGAAGATGCGGTCGAACTCGGGGTAGTCCTGGCCGATCTTTTCCAGCTCCAGTGCGTAGCGGTTTGTGTAGTCCAGCGTGGCGCCGTCGGGGGCGGTGACGCTGGCCAGGATGGTGCCTCGGTCTTCCAGCGGCGAAAGCTCTTGCCGCATGCTGGGGTACACCACCACCAGCGCCGCACCACTCACCGCCATCACCGCCAGCACGATCCAGCGGGCCTGGAAGATGGCGCCGCGCACGCCCCCGCGCTCGCTGCCCTTGGCCGACCAGCGGGCCGTCACCAGCCACCGCAAAAGGCGGCCATAAGCGTCTGACAGCGCCGTGAGCCAGCGCTCCATCGAGCGGTCGAACCAGTTGGGCTTCGGGTTGTGCTTGAGCAGTAGCGAACACATCATGGGTGACAGCGTCAGCGCCACGAAGCCGGACACCACCACCGCGCCCGCCAAGGCCAATGCGAATTCCACAAACAACCGGCCCGTGCGGCCCGGGGTAAAGGCCAGCGGGGCATACACCGCCACCAGCGTGAGCGTCATGGCCACGATGGCAAAGCCGATTTCGCGCGCGCCCTTGATGGCGGCTGAGAACGGGTCCAGCCCTTCCTCGATGTGGCGGTAGATGTTCTCCAGCATCACGATGGCATCGTCCACCACCAGGCCGATGGCCAGCACCAGCGCCAGCAACGTGAGGGTGTTGATCGAAAAACCCGCCAGCGACATCAGCGCAAAACTGCCCACCAGGCTCACCGGGATGGTGATGATGGGAATGATGGACGCGCGGAAGGTACGCAAGAAGACAAAGATCACCAGGGCCACCAGCACCACGGCCTCGGCAATGGTGGTGTAGACGCTTTTGATGGACCGGTCGATGAACAGCGAGTTGTCGTTGGCAATGTCGATGCCGATGTCCGGTGGCAGGTCGGCCTTGAGCGTGGGCAGCATGGCGCGCACGCCCTGCGACAGCTCCAGCGGGTTCGCGGTGGCCTGGCGGATCACGCCCACGGAAATGGCTTCGCGCCCGTTCAGGCGCACGCGGCTGCGGTCGCTGGCGGCGCCCTCTTCCACCCGCGCGACGTCGCGGATACGGACCGGGAAGCCGTTCACGGTGCGGATCACCACCTCGGAAAACTGCGACGGCGTGGCCAGGTCGGTCTGCGAGGTGACGCTGAACTCGCGCTGCTGCGACTCGATGCGACCTGCGGGCAGCTCCAGGTTGTTGCGGCGGATGGCGTCTTCCACGTCCTGCGTGGTCAGGCGGTAGCCCGCCAAACGCTCGGGGTCCAGCCACACGCGCATGGCGTATTTCCGCTCGCCGTAGATGGGCACATCGGCCACACCGGTCACCGTCTGCAGCCGGGGCTTGACGATGCGGTTGATGAGGTCGTTGATCTCCAGCGGTGTGCGTGTCTCGCTGCTGAAAGCCAGCCACATCACGGGCGAGGCATCGGCCTCCACCTTGGCGATCACGGGCTCATCCACAGCATCGGGCAGGCGGTTGCGCACCCGCGCGGTGCGGTCGCGCACCTCGGCGGCGGCGTTGTCGGCGTCTTTTTCGAGGCGAAAGCGCACGCTGATCTGGCTTTGCTCGGCCCGGCTGATGGAGGTGATGACGTCCACCGCGTCAATGCCCGCAATGGAGTCTTCGAGCGGCTTGGTGACCTGGGATTCGATCACCTCGGCCGACGCGCCCGCATAACGCACGCTGACGGTGACCACGGGTTCGTCGATCTTGGGGTATTCGCGCACCGACAGGCGCGTGAAGCTCACGGCGCCGATCAGCAGCACCAGCAGCGAGAGCACGGTCGCAAAGACCGGTCGGCGTATCGATATTTCAGCGAGTTGCATGGCAGTCCTGGAACTTCATCGATCACGCAGGATGGCGTGGGCTGCCTTGTGGTGCGCGGCCGGGCCTGCCCGCAAGCTGGCAAGGATTAGGGCCGGGCAACGGCGCCACTACGGCATTGGCCGATGCTGCAGTGGCAGTGGCAGCGGCGGCGGTAGCAGCATTGGCAACGGGTGCGGTTGCCATCGGCTGCGCCGCTGCCCGGGGGCTGCTGGCGCTGCCAGCCCCGGTGGGCGCTGGTGCATCGGTTGGTGCCACGGCACCTGCAGCACGGTCTGCACCTGCCGCCCCGGCCGAGGCGGCTGCGCGCGCTGGTGATGGCGCACCGCCATTGCTCTGTTTGCCTGGCTTGCCCAGTTCCACCACACGCACTGGGGTGCCATCCTTTTGGATGCGCTGCTGGCCTGCAGTCACCACCACATCTCCCATGACCAGACCATCCACCACTTCCACAAACCCGGGGGTGCGCGCACCCAGCTTGACAGGTGTGCGCCGCGCCACGCGGCTGCCAGGCTCCTTGCCATCCACAATCTTGAACACATACGGGCTGCTGCCGTCGGGCACGATGGCTTCCTCGGGGATCACCCGGGCATCGCTGCGCTCTGAAAACACGGCCGTCACGCGCGCAAACATGCCGGGGCGCAGTTGCAGGCGCCGGTTGTCAATGCAGCCGCGCACCACCACCGAGCGGCCATCGGCGTCAATCTGGGGGTTGATGGCCTGCACCACGGCGCTGTAGCGCACGCCGGGCAAGGCGTCGAACGCCACCTGGGCGGTCTGGCCCGTGCGGACCTTGCTCTGCAAACGCTCGGGCAAGCGGAAGTCCACATACACCACATCCAGGTCTTCGACATTGACGATGTCGGCACCGTCCTTGAGGTAGTCGCCCACGTTCACCCCGCGAATACCGGCGATGCCGTCAAACGGCGCCACGATCTTCAGGCGCGAGGCCGTGGCCTGCGCCAAGGACAATTTGGCCCGCGCCACTTCGAGGTTGGCGGCACTTTCATCGACCGAACGCTGGCTAATGAAGCCCTGGGCCACCAGTTCCTGATTGCGTTTGTGGTTGGCCTGGGCGATGGAGAGCTCGGCTTGGCTCTGCTGCACCTGGGCGCGGGGCAACTGGTCGTCAAACTGCACCAGCACCTGCCCGCGCCGCACGCGCTCGCCGTCGCGAAAGTTGAGCGCCGTGATGCGACCGCTCACCTCGGGGCGCAGCACCACGCTCTGGCGCGACCGCAGACTGCCCACGGCCTCGGCATCGTCGCGCAAGGCCATCTGCCGCACGGCCACGGCCTCTACCGCCACGGGGCGGCCTGCGCCCCCACCCTTGGCCGCCGCACCAGCCGGCGCGGCGCTACCCCTGCCGTCGGCAGGCGCCTCGCTGCGCACGGACTGGGCCGGCTTCTGAAGCCACCAGGCTGCGCCCGACGCGGCAGCGATGCCGATGACAGCGAAAACGATGTATTTGTTCTTGGACGCCATGGATCAATGAAGCGGGTGATGTGGGGAAGGCAGCCAAACAATGTATCAGTGCGTGTCTTGCGCTGCAGCAAACCTTGGCATACCCACAAGGGCAATTGCGGCAGATTTACGCAGGCTTTACATGCTGCAGAGACAAAAAAAGCCCCGGAGGGGGCTTCTGATGCCGTGGTGCACAGACGCTGCGCACCGATAGATGCCCACCGTCACCCACGCCCCAGGGCTTTTTCGACACCCCGGTTGGCCAGTGCATCGGCCCGCTCGTTGCCTGGATCGCCCGAATGCCCCTTTACCCAGCGCCATTCGATGCGGTGGCCAGCCGTGCTCACCAGCGCGTCCAGCCGCTGCCACAGCTCCACGTTCTTGACCGGCTGCTTGGAGGCCGTGCGCCATCCCTTCGCCTTCCAGCCGTGAATCCACTCGGTGATGCCCTTGCGTACATATTCGCTGTCGAGGTACAGCGTCACGGCGCAGGGGCGCTTCAAGGCCGACAGCGCCTCGATCACGGCCATCAGCTCCATGCGGTTGTTGGTGGTGCCCAGCTCACCCCCAAAAAGCTCTTTTTCTGTCGATCCCGAACGCAACCATGCACCCCATCCCCCAGGGCCGGGGTTGCCCTTGCAGGCGCCATCTGTGTATATCTCTACCTGGTTCAAACTGTGTTCCTGTCTCTGTCGTCGCTGTCTGTGAATATGCGCGAGGTGCTGCCCGTTGCACCCGCCGGGCCTGCCCGGTTGGCAATGGGCACTGTGGAGGCGGCACGCTGTCGGCTGGACCGCCAGGCGGGCTCCAGCAACCGCATGCCGTGAACCCGCTTGACCGCCACCAGAAAATAGGCCGCGCCAAAAATAGGCCACCACCGCTCGCCCAACGGGTCCATGAAGCCAAAACGCTCCAGCCACTGGGTGCTGCGCACCGCCGGACGATAACAGCCAAACCGGGCCGACTCGACCTCAAAACTCAAAAGCCTGAGCCAGTCGCGCAAGCGCCGGTAGCCAATGAACTCGCCCACATCCGGCAGGTACAAAGTGCCCCCCGCCCAGACGCTGGATCATGCGGGCACGCCACTGGCGCAGCCCCCACAGGCTGGTCGGGTTCAGCCCGCTGATGACCACCCGGCCCTCGGGCACGAGCACGCGCTCCACTTCACGCAGGGCGGCGTGGGGGTCAATGCTCAACTCAAGGGTATGGGGCAGCACCAGCAGATCCAGGCTCGCTGCCGCAAACGGCAAGGCCACGGGCTCTGTCAGCAGATCCACCGCGCGGCGCTGCAGGGGGGCATCGCCATTACCGGTCTCCAGAAAGGCGATGGAACCCCGCACCGCCTCCTGCCCCAGCGCCAGCCATTGGTGCGGCATGCGGTTGGTGCGAAGGCCATCCAGCAAGGGCATTCCAAGCTGCAGGCTGTGGTAGCCAAAGATATCGGCCACCGCCTCATCGAAGCGCGCCTGCTCCCACGCCAGCAGGTACCGGCCCGGCGGGGAATCGAACCAGTGGTGCAAACCTATAATTTGATCGCTCATGAACTTGCTGCCGCTGCCCGCCTTTACCGACAACTACATCTGGATGCTGCACGACGGCCGCCAGGCGATCGTTGTGGACCCGGGAGATTCCGCGCCTGTGCTGCAGGCCCTGCAGCACCTTGGCGTGCAGTTGAAGGCCATTCTAGTCACGCACCACCATGCCGATCATGTCGGCGGTGTGGATGCCGTGCGCAGCGCCACCGGCGCCGTGGTCTACGGCCCCGCACGCGAGAAAATCCCCGAGCCGCTGCACCGCCTAGCGCACGGTGATGCCGTGGAAACCATGGGGCTTCGGTTCGAAGTCATTGATGTGCCCGGCCATACCGCTGGCCACATTGCCTACTACTGCCCCGACATCGACGGGGAGCCCCTGCTGTTCTGCGGCGACACGCTTTTTTCGGGCGGCTGTGGCCGGCTGTTTGAAGGCACGCCTGCCCAAATGCTGAACTCCCTGGACCAGCTGGCGGTGTTGCCCGGCAACACCCGCGTATGCTGCACCCACGAGTACACCCTCTCCAACCTGAAATTTGCGCGGGCCGTGGAACCCGGCAATGCGGCATTGCTCCACTACAGCAGCCAATGTGAAGCACTGCGGGCCCGCCACCAGCCCACACTGCCGTCGCGCATGGCCCTAGAGCAAGACGTCAACCCCTTCCTGCGCGTGCGACAGCCTGCAGTGGCCCAGGCGGCCCATGGCTACGACGCAAAGGTGAATCAAGACGATGCCGTGGCGGTACTGGCCGCACTGCGTCAATGGAAAAACGAGTTTCGATGAAAATTTTGCACATCGCCTGCCTGGCGTGCGCGCTCTGGCTCACGGGCTGCGCCACCACCGGGCCTTCGCAGAACAGCGCGGCCGACAGCGCACCCTCCACGTCCACCGGTGCACCACCCCGGACCGCCCACACCCCCGTCATTCCCAACGGCCCGCTCCGGCCCATCACCGCCGCGCAGGCCTCCAGCGGCGAGGTCGCCTCGCTCTCGGCCCCCGCCGACCTGTGGGACCGCATCCGCCGGGGCTTTGCCATGCCCGACCTGCAGCACGAACTGGTGCAGGACCGCGAGCAGTGGTACGCCACGCGACCCGACTACATGCAGCGCATGACCGAGCGCTCCAGCAAGTACCTTTTCCATATCGTTGAAGAGTTGGAGCGACGCGGCATGCCCACCGAGCTGGCGCTGCTGCCCTACATCGAAAGCGCGTTCAACCCGCAGGCTGTGTCCAGCGCCAAGGCGGCCGGCATGTGGCAGTTCATGCCCGCCACGGGCAACTATTTCGACCTCAAGCAGAACGCCTTCCGCGACGACCGCCGCGATGTGCTCGCATCCACGCGCGCTGCACTCGACTACCTGCAAAAGCTCTACGGCATGTTTGGCGACTGGCACCTGGCCCTGGCCGCCTACAACTGGGGCGAAGGCAGCGTAGGCCGGGCCATTGCCCGCAACCAGAAGCAGGGGCTGGGCACCAGCTACACCGACCTGAACATGCCGGCCGAAACCCGCATGTATGTGCCCAAGCTGCAGGCCGTGAAGAACATCGTAGCCAACCCCGAGGCCTTCCGCACCGAGCTGCCCCTCATCGAAAACCACCCCTATTTCCAGACGGTGGACATCACCCATGACATCGACGTTGCGCTGGTGGCCACGCTGGCAGGCATTCGCGAGGAAGATTTTCGCGCGCTGAACCCGTCGTTCAACAAGCCTGTCATTCTGGCTGCCGGTACGCCACAAATCCTGCTGCCCTGGGACAACGCCAAGGTGTTCCAGCGCAACCTTGAAGCGCGCCGCGAGGGCCAGTATGCAAGCTGGACCGTGTGGTCCGTGCCCTCCACCATGACGGTCTCCGAAGCCGCACAGCGGGCAGGCATGAGCGAGAACGACCTGCGCAGCATCAACAACATTCCTCCCCGCATGCTGATCAAGGCAGGCTCGGCGTTGATGGTCCCGCGTTCATCCGCCATCCGGCAGGACGTCTCTTCGCACCTGGCAGACAACGGCCAGGTCGCTTTCTCGCCAGAGATCGTGACCCGCCGCACCACGGTGCGGGCCCGCAAGGGTGAAACCGTGGCCAGCATTGCCCGGCGCTACAAGCTCAGCGCTGCCAGCGTGGCCGACTGGAACGACGTGCGCGCCAGTGCGGCCTTCAAGCTGGGCGAGCAGGTGGTCGTGTACCTGCCCGTGCGACAAGCCACGCAGGCGCGTGGCACGGTGGCCCGCTCCGGTTCTGGCAAGCGCTCCGCTGCTGCGCCTGTACGCCGAGGGGGAACCCCCTCCAAGGTCAAGCGCCGCTAAAACGCCATTGAAACGCCGCGAGCAACGCGCAAGAAGGCGTCACCAGGCGCCTCAGAACTTCAGCGAGTGCATGCCCAGCAGCCCGAGAATGCCCATGATGATGAGGTACAGCGCCACGATGGTGCTGAGCAGGCGGGGCATGACGAGGATGAGAATGCCCGCGATCAAAGAGACAAGCGGGCCGATGCTGAGGGTAAAAGACATGGAGCAATCCTGGTGAGGTAGATGACGGGTAGGCCGAGGCTACGGCAAACCGAACGCCGACGAATGTAAGCCATCTTCCCGACCCGGATGCCGAGGCATTGCGACAGTGCGCGGCATCCACTGATCAATCTGGGTCGTGCACTGCCACCGCTCCCCTGCGGTTACCCCAAAAGTGGCCCAGCGGGTATCCGGCGCGCAAGCTCAGACGTTGAATTTCTGCCGCGCCTTGCGCACGAAATCGTTGGTGTAGGTGCGTGCCAACTCCACCTTGAAATCCGCCAACTCGGGGTGCACGCGCGAGAGCACGCGCAAGGACGTGGCTGCGCCATCTTCGGGCATCATCCCGTGGGTCGAATAGGTCTCGCGCACCCGGCTGAAGGCCGCCAGGTACAGCCCCCGGTCTCCCATCAGGTAGCCCGGAGGCACCGCCTTGACGAGGTCTGCCGGGGCAGCGGTCTGCAGCCATTTGAGGGCATGCACGATGCCGTTGGCCAGTGCCTGGGCCTGGGCGGCATGTTTTTGCAGGAAGGGCTGCGGCGCATAAAGACAGCTGGCTGGCAGGGCGCCGCCAAACATCTCCTGCGCGGCCTTGAGTGAGCGCATGTCGCCCGCAATGCGTGTGTCTGCCTTTTGCTCCAGCAGCGTCATGATCGGGTCGGCATGGCACAGCGCATGCACCTGTCCGGAACGCAGCGCATTCATCGCGGCCATGCCAGAGCCCACGCCCACAAACGCCACGTCGCGCGGCCCCATGCCCGCTCGGGCCAGCACCACGCTGGCCGCCAGTTGCGTAGACGACCCCACCGATGACACGCCAATGCGCCGTCCCTGCAGATCCGCCAGATCCTTGTACGCAGGCAGCGAGCGTTGCGAAACCCCCAGCGCCAGTTGAGGCGCACGCCCCATCACCACCAGCGAGCGGTAGGACTGGCCACGCACCTGCTGCCGGATGGTGTGCTCGAAGGCTCCGGCACAGACATCGGCCCCACCCTCCTGCACCGCCTGCAGGGCCAGGGCGCCGGCCGAAAAATCGCGCACCGTCACGTCCAGACCTTCCGCCTTGAAGTAGCCCAGTTGGTCGGCCAGCGCCAGCGGCAGGTGGTAGAGCACGCCCTGTCCGCCCACGGCAATGGTGACGTTGCCCAACGCTGCTGCACCCTCTGCTTGCGCCCGCACAATGGCAGGCGCAAACACCCCGGCCGCCGACAGGGCGGAGACGGCGCCAAAGGCGCGGCGGGTGAGCAATGGGCGGGTCATGAAAATCCGTGAGAATCAGTGGAAGCAGCAATGCTGCATTGCAACAATCGTGCCCCAGAGCCCACAAACCCGCATCAGGGGGAATCCCTGCGGGTTTCTACGTACCAGGGTTAAAAGAAACTGGAGCCCGACCGGCAGCCCCCGAAAGAGTGGCGCCAGCCCTTCTTCAAAGGCCGGGCTGGCAAAGATCAGCGGTAGCCGACGAACAGGATGCCGATATTGACCAAAAACGCTGCGGCCCAGACCACACTGCGCACGGTGGGCATGTCGGACACGTACATCATGATGTAGAAGATGCGCAGCATGACGTACAGCAGCGCCAGCATGTCCAGCAACGTCTGCCCCGCCCCAAGCAGGTGCGCAATGATCACGGCACCGATGAAGAACGGCAAGGCCTCGAAACTGTTGGCCTGCGCCGCATTGGCGCGGGCCCGCCAGTCGGTCTGCCGAGCCATCCAGGCGCGGGGGTCGCGGTTGTCAAAGCCACCGTCCTTGCGCGACTTGCCGAAGCTGCCGCTCTTGGCCAGCCAGGCGCAGCCCATGGGAAGCAGCGCTGCGATCAGCACGCACCAGTAGGCCACTGTGAACCGTGCGACATGCATGGTGGTATTCATTTTTAAGCCTTTTTTGGCTCCAGCGCTTGATACACAAGCGCTAGCAGCTATTAAATTGTGAGTATTCTAGCCGCCGCAGGCACAAGTTTCGCGAACAACCTAGCGTCGATCCACCAGCGCATGCGCAATCGTGCCCAGGTCCACGTACTCCAGCTCGCTGCCCACGGGCACGCCACGCGCGAGCCGTGTCACGTGCAGCCCCCGGCTCTTGAGCGCCTCGCTGATCACATGGGCCGTGGCCTCGCCTTCGGCATTGAAGTTGGTCGCCAAAATGACCTCCTGCACGGTGCCATCGGTGGCCCGGTCCATGAGCTTTTGCAGGCCAATTTCCTTGGGGCCAATGCCATCGAGGGGGCTCAGCCGCCCCATCAGCACAAAGTAAAGCCCCTTGAACGCCCCCGTGCGCTCCAGCGCCGACTGATCGGCCGGTGTCTCGACCACGCACAGCCGCGTCGCATCGCGCTCAGGGTCCAGGCAGGTGCTGCACACCTCGGCCTCGGTGAACGTGTGACAGCGCGCGCAATGGTGCACGGTGCCCACCGCATCGCCGAGCGCCCGCGACAAGGCCAGCGCCCCCTCCCGGTCATGCTGCAGCAAATGAAACGCCATGCGCTGCGCGGACTTCACCCCCACCCCCGGCAAGCGGCGCAGCGCCTGGATCAGAACGTCGAGGGAGTTGGTGGTGGACATGGACAGACTAGAGGCGATGCGCGTGACGTTGTAGGGAGCGGCGGAGCCAGGCTTCGACAAGCTCAGCCCAAACGGATGTAGGGAAGAACAACAGGTGCTCGCCCTCTGCCTTCACACCCCACCCTCAAGGGCGTAGCGAGCGGGATGAGCTGCTAGGCGGACGGAGCACAGGAACCGGAACGTACTTCCTGTACGTGAGGATTCCGAGCACCGCCCAACGACGCAGATCGCCCGCTCGGTAGCCACCCTCAGAAAGGGAATTTCATGCCGCCGGGGAGGCCTGGCATGCCTTGGGTGAGCTTGCCCATCTTCTCCGAAGAAGTCTCTTCCGCCTTGCGCACCGCAGCATTGAACGCCGCCGCAACGAGGTCTTCCAGCATGTCCTTGTCTTCGGCCAGCAGGCTCGGGTCGATGGTGATGCGCTTGACGTCGTGCTTGCACGTCATCACCACTTTCACCAGGCCCGCGCCCGATTCACCCTCCACCTCGATGAAGGCCAGCTCGTCCTGCGCCTTCTTGAGGTTGTCCTGCATCGCCTGGGCTTGCTTCATGAGGCCTGCAAGTTGTCCTTTGTTGAACATGGTGTGATTTCCTTTGCTTTCTTTCTGGTTGATCGATTCCCACGAAGGGACAGAGATTCGGTATCCGAGATGCACGGTATTGTGCTGTGCAATGTCAGCGGCCGTCGAAACTGGCACACGCCAATCCCGTGCACTCGTGGAGCTGGCTTTGCCAGGCCACCGAGTGCGTCCCCCTACCGCAAAGCGAGAGAGGTGGAAGGCGCCGCAGGCGACTCAGGGGGCGCTTCATCTCACGCAGGCTTGATGCTGCCCGGCACGATTCTCGCGCCATAGTCGCGCACCAGCGACTGCACATAGGGGTCGTTGTTCACAATCTCCTCAGCACGGCGCTGCCGCTCTGCAGCGGCAGCGGCATTGCGGCGGGCGGGGCTGTCGATGACGTGGCCCACCTCCACACTGATCTGGGTGGCGTGGCCAGCAGCCTCCAGCGCGGCGCGCAGGCGCTCGCGTGCAGTAGGCTGGTTCAGCGACTCACGCTCCACACGCAGCAACCAGTGCCCCCCATCGCGCGCCACCAGTTGCGACTGCAGGGCCAGTTCGCGCACCAGGGCGGTAATCGATTCTGCCGCCACCATCTGCTGCACGGTGGCATGCCAGACATCGCCCTCCTCGGTGGGCGTGTAGCGCGCAGAGACGGGCGTGGGCGCAGAAAGCGGCAACGGTTGCAAACGCTCCCCTGGTTCGGGCGATTCACGCACCGGGATTGCTACATATTCAGGAGCACCTTGCGCTTTCTGGAATTGCGCTGGGTGCTGATTTTGTCCAAATCTCTCGGGCGTACGCACCGGCAGTGCCGTGGCGGCGGAGTTTGCAGGTGACCCAGCACCCGGCGCTTCCGAGCCAGGCCAGGGCGGCGGTTCCGATGAGTCCACGGGTTCGGCGGCTTCTGCAGAAACCTCCGGCGCCAACACTGGCGACACACCTGCTGCAATCGCTGCGGCAGGCACAGCCGGTGGCACGCTGAGAACAGGCGCAGGAGCCACCGCCGTTCGAGCCACGGGCGCTGGCACGGCCGGAACAGCCACCGCAGCGGCTGCGGGAGCCGCAGAAACCGCAGCTGGCGGGCCTAAAAGCGCCGCTTCAGCCCGCGTCAGAGTTTTTTTTTCAGCCGATTCGCCAACGCCGCCAACACCGCTTACAGGCTTGAACGCCAGCAAGCGCAGCAGCACCATGGTCAGTGCCGCGTACTCATCGGGCGCCAGACCCAGTTCACCGCGCCCGTGCAGGCACAAACTGTAGAGCAGCTGGGTTTCGTCAGCAGGCATCAGCGCGGCCAGGCGGGCCGTTTCTGCGGCCTCGGGGTCGTCGGTATCCACGGCGCCTGCCATCTGGGGCACGGCCTGGAACACCGCCATACGCTGCAGCACGGCGCTCATTTCTTCGAGCGTGGAGGCGGCAGACAGGCCATTGAGGCGCAGCGTGTCCGAGGTTTCCACAACGGTCTTGCCATCGCCCTCGGCCAACGCTCCGATGAGGCGAAACACGTAGGAGCGGTCCACCGCGCCCAGCATCTGGCGCACGGCGGCTTCCTGCAACTGGCCGCTGCCAAAAGCGATGGCCTGGTCGGTGAGCGACAGTGCATCGCGCATGGAGCCCCGCGCGGCGCGCGAGAGCAGGCGCAGTGCCTGGGGCTCGGACGATACGTTTTCCGATGCCAGCACCCGCGTGAGATGGCTCAGGACCGTCTCGGGCGCCATGGGCCGCAGGTTGAACTGCAGACAGCGGCTCAGCACCGTGACAGGCACCTTCTGCGGGTCGGTCGTGGCCAGCACGAATTTGAGGTATTCAGGAGGCTCTTCCAGCGTCTTGAGCATGGCATTGAACGCCGTGTTCGTGAGCATGTGCACTTCGTCGATCATGAAGACCTTGAAGCGGCCCTGCACTGGCTTGTAGACCGCCTGCTCCAGCAGGCTCTGCACCTCGTCCACACCCCGGTTCGATGCAGCATCCAGCTCGGTGTAATCCGGGAA
This sequence comes from Acidovorax facilis, assembly GCF_023913775.1. Lineage (GTDB taxonomy): Bacteria > Pseudomonadota > Gammaproteobacteria > Burkholderiales > Burkholderiaceae_C > Acidovorax > Acidovorax facilis. The sequence goes on from NZ_JAMXAX010000020.1 coordinate 36,514, forward strand.
GCGACCACTGTCGATATCCGTACAGGCCGAGCACACGCCACAGGGTGTGGCGGTGATGCCGCCCTGACCGTCGGGCCCCTGGCAATTGAGCGATTTGGCCAGAATGCGCGACACCGTCGTCTTGCCCACACCCCGCGTTCCTGTGAACAGGTAGGCATGGTGCAGGCGCTGTGTGTTGAGCGCATTGGTGAGGGCCTGCACCACATGCTCCTGCCCCACCATTTCGGTGAAATTGCGGGGGCGGTACTTGCGGGCGAGCACGAGGTAGGACATCCGGCAGATTCTACGGGCTGTGCCGAGTGTCCTTCCAGCGTCCACGGCAACGGGGCTGTTCAGAAAAGTGCGCCCGCATCCGTCGTACAATCGCCGGTGACGGGCCTCCTCGCATGGTGAAGCGGCCAACCGGGTCAGGTGGGGAACCAAGCAGCCCTAACTGTGGAGTCAGTGCCGGGGGTAAGGCTCGTCAACTTCTTTTTTTGCGCTGTCGCGCAGCCCCGCTCCCAGCGGCGACATCCTTCGCGATGTCCTCATGCCTGGCAAGGCCAGGCCCTTCGCCTCAGGCGCAAGCCCCTTTCGTTCAGCATGTTCAAGTTCAGGCAGCTTGGCGCAGCCAGTGCAGCGCGCCCAACCCCGCCACGCGGCCACTGGCCAAGCTGGCCGTGAGCAGATAGCCCCCGGTGGGCGCCTCCCAATCGAGCATTTCGCCCGCGCAGAACACGCCCGGTAAGGCACGGGCCATGAGGTGCGTGTCCAGCGCCTCAAAAGCCACACCACCGGCGGTGCTGATGGCTTCGTCGATGGGCCGTGTGGCCACGACCGTGATGGGCAGTGCCTTGATGGCGTGTGCCAGAGCCCCCGGGTCGTTCATGCCGTCCTTACCCAGGTGTTCATACAGGATGCCCGCCTTGATGCCATCGAGCCCCAGACGGCTCTTGAGGTGGCTGGACAATGAACGTGATCCGCGTGGATGGCGCACTTCCACCAGCACGCGTTCCGGCGTGTGGTCGGGCAGCAAATCCAGATGAAAAGTGGCATGGCCGTGGGCCTCGATCTCGTCGCGCAGCAGGTGCGACGCGGCGTAGACCAGGCTGCCCTCGACGCCTGTCACTGTGGCCACGAATTCACCCCTGCGGCTGAACGTGCGGCCCTGGCTGTCGGTAAAAGCCAGCGCCACCGTCTTGAAGGGCTGGCCTGCAAAACGCTCGACAAAATGGGGCGTCCAGCCCACAGCGGGAACGGGGGTCCGGCCGATCAGCTCCTGCAAGAACGCGCGGCGCGTCTCACCCGCCGGCGCATCGGCGCGCAGCACGTCAAAACCACAGTTGGAGGGCCGCAGCGGCGCCACGGCCACACCGCGCTGCGCCAGCAGCGGCACCCAGGCACCATCCGACCCAAGGCGTGCCCAGCTACCGCCGCCCAGCGCCAACACCACCGACTTGGCGGCCACTGGCACCTCGCCTGCAGGGGCTGCAAAACGCAGGGCACCGTCGTCCGACCAGCCCAGCCAGCGGTGTCGCATGTGGAACACCACGCCCTGCCCGCGCAGGCGCTGTAACCAGGCGCGCAGCAAGGGCGCGGCCTTCATGTCGGCGGGGAACACGCGGCCGGAGGTGCCCACGAAGGTCTCTACACCCAGGCCTTGCGCCCAGGCACGGACCTCGGGCCCGCCAAATTCCTGCAGCAAAGGTTCGAGCTGAGGCTGGCGCTCTGCATAGCGGCTGACAAACGGAGCATGGGGCTCGGAATGTGTGAGGTTGAGCCCGCCCTTGCCCGCCAGCAGAAATTTGCGCCCCACCGAAGGCATGGCGTCGAACAGATGAACGGCCACCCCCGCCTGGGCCAGCACCTCGGCCGCCATCAGGCCCGCCGGGCCACCGCCGACGATGGCCACATCGCACCGCAAAGTCCCCGCAGACAGGGCTGGTGCGACGGGTGAATCGGAAGGAGAAAGGGTGTGAGACACGGGAGAACCTTGCTAAAAAATGGGGGCGTTGCGCGGATTGGAAGCCCTGGGTGCGGGTCAAAACAAAGAGCCTTGCGCAGAATCTGCAGGCCCCGGCGCGGGGCGCGGACGCTCGGGCTTTGCCGGGGCATCCGGCGCAGCGGGGGCGAGAGTATGCCCGACGGCGGCAGGGGTGGGCCCGCCCCCTGCCCGCACCAAACGCCCATCGCCTGTGAGGAAGGCCGCGTGCACGGCCTCGCCCGGCATCAGGGCCCGTACGGCTTCTTGGTAGCGCTGCAGTTGCGTCACCAGCGCTTGCTGGCGCTGAGGCTGGGCGGCGCTTTTGTAGTCGAGCACCCACCAGCCTGCCACGGCATCATCTGCAGACAGGGCACGGCGCAGCACCAGCCGATCGATGCGCAGGCTTTGGCCCTGGTAATGGAGCGGGGCTTCGTTGATGGCGGTCTGCACCTGCTCCGGGTCCCACGCCCAGGCGCCCTCGCCCGCCAGGATGCCCTGTGCCATGCGGGCTGCCAACTCGGCCGCTGCAGGGGCAATGTCGTGGTCGCTGGCCAGCCTTGCAATGCGCGCAGCAGGCCAGCCGTGGGTGCGCAGGTCGGCCAGCGGGGCACCGGCCACACCGGCCTGCTCCAGCAGCTGGTGCATGGCATCGCCCTGGCGTGACAGGGGCGTGGAGTCGCCATCGCCTGGCATGCCCACGGGCGTGGCGCCACTGGGATCGGCGGCTGCAGCACCCGGTTTGGTGCGGGCGCTTTGCAGGGCCTCGGGCAAGGGTTGCAGCGCGGCGATGGTGAAGGTATCGGGGGCCGCCCCGGCCCCGGCGGCAGGTGCCGGGGCCGTGCCCGCGTCTACCTCGGTGACCAGTGGTGCCAGCCGGTTCCACCAACTGCCCGGCGCCGAATTGCTGGGCAACACGGATGACAGCGCCAGGCAGTGTTTGGCGCGCGTCATCGCCACGTAAAGCATGTTCAATTCCTCGCGGCTGCGGGCCTGCTGCTCGGCGGCCAGCGCGGCTTCGGCACTGGGCGGGGGGGTCGATTCGCTGGCCAGAAAGACGAAGGCTGCGGGCACGGTCTGCTCGCCGGGCCAGTCCACCAGCACGCCCATGGTCTCGGCTTTTTGCGGGCGGGTGTCGGTGTCCAGCAGCAGCACGCAGTCGGCTTCCAGCCCCTTGGCACCGTGCACCGTCAGCAGGCGGATGGCTTGCGCATCGGCCCGGCCGGGCGCGCGCACGCCCCCCTTCTTCATGGCCCGCACAAAGGCATAGGGCGTGAGGTAGCGGCCGCCGTCGTGCTGCAGCGACGCGGCCAGCAGCGCGCGCAAGTTGGCCTGCACCGCCTGGCGCTGGGTGACCAGGGCGGCGGCGGCAAAGCGGGCCAGCACATCGCCATGTTCGTAGATGGCATGCAGCGCATCATGCGGCGGCAGGCTGCCCACCCAGGCCTGGTATTGGGTCAAAACAGCCCCCACCGCCTGATGATCACGCCCTGATAGCTCACTTTTTGATAGCAAATCAAACCAGCTGCTGCCCGCATGCTCGCTCTGGCGGCGCAGCGTGGCCAGGGCCACCAGGGCCTCGTCGCCCAGGCCGAACAGGGGCGACTTGAGCGCGCGGGCCAAAGACAAGTCATGTGTGGGCGAAACCAGCACGTCAAGCAGCGCCACCATGTCCTGCACCTCGGGCGCGTCGAACAGGTCGGCTTTTTCGGGCTGCACACAGGGCAGGTGCAGGGAGCGCAGGGCGTCTTGCATGCTGGCCAGGCGGTCGCGCTTGCGGGCCAGCACCAGCACCTCTTTGGGCGGCGTGCCGCTGGCAATCTGCGCGGCCACCCAGGCGGCGGCCTGGGTGCATTCGCGCATGCGCTGGGTTTCCTCGGCCTCGTGGCGCGGTTCGGTCAGGCTGTCGCGCCAGGCCAGGGGGTCGCGGCCTGCACCCAGGGTGTCGTCGTCCGCATCGGTGATGGCGGGCAGGCGCAGCAACTGGCCTGGGTGTTTGGATTCGGTGGTGTGGTCGCGGAATCCGCTGGTCTCTTGCTGCGCCTGGGCCTGGCCCATGACGGCGTTGACGGCGCCGATCACACCCTGCGCATTGCGGCGTGTGTGGTCGCAGCTCAAAAGGTCACCGCCCAGCCCATCGCGCACAAAAGCCTGCGCGGCGATGAACACCTGCGGCTCGGCGCGGCGAAAGCGGTAGATGCTCTGCTTGGGGTCGCCCACGATGAACACACTGGGCGCGGCCGCCCCACCGCCCGAGCCCGCGTAGCCCGACAGCCACGCATGCAGCGCCTGCCACTGCAGCGGGTTGGTGTCCTGGAACTCATCGACCAGCAGGTGGCGGATGCGGGCATCGAGCCGCTCCTGCACCCAGCCACTGAGCACCGGGTCGGCCAGCATGACCAGGGCCGTGCGCTCCACATCGTTCATGTCCACCCAGCCGTGCTGCTGCTTGACGGCCACAAACTGCGCAATCAGGCAGCGCGCCAGCCGGGCCATGCGCTGCTGGTGCTGCCAGGCCTCGTGCTGGCGGCGAGCGGTGAGCAGGCGCTGCAACTCGGGCTCGGCCTCCTGCGCGGCGGGGAACTTCTCCAGGTTCTTGGAGAGGCGGTCTTCCTTGGCCACAAACATCGCTTTGCGCAGCATGTCCAGGCGCTGGTTCAGGTCGGTGCAGGCCAGCGCCTCGATGATGGCGTCCGCCGCCTTCTGCGGGGTCTTGTTGGCCTCTGCGCCCAAGGCGCCGGCGCGGCTGCGCCAGCGTTGCAGGGCGGCGTCGGTCTGCAGGGCCTCGGCGGGCTCGGCCAACGCGGCCAGATCGGGGTACGCGAGCTGGAAGGATGGCACCGACGCATCCACCACGCCTGCCTCGTCGGCCAGATCAAACTCCACCCGTTTGGCCAGCGCGGCCGCTAGGGCCTTGTGGGTTTGCGAGCGGCCGTGGCGAGCCACCACGGCTTCGTAGTCAGCGCGCAGGCTGGCGCTTTCGGCCACGGTCTGCAAGAACGGGGGCCAGACCTCGCGCACGGCCTCGGCATCGTCTTCGAGCAGCTCAAAGTGCGCGGGCAGGCCCTGTTGCTGCAGCAGCGCCAGCGGGGCTGTGCCCAGCAGCGCGGCAAACCAGCTGTGGAAAGTGCGGATTTGCACCGGGCGGCCCGCTTCGAGCAGCTGGCGGTATAGATTTTGTAGCGCCTCGCGCTTTTCCAGCGCGCCTTGGGGGCTGATTCCACGTGCAATCAGCTCGGCCGTAAGCTCTTCCAGCGGCTTGTGGCTGAACTGCTCCAACCATTCTTGCAGGCGCTGGCGCATCTCGCCCGCGGCCTTTTTGGTGAAGGTGATGGCCAGGATCTCGTGCGGCGCGCAGCCGTCGAGCAGCGCTCGCAACATGCGCGAGACCAGCATCCAGGTCTTGCCCGCACCCGCGCAGGCCTCCACCGCCACGCTGCGTGCGGGGTCGCAGGCAATGGCATAGAAGGCCTCGCGCGAGACGGGGCGGCCGTTGTGTTCGTAGGCGGCCTGGGTGGGTTGTGGAATGCTGACGGTCATGGCGTCTCTTGCGCGGGCAACGCCTGTTCAGCGTCCGCCCAGTAGTCTTTGCGGCACAGTCCGCGCACGGCGCAGAACTCGCACACCGAGCCCTCGCCCAGCGCGGGCAGCGGCGCACCGGCGGCGATGCGGGCCATGTCGTGTTGGATGCCTTCAACCAGCACATCGCGCAGGTGCACCACCTCGTCCTGTTCGTGCATTTGCGTCTCGCCGCGCTCGCCCACGTTGACGTAGGCAGCGCGCAGGGTATCGTGGCTCAGCAGGGCGGCGTAGAAGGCCAGTTGCGTGTCCTCCGCTCCGCTCTTGATGCGCTGGCGGGTCACGCTGTCGCTTTCGGTTTTGTAGTCAATGACCAGCACCGTGGGCTCGCCAGTGGACGAGACACCATCGATGCGGTCGAGGGTGCCAACCAGCTCCAGGTCGCCCAGCGGCTGGCGGGCCTTGACCTCGGCCTGGCGGAAGGTGGCGCCCTGCTGCTCGTGCCCTGCCAGCCATTGCAGGTAGCCGTCGCGCAGTTGCGCCCAGCCTGCGGCAAAGGGCAGAAAGTCTCCGTCTCGCAGCCGTTGCTCGCGGGTGACAGCCTCGGCGGCGGCGTCCATGCGGGTGCGGCGCTCGTCCGGGTGGTCGGTGGGCTCAGCCTGCAACGCCTCGTGAAAGTGCTGCAGCACGGCGTGCAGCCAGTTACCAAAGTCGCGCTTGTCCACTTCGGCATCCAGTTCGTCGGCCTCGCGCAGACCCAGTTGGCGCTGTGCAAAGAAGCGGTACGGACAATGGCGCAGGTCGGAATACGCGGTGGACGACAGGTGCGCCACCGGCAACGCCTGGCCCACGGGCTGGGGACGCAGTGTGGGGGTGGCGGCCACTGCACGGGCCGCACGGTCGTCCGTGCCGGGTGTAGCGGCGCCATCCAGTTGCAGGGCCAGCACCAGGGCGCTGGCCAACAGGGGCTCGCCGCCCTCGTCGCCGGTGCGCCACAGCACGTCCACCACGGGCGTGCGCAGGGCGTGGGCCCAGGCGGCCCGCTGGGCGGCCTCCAGCGACTGGCGTGTGGGCAGGCGCCAGGCCTCGCGCTGAGCCTGCGACCAGTCGCCTGATGGCTCAGGTGCGGCTTGCAAACGCTTTTCATCGCAGCCCGGCAGCACGGCGGCGGCAAAGGGACGGGCCAGCAGTTGCTGTAGGGGCACCACCACCACGGGCGCATCGGCGGCCTGTGCGGCCACGTAGCGCCCGGCTTCGAGCACGTCCTTGGCCCATCGGGTGAATTCGGCCAGCGTCATGCGCCGGCCCGCGCTGTCACCCCAGGCGTCCAGCTCGGCCTGCTGGCCGTCTTGCAGGCGCAGGGCAGCCAGCACACGCATGCCGGCCGGGTCGGCCGAGAGTCCTTGCCACTGGCCCGCCTGCTCCAGCACGGCGCGCAGGGCGGGCAGCCACTGCGCCAGCGGGCGAGCGGTGCGCAGGGTGTCGCGCCAGACCTCCACGGTGGCCACGGTGCGGGCCAGGTGGGGCTGCGCACTCAGATCCCGCGCGGTGGCGGCGCTCCAGTGCTGCACCACGCCCTTGCGCAGCCATTGCTCCAGGCGGTTGACCTCGCCCGGCATCAGCGCGGGGGTGTGTTTGACCCAGTCCAGCACCTCGTTGGACGAGGCATTCCACGCAGCGGCCTGCAGCGCGGCCATGACCCGCGAAGCAGCGCGTGTGGTCGAGAGAATCCAGCCACTTTCATCGCGCACCAGCACGCCGCTGCTGTCCAGGTGAGCGAGCACGCGGCGGATCAGTGCGCGGTCGGTGGCGGCCAGCGCGACGGGCACCCGGCCATCTCGCACATGGGCCAGCACGCAGGCAGCGGCGCGGTGGGCTTCGTCTTCGGCATCGGTGGCGGCATGCAGAGAGCGTTTTGGCGGCGCGGGAGCTTCATCGACCAATGCTGGCAGCGCAACACAAGCCCCCTGCTCGCCCCAATGGGCCAGCAGGGCCTGGGGCAGCGCGTCGGATTGAAAGCCTTCGAGCACCACCAGCGCATCCACCGCCGCGCGCACACCGGGCTCGAACAGCACATCGGTGGCGTGGCGTGAGGCCAGCACCCATTCCAGCGCCAGGCGCGTCACCAGGGCCTCGTAATGCAGGCTGCTGCCCTCGTCGGCGGTGGCCAGCAGTTTGCGGGCCTCGTCGCCCCAGGCCGCGCGCTGCGCGGGGGGCACAGCGGCCACGGCGGTGGCCAGTTGGGCGGCGGCTTCTTGCAGGGGCGTGGCCAGCATCTCGCGCTGGGCGCCCTGCCCCACACGATCGAGCAAGGCGCGGGCCGTGAGGGTGTCGCGCGCCACGTCGCCCGCAAAGTCGTCGGCCGAAGGCTCAAACACCTGCAACTGGCGAGCCCAGTTGCGGGTGGTTTCAAAGCGCGGCGCAAAGCCTTGCGGAAACTGCAGCGCCCAGTGGCGCTGGGCCCAGGGCATGAGCTGGGCGTAGGGCACCAACACCACTGTGCGCGCCAAATGGGCGCCATGGGCCTGGGCATGTGCGGCAACCTGGGCCAGAGCACGTTGCCACAAGGCGGTGCTGGCGACAGCAAACCCACTGGTTTGATCGCTTTTCGCTATGACTGTCATAGCGTCGCAAGGCCCGGCCACACCGGTGAACGTGGGATTGGTTTCTGTCACAATGCCCAGACTTTAAACGTACACCGGTCACAACCCGCTCAAAATCAAGGAATCCGCCATGGCCAGCGAACTCATCAAACATGTCTCTGACGCCAGCTTTGAAGCCGACGTGCTGCAACCCGGCTCCGCCGTGCTGGTGGACTACTGGGCCGAATGGTGCGGCCCCTGCAAAATGATTGCCCCCATCCTGGACGAAGTGGCAGGCACCTACCAGGGCAAGCTGCAGATCGCCAAGATGAATGTGGACGAAAACCGCGAGATCCCCGCCAAGTTCGGCATTCGCGGCATTCCCACACTGATGCTGTTCAAGGACGGCCAGCTGGCCGCCACCAAGGTCGGCGCCATGAGCAAGGCACAACTGACCGCCTTCATCGATCAGCAACTGGCCTGATCCGCACCCACAACCCCGCGCCTGCCCATGCACGCGGGGTTGTTTGTTTTCACGACACCACTTGCAGCGCCAGACACAGACCGAATTCGGATCCCGTGAATCTCCCGCTTTTTTTCCTGTCATAATTCCTTCAGATCACCGGCCTGCACGCATTGGCAGCCGGACCGAGATCCCCGGCGAGCCAGACCTGCAAACAGCAGCCCATCTGGCACCAGCCCTCCTCCCCCAAGATTCATACCAGCTCCGCCAAGGAGTCATTCCATGCACTTAAACGAACTCAAGGCACTGCACGTGTCTGAAGTCCTGAAGCAAGCCGAAGAACTCGAAATCGAAAATACCGGCCGCATGCGCAAGCAGGAGCTGATGTTTGCGATCATCAAGAAGCGGGCCAAGACCGGGGAACAAATCATTGCCGATGGCGTGCTGGAAATTTTGCCCGACGGTTTCGGCTTCCTGCGCAGCCCGGACACGAGCTTTACCGCCAGCACGGACGACATCTACATCAGCCCGAGCCAGGTGCGCCGTTTCAATCTGCACACCGGCGACATGATCGAAGGTGAAGTCCGCACACCCAAAGATGGTGAGCGCTACTTCGCCCTGAACAAGCTCGACTCCGTCAACGGCGGCCCGCCGGAGCAGAACAAGCACAAGGTGATGTTCGAGAACCTGACGCCCCTGTTCCCCAAGGAACAGATGAAGCTGGAGCGCGACTTCAAGGGCGAAGAAAACATCACAGGCCGCATCATCGACATCATTGCGCCCATCGGCCGTGGCCAGCGCGCGCTAATCGTCGCCCCGCCCAAGAGCGGCAAGACGGTGATGATGCAGCACATCGCCCACGCCATCACGGCCAACAACCCCGACGTGCACCTGATGGTGCTGCTGGTGGACGAGCGCCCTGAAGAAGTGACCGAAATGCAGCGCACGGTGAAGGGCGAGATCATCGCCTCCACCTTCGACGAGCCCGCCGCCCGCCACGTGCACGTGGCCGAGATGGTGATCGAGCGCGCCAAGCGCCTGGTCGAGCTGAAGAAGGACGTGGTCATCCTGCTGGACTCCATCACCCGCCTGGCGCGCGCCTACAACAACGTCGTGCCCTCCAGCGGCAAGGTGCTTTCGGGCGGTGTGGACGCCGCCGCACTGCAGCGCCCCAAGCGCTTCTTCGGCGCCGCGCGCAAGGTCGAAGAAGGTGGCTCGCTCACCATCATCGCCACCGCGTTGGTCGACACCGGCAGCCGCATGGACGAAGTGATCTTTGAAGAGTTCAAGGGCACGGGCAACTGCGAAATCCACCTGAACCGCCGCCTGTACGAAAAGCGCGTGTTCCCCGCCATCGAGCTCAACAAGAGCGGCACGCGCCGCGAAGAGCTGCTGCTGGCGCCCGAGATCCTTCAAAAGACCCGCATCCTGCGCCAGTTCATGTACAACATGGACGAGATCGAGTCGATGGAGCTGATGATCAAGAACATGAAGGCCACCAAGACCAATGTGGACTTCTTTGACATGATGCGAAGAGGAGGGTGACAACCCTCTGAGGCGCTTTCGCGCCTTCCCCCCTTCTCTCGAATTGCTACGCAATTCAGGAAGGGAGACACCGCCAGCGCGGCGGGGCGGCCCTTGCGCGGCGGTTCTGGCCAAGGCCTTGCCAGTTTCAGCCGTTACGGGCCGTCGCGAAAATGCCATCAAACCGCCTGTGCAATAATAGAGGGCTTTTTCTGCGGAAAGTACGTTGGATGTTCCACGGCGCAAAGGTTGCTCCGGGTTCAGCGCGGCTCCCGCACTTGACAAGGATTGATCATGAAAGAAGGCATTCACCCCAACTACCGCGAAGTCCTGTTCTCGGACCTGTCCAACGGCTTCAAGTTCGTGACCCGTTCCTGCGTGAACACGAAGGAAATGGAAACCTTCGAAGGCAAGGAATACCCGCTGTTCAAGCTGGATACGTCTTCTGAATCGCACCCCTTCTACACCGGTACGCAAAAGTCGGTGGACAACATGGGTGGCCGCGTGGAGCGCTTCCGCAACCGTTTCGGCAAGACCGCAGCGAAGTAATTCGCCCTTGCGTTCCCGCCAAAAAGGCAGCCCGGGCAACCGGGCTGCCTTTTTCCGTTGGTTTTGCCCTTATTCTCGGTGGCTTCGCTTTGCCGCCCTCTGACGCGTGAATCCACCGACCCCCGCCATCGTTACCCAGAACGCTGTCAGCCCCCTGCCACGCTGGGCACTGGTACTGCTGTGTATTGCCTATGTCGTGCCCGGCTTCGTCGGGCGCGACCCGTGGAAAAGTGCGGATGTCACGGCGTTTGGCTACATGCTGGAGCTGGCCCACGGGCACACGCCCTGGCTGAGCCCCCTGCTGGGCGGCATGCCCCCGGAAACCGAAGGACTGCTGCCGTACTGGCTGGGCGCTTGGGCAATTCAGCTAGCGCCCCAGTGGGTTTCTGCCGAGATGGCGGTGCGCCTACCCTTCGCACTCCTGCTGGTCATCACCCTCATTGCCACGTGGTACGCCGTCTACTACCTCGCACGCAGCCCCGGCGCCCAGCCTGTGGCCTTTGCCTTTGGGGGCGAAGCCAATCCACCCGACTACGCCCGCGCCATTGCCGATGGCGGGTTGCTGGCCCTGATTGCCTGCCTGGGCCTCGCGCAGCTCTCGCATGAGGTCACCAGCTATCTGGTGCAGCTCAGTTGCACGGCGCTGATCTTTTTTGCGGTTGCAGCCATGCCCCACCGCACCGTAGCCCCTGCCGTGGCGCTGGCCACAGGCATGGTGGGGCTCACGCTGGCAGGCGCGCCGGCGCTTGCAGCATTGCTGGGACTGGGCAGCATGGTGGTGGTGGTGTATGCGCCAGGCAGCCAGACAGACCATCGCCTGCGCTGGGCCCTGGCCCTCGGGGCAATCACGTTGGCAGCGGCGCTGATCGCCTGGGGGCTCGATCTCTGGCGCTGGCGAATTGTGGATTCCGGCTCAGGCGGCAAAGAGTGGCAGAGCCTGGCGCGGCTGCTGCTGTGGTTTGGATGGCCCGCCTGGCCCCTGGCCCTGTGGACGCTATGGCGCTGGCGCAAGCAGATCATCAGCCGCCAGGGGCACAGGCACCTGCTGCTCCCGCTGTGGTTCTCGGCAGTCTCCATTGCCGCCACCATCACCACCCAACCTGCAGACAGGGCCCTCCTGCTCGGTCTGCCGGCCCTGGCGGCACTGGCAGCGTTTGCACTGCCCACGCTGCGGCGCAGTGTGGGGGCGCTGATCGACTGGTTCACGCTGCTGTTCTTCACCGTTTCTGCGCTGGCGATCTGGGTGATCTGGATTGCCATGCAAACGGGCGTTCCCGCCAAGCCTGCAGCCAATGTGGCCAAGCTGGCCCCTGGTTTTGTGCCGCAGTTTTCCGCACTGGCGCTGGTCGTGGCCCTGGCGGCCACCGTGGGCTGGTGCAGCCTAGTGTGGTGGCGCGCCGCGCGCAACCGGGCGCCCATCTGGAAGAGCCTGGTGCTGCCAGCCAGCGGCGCTGCGCTGGGCTGGCTGCTGCTGATGACTTTGTGGTTACCGCTACTGGACTACGCCCGCAGCTATCGCCCCCAGGTTCGCAGTGTGATGGCCGCACTGGGCCCATCCCCGGGCTGTGTGCAGACGGTAGGGTTGAACCGTGCCCAGGTGGCGGCTCTGCAGTACCACGGTGGCCTCTCGCTTCAGAGGGCGGGCCTGCAGGACGAGTGCGACTGGCTGGTGGCTGACATCGCCTCCTGGCCTCCGTCCGAGCGCATGGTGAATGTGGCACGCTGGGAAGCCCGTGCCACCATTCCACGCCCCACTGACAAGAATGACCACCTCCTGGTCTTTCACCGTGCAGGGCCTGCACGCTGATGCTCGAATGATGCCCGAATGATGCCGGAGTAATGTCGGAGCTTTCGACCATCTCGCGCCACGCCATCACGGTGCTGGCCGGGCAACTGGCGGTGATGGCGTTTGGCGTGACAGACACCATCGTCGCCGGGCGCCATGGACAAGCCTCGCTGGCGGCACTCTCGGTGGGCAGCGCCATCTTCATCAGCGTGTATGTGGCGCTGATTGGCGTGCTGCAGGCGCTGCTTCCGGTGTGGGCCGAGTTGCGCGGCGCCCGGCAGACCGACAGCCTGGGCCGGTCTCTGCGGCAGTCGCTGTACCTGTGCGGCGCGGCCTCGCTGGTGGGCATGGCCATCCTGCTGTCCCCCGCACCCCTGCTGCGCTGGACTGAGGTGCCGCCAGCCCTGCGCACCGAGGTGGAGAGTTACCTGGCCGTGCTGGCCCTGGCACTGCTGCCTGCCCTGCTTTTTCGCATCTACAGCACCTTGAACCAGGCACTGGGCCGCCCCAAGCTGGTGACCTGGCTGCAGGTGGGCTCGCTGTTCATCAAGCTGCCACTGTCGATCTGGTTCACCTTTGGCGGCGCAGGGCTGCCTGCGCAAGGTGTGGTGGGATGCGCGTGGGCCACCCTGGTGGTCAACGGCAGCATGCTTGCGCTGGCAATCTGGCTGCTGCGCACGCAGGACATCTATGAGCCTCTGCGCATCTGGCGCCGTATGGAGCCCCCGCACTGGCCCACCATTGCGGGCTTTGCCCGCCTGGGCATCCCGGCCGGTCTGGCTGTGATGGTGGAGGTGACGTCGTTCACGCTGATGGCGTTGTTCATTGCACGCCAGGGCACCACCGCATCGGCGGCGCACCAGATCGCGGCCAATGTGGCGGCTGTGCTCTACATGGTGCCGCTGTCGCTGGCCATCGCCACCAGTGCCCGCGTCAGCTACTGGCTGGGCGCTGGCGATCCCGCACGCGCGCGCAAGGTGGTTTTTATAGGTTTTAGGCTTTCAGCGCTTATTGGTATTGCGCTAGCAGCTATATTATTAATAGCAAAGAATCACATTGGCGGTTTGTACTCCACCAACACCGGCGTGCTGGCCCTGACGGGCGGCGTCATCGTGTGGGTCGCTGCGTACCACGCAGCCGATGCACTACAGACGCTGTGCGTGTTTGTCTTGCGCTGCTACCGCATCACCGTGGCGCCGCTGGTGGTGTATTGCGTGTTGCTGTGGGGTGCGGGCTTGGGGGGCGGCTACCTGCTGGCCTACCGGGGCCTGGGGCCTTGGGCAGCGGAGCCATCGCCCACACCCTTCTGGGCCGCAAGCGCGGTGGCGCTGTGGCTCACTGCCGCGCTGTTCCTGGCCATGCTGTGGCGTGCGGTCAGACCGGCAGCGAAAACCCGCGCAACCGGTTCGCAGGGAAGGTGACCGAGAACACCGAGCCCTTGCCCAGGGTGCTGGCAATGTCCAGCGTGGCGCCGTGCCGCTGCAGCACATGCTTGACGATGGCCAGCCCCAGGCCGGTGCCACCGGTCTCGCGGGAGCGGCTGCGGTCCACGCGGTAAAAACGCTCTGTCAAACGCGGAATGTGTTCGGGTGCGATTCCCGGGCCTGTGTCCTGCACCGAGAAAACTGCGCAGCCATCTTCCATGCGGTGCCACGCCACCGTGATCACCCCACCCGCAGGCGTGTAGCGCACCGCATTGCTGATGAGGTTCGACAATGCGCTTTGCAACTCGGTGGGCACGCCTGCAATGTCGCCCTCAGCATGCAACGCGTCCTTCGACGGAAACACCATGACATGCTGGCGCGGCTGGTTTTGCGAGAGCACGGCCGACAGTGCACGCCCCTCCTCCTCGCACCGCTGCATGAGCGCCTGCACGGGCGTCCACTCCGCCATCCCCGGTGGCGGACTGCCCTCCAGGCGCGACAGGGTCAAAAGGTCTTGCACCACACTTTGCATGCGCAGCGCCTGCTGGGCCATCATGCCCAGATAGCGCGAGCGCTCGTCGGCACTCAGGGGCAAGGTCTGCAGCGTTTCGACAAAACCGGTCAGCACCGTCAGGGGTGTGCGAATCTCATGGGACACGTTCGCCACGAAGTCGCGCCGCATGGCCTCGGCCTGCTCCAGCGCCGTGACATCGCGCGACAGCAGCAGGGTGCGCCCGTCGCCATAGGGGTGCAGATGCACCGAGATGCGCACCGGCCGCGATGGCGTGCTGAAGCGCCCCTCCAGCACCACATCGTGGCTGAAATCCTGGGCGGCATAGTAGGCCGTGAACTCTGGATCGCGCACCAGATTGCCGATCGACTGCATCACATCGCGCTGGGCGTCAAAGCCGAACTGGCTGGCGGCCATCTGGTTGCACCACTCGATGCGGCCTTGCGCATCCAGAAGCACCACCCCATTGGGCGTGGCCTGCAGCGCAGCCAGTATCTCCTGCAGCCGGTCCTGGCTGTCGCGGATCTGGGTCTCCTGTCTGCGCAAAAGGCGCCGCGCACGGTCTGCCGCCTCACCCCAGATGCCGCGCATGGCCGGGACTTCGGACAGGTCACCCGTGCGCAGCCAGCGCAGCACACGCGCGCCACGCAGCAGATCCCAGACAAACCAGGCCCACGCCGCCAGGGCGGCGCCCAGGGCTGCGCCCCAGGGACCACCCTGCCACCATCCCAGCCCGCCACCCGCGATCTGCCAGAGCAGGAAATACGAAATACGCCACAGCATGCGGTCAGCAACGCCTTCTCAGAAAAACAGGGGCGCATCCTGTGCGCCCCATCGACAACATCAGGCCCGCGTCCTCAGCACCTGTTCACTCTATCGCTGAAGATCATCACCAGGCTCTCAGGCCTGCAACTGCACCTGGGGCTGGGCGGTGAGCCGGTAGCCCGCGCCACGCACGGTTTCCACCATCACGGAGGCGGCGCCCAGGGCTTCGCGCAGGCGCTTGACGTGCACATCCACCGTCCGCTCCTCGATGAAAACATGGTCACCCCACACCTTGTCGAGCAATTGTGAGCGGCTGTGCACACGTTCGGCGTGTTTCATGAGGAAATGCAGCAGCTTGAACTCGGTGGGGCCCACCTTGAGCGGCTGCCCCTGGAAGGTCACGCGGTAGGTGCCGGCGTCGAGCACCAGCTCGCCAATGGTCACGCTGTCGCTGACCTGCTCGGGAGCACGACGGCGCAGCACGGCACGGATCCGCGCCAGCAGCTCCTGCGTGGAGAACGGCTTGGTGATGTAGTCGTCGGCACCCGCATCGAGCCCGGCGATCTTGTCGGGTTCATCGCCCCGGGCCGTCAACATCAGGATAGGGATCGGCTTGGTGCGGCTGTCCGCACGCCACTTGCGTGCCAGCGACAAGCCGCTTTGCCCCGGCAGCATCCAGTCGAGCAGGATGACATCCGGCAGCACGGCATCCAGCTCGCGCTGGGCCGAGTCACCATCTTCCGCCCAAAAGGGCTGGAATCCGTTGTGGCGTAGATTGACTGCAATCAACTCGGCAATCGCAGGTTCGTCCTCAACGATGAGGACGCGTGGGAGCTTTCTCATAGTTTTGCCAAAGCTCTTTTTTTACAGAACGGCTGACTCGATCTCATCGAGGGCAGTGTGGCGCACATCCTTGCCCTTGACCAGATAGATGATCAACTCAGCCACGTTCTTGGAATGGTCGCCGATGCGCTCAATCGCCTTGGCCAGGAACAGCAGGTCCAGGCTGGGGGAGATGGTGCGCGGGTCTTCCATCATGTAGGTGATGAGCTTGCGCACGAATCCATCGAATTCCTTGTCGATCAGGTCGTCTTCCTTGAGGATGGCCACCGCCGCCTTGACGTCCAGGCGCGCAAAAGCATCCAGCGTCTTGCGCAGCAGGCCCGACGCCAGCTCGGCTGCCGTGCGCAGGTCGCTCGACGGCAGCGAGCGCGGTGCACCACTCTCGATGATGGAGCGCACCATACGGGCCATCTTATTGGCCTCATCACCCATGCGTTCGAGGTTGGCTGTGGCCTTGGAGAAGGCCAGCAGCAGGCGCAGGTCGCGCGCCGTCGGCTGACGGCGGGCGATGATGGACGACAGCTCCTGGTCGATCTCGACTTCCATCGCATTGATACGGGTTTCCATCGAGGCCACGGTCTCCACGGCCTCCAGGCTGAACTGCGACAGGGCGTATACCGCCTGGCGAATCTGCGATTCCACCAGGCCACCCATCTCCATCACACGGGCGGAGACGCTGTTGAGTTCGCTGTCGAACTGGGACGAAAGGTGTTTATCGGGCATCTGCTGTCTCCTTAGCCGAAACGGCCGGTGATGTAGTCTTCGGTTTCCTTGCGCTCGGGCTTGAAGAAGATCTGCTCGGTGGCACCGAACTCGATCATTTCGCCCAGGTACATGTAGGCCGTGTAGTCGCTGCAGCGGGCAGCCTGCTGCATGTTGTGCGTCACGATGGCAATCGTGTAGTCATGCTTGAGTTCGTCGATCAGCTCTTCGATCTTGGCAGTGGACAGCGGGTCCAGCGCCGAGGTGGGTTCGTCAAGCAGCAGCACAGAAGGCTTGACCGCCACGCTCCGTGCAATGCACAGGCGCTGCTGCTGTCCGCCGGAGAGCGACAAACCGCTTTGGTGCAGCTTGTCCTTCACCTCGGTCCACAAGGCGGCCTTGGAGAGCGCCCATTCCACGCGGTCGTCCATCTCGCTTTTGCTCAGGCTTTCGTAGAGCTTCACACCGAAGGCGATGTTGTCGTAGATGGACATGGGAAACGGCGTGGGTTTCTGGAACACCATGCCGATGCGGGCGCGCAGCAGGTTGATGTCCTGCTTGGGGTCCAGGATGTCCTGGCCGTAGAAGTTGATGGTGCCTTCGGCACGCTGGCCCGGGTACAGGCTGTACATGCGATTCAAAGTCCGCAGCAGGGTGGACTTGCCACAGCCCGAGGGGCCAATGAAAGCAGTCACCTTGTGCTCGGCAATGTTAAGGCTGACGTTGCGCAGCCCCTGAAACTTGCCATAGAAGAAGCTGAGGTTGCGAAGTTCCAGCGCATTCTTGCTGGGGGTGACGGTAGCGGTGGCGTTCATTGTCAAATCCTGAAAATGGAGGCTGTCTGGGTGGTGTCTGCGTAATGGGCCGACAGGTCAGGCACGGCTCTTCTCGCGCAGGAAAACCCGCGCCACGATGTTGAGGATCAGCACCGACAAGGTGATGAGCAAAGCCCCACCCCAGGCCAGGCGCACCCAGTTTTCGTAAGGGCTCAGGGCAAACTGGAAGATCACCACCGGCAGGTTGGCCATGGGGGCATTCATGTTGGTGCTGAAGAACTGGTTGTTGAGCGCCGTGAACAACAGCGGCGCAGTCTCGCCGCTGATGCGGGCAACAGCCAGCAGCAGGCCCGTCATCACGCCACTGCGCGCAGCACGCAGGGTGACCATGGTGGACACTTTCCAGCGTGGTGCACCCAGTGCAAAAGCAGCCTCGCGCAGACTGCCGGGCACCAGGCGCAGCATGTTCTCGGTGGTACGGACCACCACCGGCACGGCGATCAGCGACAAGGCCAGGCTACCGGCCCAACCTGAGAAGTTGCCGACCGTCGCCACGGCAATGGCATAGACGAACAGGCCCAGCACGATGGAGGGCGCGGACAGCATGATGTCGGTCACAAAGCGGGTGAGTTCGGCCGTCTTGCTCTGGTCGCCGTATTCCGCCAGGTAGACGCCAGCCAGTACACCAATCGGTGTGGATACCAGCACGGTAAAACCCACCATCATGAGGCTACCGACGATGGCATTGGCCAGCCCGCCGCCTTCCGATCCGGGCGCCGGCGTGGACTGGGTGAACATGTTCCAGTCCAGCGCAGCAAAGCCGTTGGACAGCAGAACGCTCAGGATCCAGAGCAGCACGAACAGACCCAGCACCATCGCCCCCAGGGAAAGGGTTAGCCCGATGGCGTTGGAGCGCTGGCGCTTTTTGTAGAGTTGTTGGTTGAATTCCATGGAGCTTGTCTCAAAAGAGGTTCATGGTCAGGGCATGAGGACTCAAAGGCCCTTGGCCTTTTCAGCACGCAACATCAGGATCTTGGCGGCCGAAAGCACCACAAAGGTGATCACGAACAGCAGGAAACCCAGCGCGAACAACGTGGAAAGATGGAAGTCAGCCGCCTCGCCGAACTCGTTGGCCAGCGTAGAGGCAATCGAGGTTCCCGGCGAAAAGAGGGATGTCGGCATGCGGTTGGCGTTGCCGATCACAAAGGTCACGGCCATGGTCTCCCCCAGAGCGCGGCCCAGGCCCAGCATGATTCCGCCTATAACGCCCTTCTGGGTGTAAGGCAGCACCACGCGGCGCACCACTTCCCAGGTCGTGCAGCCCAGGCCGTAGGCAGACTCGCGCAGGATGGGCGGAACAATCTCGAACACGTCGCGCATCACTGCCGCCACAAACGGCAGCACCATGAACGCGAGCACGATACCGGCCGCCAGGATGCCAAAGCCGTTGGTGCTGCCGCCAAACAGAAAGCCCACCAGCGGCATGGAGCCCAGCAGCTTTTGCACCGGCATCTGGAAGTAATCAGCAAACAGCGGGGCAAACACGAACAGACCGAACATGCCGTAGATGATCGAGGGGACGGCCGCCAACAGCTCCACAGCGGTGCCCAGGGGGCGCCGCAGCCAGACCGGGCAAGTTTCCGTCAGAAAAAGGGCAATGCCAAAAGCCAGAGGCACCGCAATCAGCAGCGCAATGCCAGCACTGGCCAGGGTGCCGACGATGGCAATCGCAGCACCGAATTCTTCATTGATGATGTCCCATTCCACGCGCCAGATGAACTGGACACCGAACTTATGGAACGTCGGCCAAGCGTAGATAAACAGAGAGACGATGATCCCCAGCAACGCCGCCAACACCAGCAGCGAAAGACTTTGGGTCAACCGATGAAAAAAGATGTCCTGAAGACGCTGCCGCCTGGCAATCGATACCATCGACTCCGTAGGGGCGTCCGTCTTTTTGGCGGACCCGGGTTGCGAACTCATGGTGGTTCCCACGCTCATGTTGACTCCCATCTGGCTTCTGGAGATCCCCACAAACCAGCACCCATCGGCCAGCCAAGGCGGCCGATGGGGGGTATTCTGGGGCAGACTGACTTACTTCTTGATCTGCGACCAGACTTTGGAACGGATCTCGGCGGTCAGGCTGTCAGGCAGCGGCACATAGTCCAACTCCGTGGCCATGCCTTTGCCATTCTTGAACGCCCAGTCAAAGAACTTCAGCACTTCGGCCGATTGGGCCTTGTCTGCAGGGTCCTTGTACATCAGGATGAACGATGCGGTGCTGACGGGCCAGCTCTCTGCACCCTTGGCATTGACCATCGAGATGCCCATGCCTGGGACGCTGAACCAGTCTGCACTGGCTGCGGCTGCGGCAAAGGTCTTGTCATCAGGGCTCACGTACTTGCCGTCAGCGTTTTGGAGCTGCAGGAAGTTCATGTTGTTCTTCTTGACGTAGGCGTATTCCACATAACCTACAGCACCCTTCACCCGGGTCACGTTGGCGGCCACGCCTTCATTGCCCTTGCCACCCACCGACGACGCAGCAGGCCACTTCACGGCAGCGCCCTTGCCCACGGAGTCTGCCCATTCCTTGCTGACAGCAGACAGGTAGTCGGTCCAGTTGAACGTGGTGCCCGAACCATCAGCGCGGTGAACCACGGTGATGTTTTGGTCCGGCAAGGTCTTGCCCGGGTTCAGCGCGGCCAGCTTGGCGTCATTCCACTTGGCGATCTTGCCCAGGAAGATTTCTGCCAGCACAGGGCCAGTCACGCGCAACTCGCCGGGCTTGAAGCCTTCCAGGTTGACCACAGGCACCGTACCGCCAATGATTGCGGGGAACTGCACCATGCCATCTTTGTCAAGGTCAGCACCCGGCAAGGGGGCATCGGTAGCACCAAAGGCCACGGTCTTGGCGCGAATCTGGCGGATGCCCCCGGAAGAACCGATGGACTGATAGTTCAGCCCTGTGCCCGTTTCCTTCTTGTAGGCTTCAGCCCACTTGGCGTACATGGGGAACGGGAAGGTTGCGCCCGCGCCGGTGATGTCTGCCGCAAAAGCACTGCCTACAGCCATGGAGGCCAGTGCTACAGCGACGGTTTTGAGAAATGTGCGTTTCATTATTCAGTACCTTTTGGCTAGGGTTGACAGGAACAGGCTGAACTCTAGGGCCCACAGATGACAATTCAGTGACACAAACCTTCCTCATACCCGCAACTGCCACATTTACATCCCGACCCATCCAGCACTAGCAACGCCGTCATTGATTTGTCATACAAGCCGCAGACACTGGCGAAGATCACATTCTTACGATCAGCCCACCCGCCATCCCGGTGGCAATGCGCGTTGCGCGGGTGCACCAGACGCTCGCGGTACCATGCCGAACGAAGCTCCAATCAGAAAAACATGCAGAACGGCACACGCCTCGCCGCAGTCGACCTCGGCTCCAACAGTTTTCGCCTTGAAATCGGGCGTTATGAGTTCGGTCATATCCAGAGGGTGGAATACCTCAAGGAGACCGTGCGCCAGGGCAATGGCCTGGACGAAGACCGCAATCTGACCCGAGACGCCATGGAGCGCGGCTGGGCCTGCCTGGCGCGATTTGGAGAGCGCTTGGCTGGATTTCCGCGCTCGCAGGTCCGCGCCGTGGCCACCCAGACCCTGCGCGAAGCACGCAACCGGGAAGAGTTTCTGTCACGCGGGAGCGAAGTGCTTGGCTATCCCATCGACGTCGTCTCCGGCCCCGAAGAAGCGAGGCTGATCTACCAGGGCGTCGCCCGCCTGCTCCCGCAGTCCGACGAGCGCCGCCTGGTGGTGGACATCGGGGGGCGCTCCACCGAACTCATTTTGGGCCAGCAATTCACGCCCCATGCCGTGGCCTCGTACCGCGTGGGCAGCGTAGCGTGGTCGCAGCGCTACTTTGCCAATGGCGAGTTCACCACGCAGGCGTTCCTGGCTGCCGAAATTGCAGCCAAGGCCGTGCTGGACGAAGCGCTGGAAACCTTCCAGCCAAATGCCTGGGAGGTAGCCTACGGATCCTCCGGCACAGCTGGCGCCGTTGGCGACGTGCTTGCAGCTGCGGGCGGCCCCCAAGGCGTCATCACCCGCGAAGGCCTCGACTGGCTGCAGGAACGCCTGCTGCGCGCCCAATCTGCGGATCGCATCCGCCTGGAAGGCCTCAAGGAAGAACGGCGCGCCGTCATTGGCGGAGGGATCAGCGTACTGCGCGCCGTGTTTGATCTGCTGGACATCGAGCAGATGCAGGTGGCCCAGGGCGCCTTGCGCCAAGGCGCACTCTACGATCTGCTGGACCGCGAACAACCCGGAACCGACCTGCGCACCGCCACCGTGAACGGCCTGATGCAGCGGTTTGGCGTGGACATGGAGCACGCGGAACGGGTTGCGCGCACGGCCTGTACGCTGTTTGACCAGGCTACGCCTTTTGGAAGTGAGCGAGCATCGCGCAAACTCGACTGGGCCGCCCGGCTTCACGAAATTGGTTGCCTGATATCCCATAGCGATTCCCACCGCCATGGCGCCTACATCCTCGACAACACCGATGCAGCCGGATTTGCAGTCCCTGAACTGCATCGCTTGGGCATCTTGGTTCAAGGCCAGCGCGGCAAGGTCCGCAAGCTGGAAGCGGACCTGCAAGACCCCGTCTTCGTGCTTCAACTGCTGAGCATGCGGCTGGCTGTGGCACTGTGCCACGCCCGCCGCGACCCCGACACCCAGGGCTTGTCACTGCAGACTCAAGGCCACCGTTTCATTCTGAAAGCCCGCGCTGGCTGGGCTACGGCGTTTCCGCAATCTGCACACCTGCTGCGCGAAGAAATCCAGGCATGGCAGAAGACCCCTTGGGAACTGGTGGTTGACCTTCCATGAGCATTGGCAATAAACTATATAAACTGTTTATACCGTTTACTGAAAGAGTTTGTTTGCCATGACCACTTCA
>NZ_JAMXAX010000210.1 GCF_023913775.1 Acidovorax facilis
ATGGGGCGATTGTCCACGCAGCGCAGCATCCACCCCCCGTTCGGGTTTACACCTAAACAAATGCGTTAGACATGAACGAATTTCTTGCCTAACATCAACACATTCCGTTTAGATAAACGCATTCACCATTAACAAATCACCACCATGAGCACCGTCAAAACCTTTGCCTCTGCCGCCGACCTCGAAGTGAAGAAGGTGAGCTTCGACAAGCTCTCCGACCACGCCTATGCCTACACGGCCGAGGGCGACCCCAACACCGGCATCATCATTGGCGACGACGCAGTGATGGTCATCGACACCCAGGCCACGCCTGTGATGGCGCAGGACGTGATCCGCCGCATCCGCGAGGTGACGGACAAGCCCATCCAATACGTGCTGCTCTCCCACTACCACGCGGTGCGCGTGCTGGGCGCAAGCGCTTACGGCGCCGAGCACATCATTGCCAGCGAAGACACGCGCGACCTGATCGTGGAGCGCGGCCAGTTCGACAAGGACAGCGAGATCGGCCGCTTCCCGCGCCTGTTCCAGAACGTGGAGAGCGTGCCGGACGGCCTGACGTGGCCGACCATGACCTTCAACAAAAAGATGACCCTGTGGCTGGGCAAGCTGGAGGTGCAGATCCTGCAACTGGGCCGGGGCCACACCAAGGGCGACACGGTCGCCTGGCTGCCGCAGGAAAAGATCCTGTTCAGCGGCGACCTGGTGGAGTTCGACGCCACGCCGTATGCGGGCGACGCGTACTTCCAGGACTGGCCGCAGACCCTGGACAACATCGCTGCGCTGAAGCCCGAAAAGCTGGTGCCCGGCCGGGGCGCCGCGCTGCAGACGCCCGAGCAGGTGCAGGCGGGCCTGGCCGGCACACGCGCCTTCATCAGCGACCTGTACGAGAGCGTGAAGGCCAGTGCCGCCAAGGGCGAAGACCTGCGCAAGGTGTACGAGGCCACGTTTGCCAAGCTGCAGCCCAAGTACGGCCACTGGGTCATCTTCAACCACTGCATGCCGTTTGACGTGACCCGTGCGTACGACGAGGCCACGCAATACCCCGACCCACGCATCTGGACCGCTGAACGCGACATTCAGATGTGGAAATCGCTGGAAGGCTAGGCAGAGAACAACCCCCTGAGGCGCTGCGCGCCTTCCCCCTTCTCTCGAACCGCTGCGCGATTCGGGAAGGGGGACGACGCCCTCGCTGCGGGGCGGCCCTTGCTCGGCGTCCCTCGCTCAGGGCGCGCCAGTTGCAAAGGTCAGCTCTCTACATCAGGCAATCGATCAAACACGAAGGTCGTAGAACATGAATCCCAGAGACATTCCCCGCGAGGCTTTTCACGCCAGTGGCGCCGAGGTGCAGGCCATCGACTTCGGCTACGTGCGCTCGCCCGACCAGGACCGCACCACGCCCGCACAGCAACCCATCGTGGTCATCGGCGCGGGCCCCGTGGGCCTGTCGCTCGCCATTGACCTGGCCCAGCGCGGACAGCGTGTAGTGGTGCTGGACAACGACCACAAGCTCTCCATCGGCTCGCGCGCCATCTGCTTTGCCAAGCGCACGCTCGAAATCTGGGACCGCCTGGGCGTGGGCCAGCGCATGGTGGACAAGGGCGTGTCGTGGAACCTGGGCAAGGTGTTTTTGAAGGACGAGCAGCTGTACGAATTCAATCTGCTGCCCGAAGAAGGCCACGAGCGTCCCGCCTTCATCAACCTGCAGCAGTACTACGCCGAGGCCTACTTGGTGGAGCGTGCGCTGCAGTTGCCAGGCATCGACATCCGCTGGCACAACAAGGTCACGGCGGTGCAAAGCCGCGCGGACGGCGCGCTGCTCACCATCGACACACCCGAGGGCGCCTACCAGATGGATGCGCAATGGCTGGTAGCTTGCGACGGCGCACGCTCGCCCACGCGGCAGATGCTGGGGCTGGAGAGCAAGGGGCGCATTTTTCAGGACCGCTTCCTGATCGCAGACGTGAAGCTGGCGGGCGATGCGGACTTCCCGACCGAGCGCTGGTTCTGGTTCGACCCACCCTTTCATCCCAACCAGAGCGTGCTGCTGCACCGCCAGCCCGACAACGTCTGGCGCATCGACTTTCAGCTCGGTTGGGACGCCGACCCCGAAGAAGAGAAAAAGCCCGAAAACATCATCCCGCGCGTGAAGGCGCTGCTGGGTGCGGATGCACAGTTCGAGCTGGACTGGGCCAGCGTCTACACCTTTGCCTGCCTGCGCATGGACCAGTTCGTGCACGGCCGCGTCGTCTTCGCGGGCGACAGCGCCCACGGCGTTTCGCCCTTTGGCGCACGGGGCGCCAACAGCGGCGTGCAGGACGCGGAGAACCTGGCCTGGAAGCTCGATTGGGTGCTCCAGGGCCGCGCCAGCCCCGCGCTGGTGGGCACGTATGGCCCCGAGCGCGAATACGCGGCCGACGAAAACCTGTGCAACTCCACGCGAGCCACCGACTTCATCACGCCCAAGAGCGAGGTGAGCCGCCTGTTCCGCGACGCGGCGCTGCACCTGGCGCGCGAGCATGCGTTTGCACGGCGTATCGTGAACAGCGGGCGCCTCTCGGTGCCCGCCACGCTGCACCAGTCGCCCCTGAACACGCCGGATACCGATCACTTCGCAGGCACCCAGGTCCCTGGTGCCGTGCTGCTGGACGCACCGTTGACCCGGCAAGACCAGCCCACCTGGCTGCTGCGCGAGCTGGGGCCGGACTTCACGCTGCTGGTGTTTGGCCCAGCCCCTGCATGGGCCCATGGCCTGCCCGGTGTGAAGGTGCTGCAGATCGGCATCGACGTGATCGACCACCAGACGCTGGCCGCCCAGCGGCTGGATGCGCTGCCGCGCACCGTGTACCTGGTGCGGCCCGACCAGCATGTGTGCGCACGCTGGCGCACGCCCACCGAAGCGGCTGTGTGCAGCGCACTGGCCCGTGCCACGGCCTCAGCCGTCTGACCAGTAAGACGACAAGGAACATGCCCATGCTGAACACCCAACCGAACCTGCAGGCCTGCGACGACTTTTATGAAGCGCTGATTGCGGCGCACCAGGGCCTGTCCACGCCCGAGAGCCACGCCATGAACGCACGCCTGGTGCTGCTGCTGGCCAACCATATCGGTGACCAGGCCACGCTGCAGCACGCACTGCAACTGGCGCGCGGCAGCGCCGTGCCCACGGCCGACCGGCGCAGCACCCCGGCCATCACGCCCGTGGTGCCCACCCACGCGGTGGCGGCCTAACCACAGCCCCTTTTCATCCCCACCGCCCCAGCACCGCGCAGACGGTGCAGGGCCCGACTCGCCTTGAACCTCGACCACCACGGAGACAACACCACCATGCAGCGCAAACATTTCCTCGCCACCCTCGCGGGCCTGGCCCTTGCCACCACCCTGCCCCTGGCCCACGCCCAGGATTCCAAGCCACTCGAATGGGTGGTGGGCTACGCGGCGGGCGGCGGCTCGGACATCGTCGCGCGCACGATTGCCGAATCGATGTCGGCCACGCTGGGCCGCCCCATCGTCATTAACAACAAGCCCGGCGCGGGCACCAACATTGCCGCCGAATACAGCGCGCGCAACAGGGACTACGGCAACCTGATGTTCTCGGCCGACTTCGCCACGCTGGCGGCCAACCCGTTCTTGTTCAGCAAGCTCGCCTACAACGCCGAAAAGGACTTCCAACCCGTGGGCCTGCTGGTGCGCTTCCCGATGTTCCTGGTGGTGTCCAATAGCGTGCCCGCCAAGAACCTCAAGGAATTCATGGCCTGGGCCAAGGGGCAGGCCGATGGCGTGAACTGGGCATCCGCCGGACCGGGCAGCCCGCACCACCTGGTGGGCGAGCTGTTCCGCGAGCAAAGTGGGCTCAAGCTCACGCACGTGCCGTATCGCGGTGCGGCTCCGGCCATCCAGGATGTGATTGGTGGTCAGGTGCCCGCGATGTGGATCGACAGCGCCACGGTGTACCCGTTTCTCAACGGCGGCAAGGTCAAGGCCATTGGTGTGGCCAGCCCGCAGCGCGTGACGACCATGCCCGATGTGCCCACGATGTCCGAACAGGGCCTGCAAGGGTTTGAAGGTTTTGCGTGGCAGGGCCTGGTGGTCCCCACGGGCGCATCGCCCGATGTGGTGGCCAACTTCAGCAAGGCATTGCAGACAGCCCTGGCCGACACGCGCACCAAGGCCCGCCTGCAGGCCCTGGGCGTGGAGCCCATGCCCGGTACGGCCGCCCAGATGGGCAGCTTTGCGCGTGCCGAGCGGGAAAAGTGGGGCCGCGTCATTACCAAGGTGGGCGTAAAACTCGACTGACCTCGTGAGCGGCTACGCCGCTTCGCCTGAGAGGGAGTCGCCACCGATGGCCAGGCAAAGCCCATTCCACGGTGGCGCTCGAAAAAGCCACGTTCCTGCCGCAGGACGCTCAGCGACTACGCGCCAGCCGCCGCTTGCGGTGCAGAGCGGGTGCCAGCCACAGCAACTGCACCGTCGCGTAGCCCAATACTGCCAGCAGCAGCCCCAGGGTGGGCAGGCCGATCAGCAGCGGCGCGCCCAGCGCCTGCATCCAGGTGCCCAAGGCCTGCACCGTGAACTCACCGCCCGGTGCCACGCTGCTCCAGGCGGGCAGCGTCTGCGCGCCGGGCATCACCAAAGCCCCCAGGTAAAAGGCCATGACATACAACGGCACGGTGGTGAGCGGGTTGGTATAGAACGTGGCCACACCACCTGCCACCACGTTGCCGCGCAGCCAGGCGCACACCAGCAGCGTGCCCGGGATCTGCAACGGCCCGGGGATCAGACCGCAGAACATGCCTGCCGCCACCCCGCGCGCCAGTGGCTGGCGCTGAAAGCGAAACAGGGCCCGTTGCTCCAGCCAGGGCTGGAACTGCGCCAGCCAGCTGCGGTCCAGCAGTTGGCGGGCCCGGGGCTCCAGAGCGCGCAGCCAGCGGCGCAAGCGACACAGCGGCTGCATCATGCGATCAACGCCGCCGCCGTGCCTGCGCCCCACAAGGTGGTGAGCCCCACCAGCAGGCGCACGTCGCGCGGCTCGTTGTCAGCGTGGTAGGCCATGGCACTGGCCCCCACCAAGCCCAACAGCAAACACAGCATCACCGATTCGAGCAGATCCATGGTTGTGGTCTCCGGGTTGGGGCGGTATCAGGCCTTGGGGGGCAGTGCGGGTGGGGCGCCTTTGGCAGCCTCGCCCGAGCTGCGCAGCGACAGGAAGATGGAGCCTGCGATCAGCGACGCCGTCACCAGCAGCGCATAGCCGATCGGGATCTTCACAAAGTCGATGAGCAGCATCTTGCCACCGATGAACACCAGCACCAGCGCCAGGCCATAGGCCAGCAAGTGGAAGCGGTTGGCCAGGTCAGCCAGCAGGAAGTACAGCGCACGCAGGCCCAGGATGGCGAAGATGTTGGCCGTGAGCACGATGAACGGGTCGCTGGTGATGGCGAAGATGGCGGGGATGCTGTCCACCGCAAAGATGATGTCGGTCGTGCCGATCAGGATCAGCACCACGAACAGCGGGGTGTAGTGCTTGACGCCATTGATCATGGTCGAGAGCTTTTCACCATCAAACTGGTCGGTGATGCGGATGCGCTTCTTCAGAAACTTGAGCACCGGGTTGGTGGCAATGTCGGGCTCCTGCCCTGCGGCAAACCACATCTTCACGCCGGTGACGACCAGGAAAGCACCAAACACATACAGCAGCCAGTGGAAGGTGGCCAGCAGCCAGGCACCGGCCAGGATGAGCAGCGTGCGCAGCACGATGGCGCCGATGATGCCGATGATGAGTGCGCGCTTTTGGTACTGCGGCGGCACAGCAAAGTAGCTGAACAGCATCAGGAAGACGAAGATGTTGTCCACCGACAGGCTCTTCTCGACCAGGTAGCCAGTGATGAACTGCATCGAGACGGTGTTGGCAATCTCGCGGCCCTGGCTGCTGTCCAGGTACCACCACAGGATGGCCACGAACACAAACGCCAGCGAGAACCACAACAGGCTCCAGCGCGCGGCCTCGCCCATGGTGACCTTGTGCGCGCCCGGGCGTGTCCGAATTTTTGTGTAAACGGTTCGGACTTCAGTTGACGGAGATGCGGTCTCCGAACTGAATGGTAAATCGGGTCAGCGCTGCCTTCCAATCCCGAATCGGCATGGTCCACTTCTGACT
>NZ_JAMXAX010000211.1 GCF_023913775.1 Acidovorax facilis
CTTTTGCTGCAGTCCCAGGGCTATTGCGTGGCGTTCGCTCTGGCTCAACTGCTGGTAATTCTTCTGTGTCATCTTGGCCTCAATTCTCGGTGTTGCACTTCAGAATTGAGGCCGCCAAGCGCTAGAGGCCAAAAAGGCCAAAAAAAGCGCCCGGTGGTCCCGGGCGCTTTTGGTTTGGGAGTCAGTCCTGGGGGCTGAATCCAATAATCATGGAGGCGGGAGGCGCTCGTCCGCCAACGTCGCGCGGCAGGGTCTCGGTCTTGTCCAGCGCGCGCAGCACGGCCTCATCCCAGGCCTTGTTGCCACTGGGCTTGACCAGCCGCTTGCCGACGATGGTGCCATCGGGCGACAGGCGCACCTCCACCTCGGCGCGTGGGTTGCCTGAGATCGCATCGGGGTAGACGATGTTTGGTCTGACCTTGGCGGACACCATTCCTCCGTAAGCGCCCGAAGGGCCTGCATTTCGCTGGGCTGTGCCCGTGGCGTTCTCGCCGCCCGTAGCCCCCGCCAGACCCTGGATGCGGCGCAGGTTGGCTTCGCGTTGTTCCGCAAGCTGTTTGGCCTCCGCATCGGCCTTGCGCTTGGCGGCCTCGTCCGCCTTGCGCTTGTCTTCGGCCAGCTTCTTTTGTTTGTCCTGCTCGGCTTTCTTCTGCTCTGCCAGCTGCTTTTCGCGCTGTTCCTTTTCTTTTTCCTTTTCCTTTTGCAGGCGTTCCTTCTTTTCCTGCTCCAGGCGGTCGCGGCGTTCGTCTTCCTTGCGCTCACGTTCGCGCTTTTCACGTTCCAGCTGCTGCTCGCGCGCCTTCTTCTCCTGCTCCAGGCGTTTCTTTTCGCGTTCGATGGCGATGTCCGCCTCGCGCGTGTCGGGCGGCTCCACGGCGCGTGGTGCGGCCTGCTGGGGCACCGCAGCCCACAGTTCGGCCTCCACCGCAGGCTGGTCGGCGCTGTTCTTCCAGTTCACTCCCCAGGTGAGCGCACCGATGAGCACGACATGCACAAGCACCGCCAGTGAAATGGCGCGCAAGCGTGCCGGGGGGCGGGGCGGGGAAAACTGGTCGCGGTCGTTGTGGGCGTGCATGGGCTTCAGAGCGGCGGGCGTGCGTTCGGTTCAACCACCCTGTTTGACGGAAAGACCCACGCGTTGCACGCCCGCCTTTTGCAAGGCATCCATGGCTTTCACCACGTTTTCGTACTGCACGCCCTTGTCGGCGCTGATGACCACGGCACTGGCGCTGTCAGCACCCTGGGCCTTCTGCCAGCGGCTGGCTGCGTCGCCGATCTCGCGCTGGTTCAGACTGCGTGTGGCTTCGGGCGTCTTGAACTGCAGCGTGCCGTCCTTGTTGACGATGACCTGGGCCACCACCTTGGGCATGTTCTTGCCTTTGCTCACGCTGGGCACATCAACAACGCCCGGCGTCAGCATGGGCGCCGTCACCATGAAGATGATGAGCAGCACCAGCATGACGTCGATGAACGGGACCATGTTGATCTCGTTGATGGTGCGGCGGCCTCGACCGCGGGATGCCATGGCGGGCATGTGGGCCTCCGTGCTCAGTGGCCCGAGGCCGTATGGCCTGCGGGTGCGGGCTGGGCGCCCAGATTGCGCTGCAGGATGTTGGAGAACTCTTCGATGAAGGTCTCCTGGTGCGTGGCCACGCGGTCGATGTCGCGGGCAAAGCGGTTGTAGGCGATCACAGCGGGGATGGCGGCAAACAGGCCGATCGCGGTGGCCACCAGGGCTTCGGCAATGCCAGGCGCCACGGTGGCCAGCGTGACCTGCTCCATGCCCGCAAAGCCGGTGAACGCGTGCATGATGCCCCACACGGTGCCAAACAGGCCTACGTACGGCGACACGGAGCCGACCGACGCCAGGAATGAAAGGCTCGACTCCACAACATCCATCTCGCGCTGGAAGCTCGCGCGCATGGCGCGGCGTGCGCCGTCGAGCAGGGTGCCGGGGTCCACGATGCGGCGCTCACGCAGCTTCTGGTATTCACGCATGCCGCTGGCAAAAATACGTTCCATGGGACCGGCCTGCTTGGCGTTTTGTGCGGCACTGGCGTACAGGTCGTTCAGGCTGGTGCCCGACCAGAACTCGCGCTCGAAATCCTCATTGAGCGCTTTCACGCGCTTGAGCGAAAACAGCTTTCGGAAGATGGCTGCCCAACTGGCGACGGAGACGCCCAGCAGCAGCAGCATCACGAGTTGCACCACCCAGCTGGCGTGCAGCACCAGGGTGATGATGGACATGTCTTGGGAGTTCATGGTGAGAGTTGTTCCAGCAGGGTGTTCGGAATTCTTGCGGGGCGCAGGGTGGCAGCATCAACCCATCCGATGCGGATGGTGCCTTCGCTCAGCAACAAAGGGGCTTGTTCGGTCATCTGCTCTGGTTTCAGGAGCGCGCGCTGCACTATTGTCAACGATGCGCGGCCCGAGGCCTGCAGGGCGGCGGTAACAATCAGTTCATCGTCCAGCCGTGCAGGCCGGTGGTAGCGAAGCTGGGCATCGGTTACGACAAACATGCCCCCGGTTTGTTCCCGCAATCGCTGCTGACCCACGCCCAGCGACCGCAGCCATTCGGTGCGAGCGCGCTCGAAGAATTTGAGGTAGTTGGCATAGAACACGATGCCGCCGGCATCGGTGTCCTCCCAATACACGCGGATGGGGAACTCGAATGCCATCGCGCGTTACCCCAGCACGCTGCGCAGCCGCGCCACAGACTCTTGGAGTTGCGCCATGGAGTTGGCGGTGGAAAAGCGCACAAACCGTTCTGGCTCGGCCGTGCCGAAGTCACGCCCTGGCGTCACGGCGATGTGCGCACGGCGCATCAGCTCAAAAGCAAAGTCCCAGCTGCCGCTGACACCCAGGCGCTCGGCGGCCTGCGTGCAGTCCGCCCAGGCGTAGAAGGCGCCGTCGGGCATCACCGGCACCGAAAGGCCCATGGACTGCAGGGCGGGGATAAAGAAGTCGCGCCGGGCCTTGAACTCGGCGCGGCGGCGTTCGTATTCAGCAATGCTCTCTGTCTCGAAGCAGGCCAGCGCCGCGTGTTGCGACACGGTGCTGGCACAGATGAACAGGTTCTGCGCCAGGCGCTCGACCACCGGCACCATGGCTTCGGGCACCACCATCCAGCCCAGGCGCCAGCCGGTCATGTTGAAGTATTTGCTGAAGCTGTTGATGCTGATGATGTTGTCGTCGATGGCCAGTGCGGTGTGGCCAAACTCTTCCTCGTATGACAGGCCCAGGTAGATCTCGTCGATCATGGTGATGCCGTCGTGCGCACGCACCACGTCGTGGATTCGGCGCAGCTCATCGGGCGCAATCGAAGTACCCGTGGGGTTGGATGGCGATGCCAGCAACACGCCCCGCGTCTGCTCGCCCCAGGCGGCGCGCACCTTGTCGGCGCTCAGCTGGTAACGCTCTGCCGCTGTGGTGGGCAGCAGCACGGCCTTGCCCTCGGCCGCGCTCACAAAGTGGCGGTTGCAGGGGTAGCTCGGGTCGGGCATCAGGATCTCGTCGCCCGACTCGATGAGCGCCAGGCACGCCAGCTGCAGCGCGGCCGAAGCACCGGCCGTGACCACGATGCGGCGCGCGGGCACGTTGACGCCAAAGCGGCTTTGGTACCAGCCGCTGATGCGTTCGCGCAAGGCATCCAGGCCCAGTGCATTGGTGTACTGCGTGGCGCCGCTGTGCACGGCGCGCGCGGCGGCCTCCTGCACCAGCGGTGGCGCGGTGAAGTCGGGCTCGCCGATGTTCAAGAAGATCATGGGCTCGCGCGTGCCGGCCACCTCGCGCGCCAGGGCCTGCGCGGCCTTGGCGACCTCCATCACATAGAACGGTTCGATGCGCTCAGCGCGCGTGGAAAACTTCATGGGAAGGTGTCCTGCCCGTGCGGGTCGGGTGTTGTTCGGAAACTCAAGAAAGAAGGCCCCGTGCGTGGCAGTGGGTTGCACGCGCGGGAGCCTTTCGGCGGGTGCGCTCAGGCTTCGTCGGCGGGCGCGCCAGGCATTGCGCCCGAGGCCTTGTCGGCGGCCACTTCCACCGCGCGCAACTTGGGGGCCAGGCCGTTGAGCACGGCGTTCACATACTTGTGGCCGTCTGTGCCGCCAAACTCTTTGGCCAGCTCAATGCACTCGTTGAGCACCACGCGCCACGGCACGTCCAGGCAGTGCTGAAACTCATACACGCCGATCCACATCGTGGCGTGCTCGATGGGCGAGATCTCGGCCATTTTGCGGTCCAGCAGCGGGGTGATCAGCG
Organism: Acidovorax facilis; assembly: GCF_023913775.1. Lineage (GTDB taxonomy): Bacteria > Pseudomonadota > Gammaproteobacteria > Burkholderiales > Burkholderiaceae_C > Acidovorax > Acidovorax facilis. Next base: position 4,258 of record NZ_JAMXAX010000211.1, read on the forward strand.
CATCCAGGTCGGCGGCGGTGTTGATGCAGCCGTGCAGCAGTGCGTCGTAGTGCACCGAATCGGCCTTGTGAAAGCCCGCCAGATCGCGGGTAAACGCGTCGATGGCTTCGGGCGCATTACCGCCCACCAGGTGCTGGTACAGGGCCTGCAGCGCGAATTCGCGTGCGCGGCTGCGGTTGGACTTGGACGCTGCCTTGCGCGTGCCCGTGCTCTTGAGCCCGGTGCGGGCCTGCTTGGGCGGGCGTGCCGAGGACGGCGTGGGGGTGTTTTCGCTCATGACAGCTCGTCCAGCAGGTTGGCCATTTCCACCGCAACGCGGGCGGCATCGGTGCCTTTTTCGGTCTGGCGGGCGATGGCCTGCTCGACGTTTTCGGTGGTGATGATGGCGTTGGCAATCGGGATCTGGTAGTCCAGCGACAGGCGCGTGACGCCCGCGCCGGATTCGTTGGCCACCAGTTCGAAGTGATAGGTCTCGCCACGGATGATGCAGCCCAGCGCAATCAGCGCGTCGAATTCATCGCTTTCGGCCATGGCCTGCAAGGCCACGGGCACCTCCAGCGCGCCGGGCACCAGCACGTGCTTGATGTGCTTTTCTTGCACGCCCAGCGCCAGCAACTCGGCGCGGCAGGCGGCCGCCAGCGTGTTGGTGATGCTCTCGTTGAAGCGGGCCTGCACGATGCCGATGTGCAATTTCTTGCCGTCCAGCTTGTCCGCTGTTCCTTTGTCTGCGCCAAACATGTTCTTTATTCCTTGGGGATGAAGCCGGTGATTTCGAGGCCGTAGCCGGCCATGCTGGGCATGCGGCGGGGCTGACCCATCAGAGCCATCTTGTGCACGCCACATTCGCGCAGGATCTGCGCGCCCACGCCATAGGTGCGCAGGTCCATGCGGCCGCGTTCAGGCGCTTGGGCTGCGCGGGCGGTGCCTTCAAACTGCGCCAGCAGCTGGGCGGCGCTTTCACCGCAGTTCAGCAGCACGGCCACGCCCTTGCCTTGCTTGACGAGGTATTGCAGGCTGGTATCGAGGCCCCACGAGTGCATGGAGCGGTTGACCTCCAGCGCGTCGAACACCGACAGCGGCTCGTGCACGCGCACAGGTACCACGTCGTCGGCGCTCCACTGGCCCTTGACCAGCGCCAGGTGCACGGCCTGGCTGGGTTTGTCGCGGAAGGCGTGGGCGGTAAATTCGCCGTAGGCGGTCTGCAGCGTGCGCGTGCCGACCTTTTCGACCAGCGACTCGTTGCGGCTGCGGTATTCGATGAGGTCGGCAATGGTGCCGATCTTCAGGCCGTGCTCGGCCGCAAACAGCTGCAGATCGGGCAGGCGGGCCATGGTGCCGTCGTCCTTCATGATCTCGCAGATCACCGATGCGGGGCTGCAGCCTGCCATGGCGGCCAGGTCGCAACCGGCTTCGGTATGGCCTGCGCGCATGAGCACGCCACCGTCCACGGCCTGCAGCGGGAAGATGTGGCCGGGTTGGACCAGGTCGGTGGGCTTGGAGTTGCGGTCCACCGCCACCTGCACGGTGCGGGCACGGTCGGCAGCCGAGATGCCAGTGGTCACACCCTCGGCCGCCTCGATGGAGACGGTGAACGCTGTGCTGTACACCGTGCCATTGCGCGCGGCCATGGGTGGCAGCTTGAGGAACTCGCAGCGCTCACGGCTCAATGTCAGGCAGATCAGGCCCCGGCCGAAGCGGGCCATGAAGTTGATGGCCTCGGGTGTCACGTGGTCGGCGGCCAGGACGAGGTCGCCTTCGTTTTCGCGGTCTTCTTCATCCACCAGGATGACGATGCGCCCGGCGCGCATCTCGGCCACGATGTCCTCGACGGGGGAGAT
>NZ_JAMXAX010000212.1 GCF_023913775.1 Acidovorax facilis
ACAACCACCAGTTACCGCAGTCAGCGCTCAAGAGCAGTACGCCGATGCAGGCGATGAAAGAGTGGTACCAGACCCACCCGCACCTGTTTCACAAGCGACCATATGATCGTACGGGATGCGACAGCTAATAAAAACGATTAACCGCTGCGCCCTCGCCGCGCTGGCCCTGGTGGGTACGTCTGCTGCCTTTGCACAGAGCAGCGTCACCCTGTACGGCCGGGTCAACACCACGTTCGAGCACCAAAAAGAAGGCAATGTGTCCAAGACCGGCCTGTTCAACAACTCCTCCCGCTTCGGCTTCAAGGGCCAGGAAGACCTGGGCGGCGGTTTGATGGCAGGCTTCCAACTGGAAAGCGGCTTTGACTCCAGCACCGGCGCCACAAGCTCCACCTTCTTCGGCCGCCAGAGCGAAGTGAACCTTGCCGGTGGCTTCGGCATGCTGCGTCTGGGCAACTTCACTTCAGAGTCCTACTACGCCACCGCTGACTTCATCAGCAACCACAACCACGACACCGGTTCGTCGTCGGATGCGCTGTACGCCTACCCTGCCCGCGACGCAAACAAGATCGCCTATCACGCCCCCAGCCTGGGCGGCGCCACGTTCGAAGCCGGCTGGGCCATGCATGAGCAAGCCAGCGGCACCGGCGGCAAGAACAGCCTCGACTTGGCTGCCAACTACGAGATCGGCAAGCTGGGCCTGGGCGCCGGTTACTCCAAGCTGGACGACCAGAACCAGTTCGCGGTGCGTGCTTCGTACTCGACCGGCCCCTTCGTGGTGGGCGCCTACGTGCAGCGCGACAAGAACGTGTTTTTCGCCAACGGCGGCAACCGCACCAACGTGCGCCTGTCGGGTGCCTACATCATGGGCGTGTCGGAATTCCACCTGAACGTGGGCCGTGCCGGCAAGTACTCCAACGTGGCCGACAGCGCCGCCACCCAGTACACCGTGGGCTACAACTACAACCTGAGCAAGCGCACCAAGATCTACACGTACTACACCCGCATCAACAACAACCACAACGCCAGCTACGGCGTGGCCACTGCGGGCAACGACTTCAGCTCCTTCGCGATGGGTGTGCGCCACAACTTCTGATGGCCTGATCCCGCTGCTGCCCTAACTGGTGGGAGGGCAGACCTACAGCTATTTACCCCCGCACTTCTTCGGAGTGCGGGGTTTTTTTACGCTACAGCATCCAGCCTTTTGGCAGCGGTTTTATTTGGCAATATTCTGCCGCACGAGTTTCGACGTTACGGGGTCGAAATAGGCTTCGACCATATTGCCACTCTTGAATCCATATATTTCATAGCAACTGCCATTGGCGATTTTGAATGTGGCGATTTTGTAGCCGCGAAACTCCGCCAGCAGGCGCATTTCCGCCTCAGGCAACCACTGGCTTCGCGGCTCCCGCGTACACACATCTTCAGTGCGCTCGCGGCTGAAACTGGATGGCCCCGCCGACTGGACGGGCGGCTTGTCGGCCTCCGCCGCCAGCGCGGACACAGCCAAGGCCAAGGCTCCCACCGCACTCGCAGCGACGTTTCTCACAGCATGGTTCATCGACAGGCCTCCAATGGAATGATGGTTCCATGCTAGCCATGCCAGATTAATTTTTGCTTAACTCAATTGATCCTGCAAAAAATATCAATGGTTCGGTGCATTTTATTTTCACTCTTCAGAATTTCATTGTCTCAAGTCCGCTTAGCCCCTTGAGATGGTCAGCATAAAATGCGGCGGTCTGGGATGGCGTGTCCTCAGCCGGTCTACTGCCTTATTTTCCCAAGACAGTCACCTGCACCTCCGTGCGGATTTCAAACCCCAGGCTCTCGTACAAGGCAATGGCGGCTTCATTCGTGGTCCAGGCATGCAAAAAGGGCTGGTCCCCCCGCTGTTGAATGGCGTGGGCCACCACGGATGAAAGCCGGCGGGCATAACCGCGCCCTCGAAACTCGGGGTGGACACACACGCCGCTCACTTCGGTGCCGCCTTCAAAACGCATGCGTTCACCCGCCATGGCCACCAGCACACCTTCGGACCGGATGCCCACAAAGCGGCCCATGGTGTGGGTGCGCGCAAGGAACGGACCGGGTTCGGTCAACTGCGCCAGGGCCAGCATGGCGGCAGCATCGGCATCACCCAGCACGACGACGGCCTCCGCGCCGGGCTCGGCTGCGATAGCCCGCCCGGCCACCATCTGCACGCCCTCGGCGCGGCGAAGGGCCTGCAGCCCCTTGGGCACCGGCATGGGCTGCGCTTGCAGCACGAAGACCGATTCCCCCTCGGCCACCAGACCGGCCAGCGCGGTAAGGCTGGCGTCATCGGCGTCATCCCGGGCCGAAGCAAACAGGTTGACGTCCCGCCGGTAGCGCTTGGCCAGGTCGCCACCTTCTGCCAGGCCGGGAGTGGAGGTCAGCGATGCCCAGACGGGCCGGTCGAAGGGGTTGGTGGTGGTCATCGTGCTGTTTCCTTTCCTGGGGCACGGGGAGTTTTTTGGCGACGGCCTGTGGCGTGCTCTGCGGCAATGGTGGCAGCTGAGCGCTGCAGCAGCGAGGTGCGCGCAAGCCCCGCCTCCAGCGCCTCCAACTGGTCCAGCAAGGGGCCTTCAAGCGACGCACACACCTGGGCTACGGAGGCTTCCAGCACGGGCCAGACATCGCGTTGCGCCCGCTGCACAAGTGCCTGGCCTTGCGAGCTAAGCGCCACGCGGCGCACACGCCGGTCACCCTCCACCGCCTCCGACTGCACCAGCCCGCTGTCTTCCAGCCCTTTCAAGGAGCGCGTGACCACGGGCTGGCTGACGCCGACGGCCTGGCTCAGCTCGCCCACCCCCAGCGCACCATGCCAATCCAGCGCCGCCAACAGCGGGAAGTGCGCTGCAGGCATGTCGATGCCGTGCTGGGTCAACAGTGCCTGCGTTTGCGCCTGCAGCGCCTCGCCAATACGCTTGAAGCGGGTGCCGAGGGTGAGGAATCCGAGTTCCTTGACGACGTCTTGGATCATGTTTTTTCCTTAGATATATATCATGATATGTATTTGACAGACCACGTCAATCGATTTCTTCGCGGCTGCCCTGGCACTGCTTGTCAGACTGGTTCAGCGCGCAAAAACAAAAGCCTGCGGACGATCTCTCAGGAAGGCTCCTGAAAGATCGCGCGCAAGCTTTGACTGGGCCGCACCCGCAGCCGGGCTGCGCGCGACAGCCCTGCCGCGCCAGCTCTCCGGCGTTTCGTCCTTACACGTTCATGATCGAGACCAGGCGCGTGTTCAGGTGCGCCTCGATGGCCTCGGGGCCGCCTTCCGAGCCATAGCCCGAGTCCTTCAGGCCGCCAAACGGCAACTCGGCCGCAGGTGCGGCGGCCTGGTTGATCCAGAGCATGCCCACTTCCAGGCGCTGCGCCAGCAGGTGCGCATTCTTCAGAGACGATGTGAACGCATAGCCGGCCAGGCCAAACGGCAGGCGGTTGGCTTCGGCAATGGCGTCTTCGATCTTTTCAAACCCACGAATCGCAGCCACGGGGCCAAAGGGTTCTTCGTTCACGATGCGGGCCGACAGGGGCACGTCGTTGAGCACCGTGGGCTGGAAGAAGTTACCTTCGGTGCCGATGCGCTCGCCACCCGTCACCAGCGTGGCGCCCTGCTGCACGGCGTCGGCCATTAGGTCGGCCATCGCTGTGATGCGGCGGGGGTTGGCCAGCGGGCCCATCTGCGTGCCGGCCGTGAGACCATCGCCCACCTTCAGGCCCTGCGCGTACTTGGCGAAGGCAGCCACGAAATCGGCACGGATGCTCTCGTGCACCAGATAGCGGGTGGGCGAGATGCAGACCTGGCCTGCGTTGCGGAACTTGGCCCCGCTGCCGATCTTGATGGCCAGTTCGAGGTCGGCGTCTTCGGCCACGATGACCGGTGCATGGCCGCCCAGTTCCATCGTCACGCGCTTCATGTGCTTGCCGGCCAGCGCGGCCAGTTGCTTGCCCACGGGCGTGGAGCCGGTGAAGGTGACCTTGCGGATGATGGGGTGCGGAATCAGGTAGCTCGAGATTTCAGCCGGGTCGCCATAGACCAGGCCCACGGTGCCTGCGGGCACACCGGCATCGGCAAACGCGCGGATCAGCTCGGCGGGGCTGGCGGGGGTTTCTTCGGGTGCCTTGACCAGAATGGAGCAACCGGCGCCCAGCGCGGCGGCCAGCTTGCGCACCACCTGGTTGATGGGAAAGTTCCAGGGCGTGAACGCGGCCACGGGGCCCACCGGGTCCTTCAGCACCATCTGCGTGGCCTTGAGGTTGCGCGAGGGCACGATGCGGCCGTACACACGCAGCGATTCGTCGGCAAACCATTCGATGATGTCGGCCGACGCCATGGTCTCGACCTTGGCCTCGGCCAGGGGCTTGCCCTGCTCTTGCACCATGATGGCGGCTATTGATTCGGCGCGCTCGCGCATCAGGGCCGCTGCGCGGCGCATGGTCTTGGCGCGCTCGGCGGCAGGCATGTCGCGCCAGGCTTCAAAACCCTTTTGTGCGGCGTCCAGCGCGCGGTCCAGATCGACCTTGGTGGCATGGGCCACGCGGCCGATTTCCTTGCCCGTGGCGGGGTTGAACACGGCAAGGGTCTTGCCTTCAGCGGCGTCTTGCCACTGGCCTGCGATGAAGAGCTGGGTGTTGGGATAGGTCATGAGCGTTGGTTGGTCAGCCAAGGTGGTGAAAAAATCAAAAAAACGACTATACGCCTGCGATGATGGCTGTGTATTTCAAGGAGATTGCATGCGAGAAGTAGTCCAAAGCCTCGAAGAGTCGCGCATCCGCGAAGTGGCCAACGAGGGCCTGGGGCGCAGCGATGTGCTGAAGTTCTGGTTTGGCGAGAGCGACGAGGTGACGCCCGATTTCATCCGCGACGCGGCCATTGCGTCGCTGCAAAAGGGCGAGACCTTTTACGCCCACAACCTGGGCCTGCCCGAACTGCGCCACGCGATTGCGGGCTACATGCACGGTCTGCACCCGCAGCAGCACACCGATGCGTGGTTCGACCGCATCGCAGTGACGTCCGGCGGTGTGAACGGCCTGATGGTGGCCGTGCAGACCCTGGTGGACGCGGGCGACGAAGTGGTGCTGGTGACGCCCGTGTGGCCCAACCTGGTGGCGCAGCCGCGGATTCTTGGGGCGCAGGTGCGCGCTGTGCCACTGGTGGCCGACGTGCACGGCGCGTGGCAGCTGGACATGGATACGCTGCTGGCCGCCATCACACCTGGCACGCGCCTGCTGGTCGTCAACGCACCCAACAACCCCACGGGCTGGACGCTGACGCGCGAGGAGCAAGCCACCATCCTGGCGCATTGCCGTCGCACGGGCACCTGGATCCTGGCAGACGAGGTGTACGAGCGGCTGTACTACGCGGGCGACACGGCCAACGGCGCCGCACCCAGCTTTCTGGACGTGGCCGAGCCCGAGGACCGCCTAGTGGTGACGCACAGTTTTTCCAAGAGTTTTTTGATGACCGGCTGGCGCCTGGGGTGGCTGGTGTTGCCGCCATCGCTGACGCATGCCGTTGGCAAGCTGATCGAGTTCAACACCTCGTGCGCGCCGGTGTTTGTGCAGCGCGGGGCCACGGTGGCGCTGCAGCGCACGGAGGAGGTGACGCCTGCGCTGGTGGCGCATCTGAAGAGCTGCCGGGACACGCTGGTGCCGCTGCTGGCCGGTGTGCCGGGGGTGTCGGTGGCCACGCCGCGTGGGGGCATGTATGCGTTCTTCCGCATCGACGGTTACGACGACTGCCTGACGCTGGCCAAGCTGCTGGTGCGGGAGGCGGGGTTGGGGTTGGCGCCGGGCAGTGCGTTCGGG
>NZ_JAMXAX010000213.1 GCF_023913775.1 Acidovorax facilis
GCGGGTGGGGGGGCTGCGATGCAGGCCGCTGCGGCAGCAAGTGCGCGGGCCGGTGTGGCGTTAGCGCCAGCAGTAGCGCCCGTGGTGGCACCGCTGCACCAAGCGGAAGAGCAGATGCTGCGGCAGGCGTTGCAGAGCGCAGGGGGAAATGTGGCGCTGGCTGGGCGGTTGTTAGGGATAAGCCGGGCGACGATGGCTTATCGGGTGAGGAAGTTTGGGATCTGAGGGGACAGCGATGCGAGCACGGCGGCGAAGCGCTGGCCCCTGGAACATCATGGGTCGGTGGTGTGTCGCCAGGTCGCCCTCGTGCAGGCTCATTGGGCATCGACAAGCCGTAGTCGGCGCTATCGCCACGATCCGAGGGTGATGGTCCGCAGAAGCGGCCGTTCAGCGTGTGTTCAGCCACACGCCTGCAACATGGCTCCAAGGACTAAGCAGGCAAACGGTCCTCAACCCCTTCAATCTTCAGCCGTCAAAGGATCCACCATGAACGCCGACCTCAAGAACTTTATCCAACCCATCGCACGAACTATCGCCGCAACACTATTTTTCGTGTTTACCGTGGCCTTCTTTTCAGTTCCCTACGCGCTTGAGCAGCACCCGGGCGATCCTCAGTTGCCGTCGCGCCAAACCAACCTGCGTCACCTGACCTGAACCCTTCCTGTCATTGAATTCGACTCGGCAGCCAGTGCGGCCGGCGTAACACCCGCTGCAGTCATCGCGGTGGTCATCGAAATGACGCTCACCAAGCCGACGACCGGAAAGTCGCGATGGCGGCCAGTGCCTCAATGCACACCGAGCGAAGCAGCGCAGCCCTGCTCTTGCCCGCATCCCACGAAAGAATCCCATGAAATCTATCCACCAAGTTTTTCTATTGACCGCCTGCTGCGCGGTGTTGCTGACCGCATGCAATGGAACAGACACCGCGAGTCCGAAGCAAGCCCAGGCTGCCAGCGCAGCCGCCAACGTTTCAGACGCCGACACCACGACCCATGTCAAATCGGCACTGAACAACGAGCCTGGTTTGGCGGGGTTGGACATCACAGTCGTCACCACCAAGGGCGACGTTCGGCTGACGGGTGCGGTGGCAAGCCAGACGCAGATCGACGCCGTCCTCACCGCCGCGCGGGCCGCTGAAGGCGCACACTCCATCCACAATGAGTTGACCGTCAAGCAGTGAAGCAGCCCCGCGAATCGTCGGTCCATGACCGCCACAGAGGTGAGCCTTCGAGCGAGATTGCAGACCAGTTCGGCAGGCAACGCCAAGATGCGGCGGATCGCGCCCCACAACCACGCTCAAGCTGGCTGCAGACTGCGGTATGGCTTGTGGAGTGTGCTGTGGTTCGATGGCATACAGTGGGCCCCGCGAAAGGCCGACAGCCATGGAGCCCCGCTGAGTAAGTCCTGTTGCGCGCCCAAGGCGGGACCTGAGAAGCTATCCGGAGACGGGACGCTCCTGCGGCGTAGCACCACCGGATCTGCCAAAACGACCCAGCCCCACATTGACCAAACCCTCAGCACGGCGCAACAGGAACAGCACATCCATCCCCATGCGCTGTGCCATGGCCAGACCTTCGTCGGGGCCAGTCACCAGCAAAGCCGTGGCCCAGGCGTCCGCGTGCATGCAGGTGCGCGCCAGCACGGTGACCGATGCCACGGCGTTGTTCACGGGTGCGCAGCGGCGCGGGTCCATGGTGTGCGCAAGGCGCGCACCACCCACTTCCAGATAGCGTCGGTAGTCGCCTGAGGTGGCCACAGCCAGATCCTCCAGCTCGATGACCCCATGCACCCCGCGGCGCCCTGCCTCGGGCCGTTCGAGAGCCACAGCCCAGGGCGAGCCGCTCGCCTGGCTGCCCACGGCGCGCAGCTCACCATCCAGCGCGGCCAGCGCGTGCCGCGCACCGTGCAGTTGCAGCACATTGGCCATGCGGTCCACCGCGTAGCCCTTGGCAATGCCGCACAAGTCGAGTTGCAAGGGCAAACGCTTTCGGGCGCGGCCTGCGGGCCTGTCCAGCTCCAGGCCCCCGTGCCCAGTTCGCGGCGGGAGTTGGCGTGCGGTGCGGATTGCATCCGCGTCGGGTGCGTCGCGCACCGCGCCGAACCCCCAGGCATCGACCAGCGCCCCCATGCACGGATCGAAAGCGCCCGCGCTCAGGCGTTGGACATCGAGCGCACAGTCGAGTACCTCCAGTATTTCAACGGGCAGGTCGACCCAGGCGTCCACGGGCGCGCGGTTCAGCCGCATGAGGTCGCTATCCTGCTTCCAGGGCGACATCTGCTCGTCAACCTGCTCGACCGCAGCGGCAAGGGCCTGGCGCAAGGCCGCCAGGTCCATGGAGTTGTCGGCATCGACACTGGCCGACCAGCGTGTGCCCATGGTGGGGCCGTGCAAGGTGGTGCGCTTGTGGGCCGCAGTGGTGTCAGAAGATATCTTCGGCATAGCGCTCCTTGGCTTTCAGCGCCGCGACGCTCAACTGCAGCGGTTCCAGCACCGCGTCCAGCGCCTCGGCCACGCCCTGCGCCATGGCGCGGCTTCCGCAGACGCGCACTATGGCGCCCTGCACCACCCAGCCGCGCAGGTGCTCGGCGTCGCGTCGCAAGGCGTCCTGCACATAGCCACCGCCGTCGGGCACGCGGGAGAAAACCGTTTGCAAAGTGGCCAGGCGTCCCTCGCCGAGCCAGCGCTGGATTTCGGCACCGAAGAAAAAATCGCGCGCCGGGTCGCGCCCGCCGAAATACAGATGCATGGGGCTGCGTCTGTCGTTGCGGCGTATGAAGCCGACCAGCGGCGCCACACCTGTACCCGCCCCAATCAGCAACACAGGCCGCCGCGTTCGCGGTAGCGAAAATCCGGGGTTGGTGCGGATGAAGGCGGTGATGCTGTCCCCCACCTGCAGGCCCAGCAGGTGCATGGAGCACAGGCCACCGGGCATCTGGCGCACGCAGATTTCCAGAAATCCGTCCTCCCAGCCCGACGCCAGCGAGTAATACCGCGGCACGGCTGAACCCGGTGGCACTATGCCCACAAGATCGCCTGCCGCAAACCGCGCCAGACCGTGCCCGCGCAAACGCGTGACTAGGCCCTGTGAAGGCCACGCAAAACGCAGGATCGCCGTGGGCTGTCCGGTAACACCGGGGTAGTCTTGGCGTGCGATGAGCGTGAGCACGGCGGTGGGCGGCAGGCGCGGTACATGCTCCAGCACCAGGGGTTCGTTCAGCGCCTGCGCCAGCGCAATGCCCCACCGTGCAAACTGCTGGCCCGATTGCTGGTGGATGCACTCCAGCGGCAGCAACGCGGGCCAGCCCCGTGCGCGCAGCGTCCGATCCAGCGCCTCGGCAAAGGCGCAGAAGGCCGGAAACTGCCGGTCGCCAAAGCCCAGTACCGTCACTGGCACGGCGCTGACGTTCAGCTTGGCGATGTGCTCCAGAGCGTGGCTGGCGTGTGCGGGGGCCTGGCCTTCGCCATAGGTGGCTGCAAGCACAAACACCTGCCGCGTGGTGGCGGTGGTTTGAAAATTCTCCAGTGCGCTGGTGTGAACGCGGTGGCCACCTTGGCTCAGCGCGTCTTGCAGCTTTTGGGCAAAACCCCAGGTGCTGCCGCCTTCGCTGGCCACGAAGATAAGCACATCAGCCTGTGCCAGCGGGGTGTTGCCTGTGATATGCGGCGCCAGGCGGCGTGCTTGCCACCATATGACAACGCCCGACAGCCAGAACAGCAACACGCTGGCGCCCACGAGCCCCAGCACCACGGCCCAGGGCCAGGCGGCTTCGCCCGTGTGCAGCACCACGGCCCAGTCATAGACGCGCTGAGCCAGGGTGGCGTCCTGCCAGGCCAGCATCTGGCCAGAGTACCGGTCGATCCAACCTTGACCCTGGGCGGTGGCGACCTTCCAGGTGTCCTCCGGGTCGGTGGCGCCGGGAAAATTCAGTTTGCGTAAATCCTGCACAGCAAGGCTTTGCAACGTGGCAAGCTGTGCGCCTGGCAAATCCGGTTTGCCGGTGACCACGGAGAGCACTTCCGGCTCGGTCCTTGTGTCCAACGCCACCAGCCCCAGGGTCGAGGCGCTCATGGTCAGCGCCGTGAGTGATGTCAGGCAAAGCACGGCGAGCACCACACGGCCCGTGACCACATGGATCCGCTGCGCCAGCGATCCACGCACCCGTGCCGCCAGCCGCTGCCAGCCGCCCATGCGCCGCAGCAACAGCACCAGCGCAGAGACGCACAACAAGGCCATGGCCAGCGCAATGCCCGCAGCACCCCAGCGCCCGGCGTCGCCCAGCAACAGTGAGCGGTGCAGGTTCTTCACCCAGCGCGGAAGCGCCGAGGGTTGCCACGCACCCAGCACCTTGCCATCGGCCGGATCCACGTAAGACGCCTGCGGCTGGTCGCCAGCAAAGCTGAACACCGCGATGGCACCCGAAGGCAGACGGCGAATTTCCTCCACACCCGGGACGCTGCGCGTCACGCGCTCCACCAGCATGGCCACGGGCAAATCGCCTGGTGCGACGGGGGCCTGCCACGCCTGCTGCACTGGGTCGATCGCCAAGACAGAGCCGGTGATGCCCAGCACCACAGCCAGGGTGCCAACGGTCAGGCCCAGCCAGCGGTGGATGACTTTCCAGCTCATGCAAGCCCCTTTACTGAAGTTGGAAGGTCACCGACTGGATGTACTGCTTGCCAGCCTGCGGCTTGCCGACGTTCGCTTTGGACAGCGGGATGCGGACCTCCGACGGGCTGTCCCGCATGTCTTCCACAGCGGCATCGATGCGGATTTCATAACCCGCATCCATCAGTGCATCCGCCAGATCGGCGGTGACCTTGAGTGTGCGCCCCGCGCCCACGCTGGCACCGGTGACGCCATCCAGGCGCTTGGCGTCGCCGGCCGAGAGGCGGCTCCAGTCAGACAAGTGCTTGTGGTACTTGGCCTTGCCGCCGGCGACCCACAGCGTGCGCACATAGTTGCCTTTGGCGTCGGTCAGGTAGGCCGCCACGTAGGCGCCGTCGCCACCGTAGTTTTTGAGCTGGGCGGTCAGCGTGAGTGGGCGGCTGTACGCCAGGGCCGGAAGGGCCAGCGCGCAGGCGGTGGCCAAAAGGGTCAAAAGAGGTTTGGACATGGTGATGCTCCTGTGAGAAAGGTGGTTACTCAATCTGGCCGCGTGGCGCGGTGCCAGGCGTCAACAAAGGCGATGGCACGGCGGCGCCGTCCGCTTGCGGTGGTCGGGGCTGCCGCGCAGCACCGTCGTCATCACGATCACGTTCCCGGGCACGCTGGTGGTTGTCTTGCTTCATCTTCAACACCTTCAGTGTTTCCGGATCGATCTTGGCTTTGAAAGCGCGGCCTTGGACGTCCGTGCCGCGAATTTCATAGCAACCGTCGTCAATCTTCAGGCGCTGGATCTGCCAGCCCTGCGCGGCTGCCATCTGCAGCACCGCTTCACGGTTCTGCCAGCGGTGCAACGGCGCATCGCAATCGTCACCGGCCCATGTGGGCGATGCAGCCAGGGCCAGTGAAAGAATCAGAAGGCCGCGCCGCAAAGAGGGGTGGTGTTTCATGAGAGGCTCCTTGAAGTCGGTAATACATGACTTAAGGCTACGCTGAACAAGCCCTCGAAATTTCCCGCGCGAACGCGGAAGACGCCATTTTTTGGATTTTGTGGCCTCTTGCGCCGCCCATTTGGGCCGTTCGCAGGGCCTTGAGGCCCGATTTCCA
>NZ_JAMXAX010000214.1 GCF_023913775.1 Acidovorax facilis
GGGCAACACGCCCTTGATCACCGGCGTCTGCTTGTTGGTGGGCTCTTGCGAGCGGCGCGTCACGGCCGTGGGGTCTTCCACTTCTTCGGCGAGCTTGTAGCTGGCTTCGATGTGGTCCAGGCGCGGGTCGTCGTGCTTGAGGCGCTCCAGGCGGTAGTTGGGGGTTTCCAGCGTCTTGTTGGGCACCATCAGCACGGCCACGCGCTGCTTGAGTTCGATCTTGGCGATCTCGGTGCGCTTCTCGTTCAGCAGGAACGAGGCCACTTCCACCGGCACCTGGCAGTGCACGGCGGCCGTGTTGTCCTTCATCGATTCTTCTTGAATGATGCGCAGGATCTGCAGGGCCGACGATTCGGTGTCGCGGATGTGGCCCGAGCCGCCGCAGCGAGGGCAGGGGATGGACGAGCCTTCGCTCAAGGCGGGCTTGAGGCGCTGGCGGCTCATTTCCATCAGGCCGAACTTGCTGATGGTGCCGAACTGCACGCGGGCGCGGTCCTGGCGCAGCGCGTCGCGCAGGCGGTTTTCCACTTCGCGGCGGTTCTTGCTCTCCTCCATGTCGATGAAGTCGATCACGATCAGGCCACCCAGGTCGCGCAGGCGCATCTGGCGGGCCACTTCGTCGGCAGCTTCCAGGTTGGTGCGGGTGGCGGTTTCCTCGATGTCGCCGCCCTTGATGGCGCGGGCCGAGTTCACGTCCACGGACACCAGCGCTTCGGTGTGGTCGATCACGATGGCGCCACCCGAGGGCAGCTGCACGGTGCGGGCGTAGGCCGATTCGATCTGGTGCTCGATCTGGAAGCGGCTGAACAGGGCGGCGTCGTCGCGGTAGCGCTTCACGCGGGCGGCATGCTCGGGCATGACGTGCGCCATGAACTGCTGCGCCTGTTCGTAGATGTCGTCGGTATCGATGAGGATGTCACCGATGTCGTTGTTGAAGTAGTCGCGGATCGCGCGGATGACGAGCGACGATTCCTGGTAGATCAGGAAGGCGCCCTTGCCACCCTTGGCGGCGCCGTCGATGGCGTTCCACAGCTTGAGCAGGTAGTTCAGGTCCCACTGCAGCTCGGGCGCGGTGCGGCCGATGCCGGCGGTGCGCGCGATGATGGACATGCCGTTCGGGTATTCCAGCTGATCCATCGCCTCCTTGAGCTCGGCGCGGTCCTCGCCCTCGATGCGGCGCGAAACGCCACCGCCCCGGGGGTTGTTGGGCATCAGCACCACGTAGCGGCCAGCCAGCGAGACGAAGGTGGTCAGGGCCGCGCCCTTGTTGCCGCGCTCTTCCTTTTCAACCTGAACCAGCAGCTCCTGGCCTTCCTTGATCACCTCATTGATGCGCGCCTGGCTGGGCGAGACACCGGGGGTGAAGTAGCTGCGCGAGATTTCCTTGAACGGCAGGAAGCCGTGGCGGTCTTCGCCGTAGTCCACAAAACAGGCTTCCAGCGAGGGCTCGACGCGCGTGACGACGGCCTTGTAGATGTTGCCCTTGCGCTGTTCGCGCCCTTCGATTTCGATTTCGTAGTCGAGGAGTTTTTGTCCGTCGACGATGGCCAGGCGCCGTTCTTCGGGCTGCGTGGCGTTGATGAGCATCCGCTTCATGATGCGATTCCTTCAGTGTTTCGCGGACGGCAGCGGTGCAACCAACCTGACCCACAGGGAGGGCTGCGCGGGCTGCCGCCCACAGTTTCCAAACCAATACAACAAGCTCTACAGGAGCTGTGAATGCCTGGACTGACGCATCGAAACGAAGGGAATTGCCGGGGATGCCAATGATCTGCTGCGCTCTAGCGCAGCATCGGGAGGCAGGGGCGCGTGGATGGGGGCGAGTGGTAGGAACGCAGTTTTGCTAGCAAAAGAGTAGCTGATTGCGCTTGCTGGCTGTGCGCTGAGGGCGATTTTGAGCATGCAGCCAAAGGCCGCAGCCTCCGCCACAGGGTCACCATCCATGCCATCAACAACCACATGCTCGCTTTGATCCGCTGGCAGGCTGCGCCCGGGTAGGGAACATCTGCCAGCTTGGGGGATTCCGTATCAGTGTTTCAATCTGTCAGCCCGCCGCACGGCGTGCTGGCCACCACAGGCATCTGGCCTGCAATCTGCGCGCACGACGCCCGCTGGCATCGACCTGCCTGCACGAGGGGCAAGGGCTGTGTGGACTAAACTCCAGACAAATCAACCACTTACATAACAACGCGCAGGTGAAACACATTATAGGGGCCAAACCGCCCGCCGCCCCTGGGGGGCTTCCCGCAGCCCGTCTGGTGGAAGTGGATGCTGACTCCGCCGGCCAGCGGCTCGATAACTTTTTGATACGCCACTTGAAAGGTGTGCCTAAAACGCATGTCTACCGCATCATCCGCAGCGGCGAGGTGCGCATCAACAAAGGCCGCGTGAGTGCCGACACCCGCGTGGAAGCAGGGGACGTGGTGCGCCTGCCTCCTGTTCGAATTTCAGACAAGGTGGCCGAGAAGGCCGAGCGCCCGGCGCCCGCACGCGAATTCCCCATCCTGCTCGAAGACGAGCACCTGATCGCCATCGACAAACCTGCTGGCGTGGCGGTGCATGGCGGCAGCGGGGTGAGCTTTGGCGTGATCGAGCAGCTGCGCCAGGCGCGGCCGGCTTCCAAGTTCCTGGAACTGGTGCACCGGCTGGACCGCGACACCTCGGGCATCCTGCTGGTGGCCAAGAAGCGGTCAGCGCTTACCCACCTGCAGGACCAGTTCCGCGAGCGAGAAACGGGAAAGACCTATCTGGCACTGGTCACTGGCACCTGGCCTGCCAACAAAAAAGTCATCGACCTGCCCCTGCACAAATACCTGCAGGCCGACGGCGAGCGCCGCGTGCGTGTGACCACGGCCGACGACCCGGATGGGATGCGGTCCATCACACTGGTCAAGGTGCGCAGCACCGTGCCCGCGCGCGCTGCGCAGGGCCTGCCCGCCATGTCGTTGCTGGAGGTGACCATCAAGACCGGTCGCACCCACCAGATTCGTGTGCACCTGGCCAGCCAGGGCCACGCCATCGTCGGGGACGACAAATACGGCGACTTTGACCTCAACAAGCGCCTTCAGAAGCTCTCGATGAAGCGCATGTTCCTGCACGCATGGCGGTTACAGTTCAATCACCCCGCTTCGGGCGAGCGTGTGCAGCTGATTGCCGAGCTGCCCCCCGAGCTGGCTGATTTTATGTCCCCTGCCTGACGATCCTGCGCGAAGAACCCCCTCCATGTCTGCCAAAAACTTCCGTCCGCGCCGCTTCGACCTCATCGCCTTTGACTGGGATGGCACCCTGTTCGACTCCACCGCCATCATCGTGCGCTGCATCCAGGCGGCGGTGCGTGACGTGGGTGGCACCGTGCCCACCGACAAAGAGGCGGCCTATGTGATTGGCATGGGCTTGATGCAGGCCCTGGCCCATGCGGCGCCGGATGTGCCACCCGAAAAGTACACCGAGCTGGGCAACCGCTACCGCTTCCACTACATCCAGCACCAGGACGACCTGAGCCTGTTCGACGGCGTACTGCCCCTGCTGAACGACCTGCGTGAACGCGGCCACCTGCTGGCCGTGGCCACGGGCAAAAGCCGTCGCGGGCTGGACGATGCGCTGCACTCGGTGGACTTGCGCGGCGTGTTCGACGGCTCGCGCACCGCCGACCAGACCGCTGGCAAGCCGCACCCGCTGATGCTACAGGAGCTGATGGCCGAATTTGACGTGGCGCCGGAGCGCCTGCTGATGATTGGCGACACCACCCACGACCTGCAGATGGCGGTCAACGCACGCTGTGCGAGCGTGGGGGTGAGCTATGGCGCCCATGAGCCCGACGCCTTTCACGCGCTCCAGCCGCTGGCGGTCGTGCATTCGGTGCGCGAGCTGCACGATTGGCTGCTGCACAACGCGTGACGCCGGATATTGGAGCGGGACGAGCCCATGACCACACCACCCGATCAGCCCATTGCGCTGTGCAACAGTGCCGACCTCGTCGATGGGGGCTTGGCGGTTCCGTTTGATGTGCAGTACGCAGGTCAGACCTGCCGGGCCTTTGCGATCCGCTACCAGGGCCTGCCGCATGCCTACCTGAACCGCTGCACCCATGTGGCCATGGAGATGGACTACCAGCCGGACCGCTTTTTTGACGACACGGGCCACTGGCTGCTGTGTGCCACCCACGGGGCCGCCTACCTGCCGAGCACCGGCCAATGCGCGGGCGGACCGTGCCGCGGCGGGCTGGTGAAAATTGCTTTGTCCGAAAGCGATGGTGTGGTGCACTGGCATACTGCCTACAACCTGCAACCCGTAGAGTTCTAGAAAATCCAGATGAATTACCCTTATGTGCTGTCGCCTGGTCCCAGCCAGCGCGGTGCGCGGGCGGCAGTGTTGCAGTGCCCAGGACGTACGACATGACAGACCCCCAGCAGCCCGGCTCTTCGGGTTTTGACCCAAAAAGTAATCCCGCGCCCGACCTGTGGGCGCAAGCAGCTACAAATTCAGGAGCATCTGTGAGCGACTCATCGCGTGAACCCGGCTGGGAGCGCGCCACGCTGGAAAAGCTGGCCTTCTCCGCCCTCCAAGAACAGCGCAGCGCCCGCCGCTGGAAGATCTTCTTCCGCCTGGCATGGCTGGTGCTGATTGCCGCAGTTGCCTTTGCGGCCCTGCGCCAGGCATCGCCCAGCGCTAGCAAGAGCATGCCCCATACGGCGGTGGTGGACATCAAAGGTGAGATCGCCAGCGGCGCCGAGGCCAGTGCCGAGTTCGTGGTGGCCGCCATGCGCAGCGCACTGGAGGACGAAGGCTCGCAGGCCCTGGTGCTGCTCATCAACTCCCCCGGCGGCAGCCCGGTGCAGGCCGGTATCATCAATGACGAAATTGTTCGTTTGAAGGCCAAGCACAACAAGCCGATCTACGCCGTGGTTGAAGAAACCTGCGCCTCGGCGGCTTACTACATTGCCGCAGCAGCCGACGACATCTACGTGGATAAAGCCAGCATCGTGGGCAGTATCGGCGTGCTGATGGATGGCTTTGGCTTCACCGGCACCATGGAAAAGCTGGGTGTGGAGCGCCGCCTGCTGACCGCTGGCGAGAACAAGGGTTTCCTCGACCCGTTCAGCCCGCAGACCGAAAAGCAGCGTGCCTACGCGCAGACCATGCTCGACCAGATCCACCAGCAGTTCATTGCCGTGGTGAAAGCCGGGCGTGGTGACCGCCTCAAGACCACGCCCGACACCTTCAGTGGCCTGTTCTGGACCGGCCAGCAGGCCGTGGAAATGGGCCTGGCCGACAAGCTGGGCAACCTGGACTATGTGGCCCGCGAGGTGGTGAAGGTCGAAGACATCATCGACTACACCCGCCGCGACAATGTGGCGGAACGGCTTGTCAAGCGCTTTGGCGCGGCGATTGGTGTGGGCGCCGTGAAGTCACTGGCCGTGGCTGGACCTCAGCTGCGCTGACACCGTCCGACGCGGCCTTTGGGCCATTGACCCGTCCTGAATAGCGTTGACACCCAGGACGGTTTAAAACTGCAGCCGGACTATCCGGCCAACGACGCCCGATGCACCGCATCGGGCGTTTGCATTTTCAGCGATAGGTGTGGCCGCTCGCAG
>NZ_JAMXAX010000215.1:2500-5561 GCF_023913775.1 Acidovorax facilis
CTTTGATCCGGAGATTTCTGAATGGGGAAACCCACCTCGCAAGAGGTATCGCATACTGAATACATAGGTATGCGAGGCGAACCGGGTGAACTGAAACATCTCAGTAGCTCGAGGAAAAGACATCAACCGAGATTCCGAAAGTAGTGGCGAGCGAAATCGGAAGAGCCTTCTAGTGATAGCACGACTGTTAGCAAAACGGAATGGAAAGTCCGGCCATAGCAGGTGATAGCCCTGTATGCGAAAACAGACGTGTGGTACTAAGCTAGAGAAAAGTAGGGCGGGACACGAGAAATCCTGTCTGAATATGGGGGGACCATCCTCCAAGGCTAAATACTCGTAATCGACCGATAGTGAACCAGTACCGTGAGGGAAAGGCGAAAAGAACCCCGGGAGGGGAGTGAAATAGATCCTGAAACCGCATGCTTACAAAAAGTAGGAGCCCGCAAGGGTGACTGCGTACCTTTTGTATAATGGGTCAGCGACTTACATTCAGTGGCAAGGTTAACCGAATAGGGAAGCCGTAGAGAAATCGAGTCCGAATAGGGCGAATCAGTCGCTGGGTGTAGACCCGAAACCAAGTGATCTATCCATGGCCAGGATGAAGGTGCCGTAACAGGTACTGGAGGTCCGAACCGACTAGTGTTGCAAAACTAGCGGATGAGCTGTGGATAGGGGTGAAAGGCTAAACAAACTTGGAAATAGCTGGTTCTCTCCGAAAACTATTTAGGTAGTGCCTCAAGTATTACCGTCGGGGGTAGAGCACTGTTTAGGCTAGGGGGTCATGGCGACTTACCAAACCTATGCAAACTCCGAATACCGACGAGTACAGCTTGGGAGACAGAGCACCGGGTGCTAACGTCCGGACTCAAGAGGGAAACAACCCAGACCGCCAGCTAAGGTCCCTAAAATTGGCTAAGTGGGAAACGAAGTGGGAAGGCTAAAACAGTCAGGATGTTGGCTTAGAAGCAGCCATCATTTAAAGAAAGCGTAATAGCTCACTGATCGAGTCGTCCTGCGCGGAAGATGTAACGGGGCTAAGCCAGTTACCGAAGCTGCGGATTTGCAATTTATTGCAAGTGGTAGGAGAGCGTTCTGTAGGCCTGTGAAGGTGTCTGGTAACGGATGCTGGAGGTATCAGAAGTGCGAATGCTGACATGAGTAGCGTTAAAGGGGGTGAAAAGCCCCCTCGCCGTAAGCGCAAGGTTTTCTACGCAACGTTCATCGGCGTAGAGTGAGTCGGCCCCTAAGGCGAGGCAGAGATGCGTAGCTGATGGGAAACAGGTCAATATTCCTGTACCGATCAATAGTGCGATGTGGGGACGGAGAAGGTTAGCTCAGCCAACTGTTGGATATGTTGGTTCAAGCCTGTAGTCGTGCCTGGTAGGCAAATCCGCCGGGCTTAGATGAGGGGTGATAACGAGTCTGCTTGCAGACGAAGTGAGTGATACCCTGCTTCCAGGAAAAGCCACTAAGCTTCAGCTATTGACGACCGTACCGCAAACCGACACTGGTGCGCGAGATGAGTATTCTAAGGCGCTTGAGAGAACTCAGGAGAAGGAACTCGGCAAATTGATACCGTAACTTCGGGAGAAGGTATGCCCCAAGTAGGTGAACCTGTACAAGGCGAGCCCAACGGGGTTGCAAAAAATCGGTGGCTGCGACTGTTTAATAAAAACACAGCACTCTGCAAACACGAAAGTGGACGTATAGGGTGTGACGCCTGCCCGGTGCTGGAAGATTAAATGATGGGGTGCAAGCTCTTGATTGAAGTCCCAGTAAACGGCGGCCGTAACTATAACGGTCCTAAGGTAGCGAAATTCCTTGTCGGGTAAGTTCCGACCTGCACGAATGGCGTAACGATGGCCACACTGTCTCCTCCTGAGACTCAGCGAAGTTGAAATGTTTGTGATGATGCAATCTCCCCGCGGAAAGACGGAAAGACCCCATGAACCTTTACTGTAGCTTTGTATTGGACTTTGAACAGATCTGTGTAGGATAGGTGGGAGGCTTTGAAGTGATGTCGCTAGATGTCATGGAGCCAACGTTGAAATACCACCCTGGTGTGTTTGAGGTTCTAACCTAGGTCCATTATCTGGATCGGGGACAGTGCATGGTAGGCAGTTTGACTGGGGCGGTCTCCTCCCAAAGCGTAACGGAGGAGTTCGAAGGTACGCTAGTTACGGTCGGACATCGTGACGATAGTGCAATGGCATAAGCGTGCTTAACTGCGAGACTGACAAGTCGAGCAGATGCGAAAGCAGGACATAGTGATCCGGTGGTTCTGTATGGAAGGGCCATCGCTCAACGGATAAAAGGTACTCTGGGGATAACAGGCTGATACCGCCCAAGAGTTCATATCGACGGCGGTGTTTGGCACCTCGATGTCGGCTCATCTCATCCTGGGGCTGTAGCCGGTCCCAAGGGTATGGCTGTTCGCCATTTAAAGAGGTACGTGAGCTGGGTTTAAAACGTCGTGAGACAGTTTGGTCCCTATCTTCCGTGGGCGCTGCAGATTTGAGGAAGCCTGCTCCTAGTACGAGAGGACCGGAGTGGACACACCTCTGGTGTATCGGTTGTCACGCCAGTGGCATTGCCGAGTAGCTAAGTGTGGAAGAGATAACCGCTGAAAGCATCTAAGCGGGAAACTCGTTTCAAGATGAGATCTGCCGGGGCCTTGAGCCCCCTAAAGAGTCGTTCAAGACCAGGACGTTGATAGGTCAGGTGTGGAAGCGCAGTAATGCGTTAAGCTAACTGATACTAATTGCTCGTGCGGCTTGACCCTATAACTTTGATAGCCAATATGCAAACCGCAAGGAATGTGTGAAAAGCTCAAAGATTGTTATGCCAAGTTGACGCAGTCAAAAGACACAAAAATCTGATTCCAAACTCTATGAATTCGCCAGGCTGTTCCTCGAACAGCCCAGCACCCAGTTATGCCTGATGACCATAGCAAGTTGGTACCACTCCTTCCCATCCCGAACAGGACAGTGAAACGACTTTGCGCCGATGATAGTGCGGGTTCCCGTGTGAAAGTAGGTCATCGTCAGGCTCTTACAGCCCA
>NZ_JAMXAX010000216.1 GCF_023913775.1 Acidovorax facilis
TGGGTACGCCGCGTCGCATATCTCGGTGTCTCTGAATCTTTGAGCATGGTGTCCACGATGGTTTACGTGCACACGATCTTGCGAGATGTCGCGGGACTGTTCAAGGTGGTACGGCTGGTCGCTTACACAGACCAAGCTGCCGTCGCGTTCGAGCTGACGGGCATATAGGGCTTGTTCCAAGGCATCGAGCACAAAGTCTGTGCGCATCGAACTGCTCACACGCCACCCAACGATGCGCCTGGCAAACACGTCGACGACGAAGGCCACATACAACCAACCCTGCCAGGTCGAAACGTAGGTGAAGTCGCTCACCCACAGTTGATTGGGCCTATCGGCTTTGAACTGGCGGTTGACCCTGTCCAGCGGGCATGGTGCCTTGCTGTCGCTGGTGGTGGTTCGCACGACCTTGCCGCGCATCACCCCGCGCAAGCCCAACTTCCGCATCAGCCTCTCAACAGTGCAGCGGGCCACTGCCGTGCCTTCACGCCTGAGTTGCCGCCATATCTTGTCGGCGCCGTAGACCTGCATGTTGGCCAGCCAGACGCGTTGAATCTGCGGCATCAGCAATTCGTCGCGCTTGGCTCTGGTGCAGCGCTTGTGAGGCTCGCGCACCAGCGCGGCGTGGCGCCAATACGCCGACGGGGCAACCTGCAAGACCTTGCAGATCGGCTCGACCCCGAAGGTGCCACGATGCCTGTTGATGAAATCCCTCAGGACTTCAAACGGCGGTCGAGCTCCGCCTGGGCGAAAAACGCGCTGGCCAGCTTCAGTATCTCGTTGGCCCGGCGCAGCTCCTTGTTCTCGCGCTCCAGTTCCTTGACCCGTTGGGCTTCGGCTGTGGTGACACCTTCTCGCGTGCCGGCATCCACTTCGGCGCGTTTGACCCATTCGTTCAGGGTCTGCGGCACGCAGCCAATCTTGGGGGCAATGGATTCGATGGCTGCCCACAGGGATGGGTACTCCCCGCGCTGTTCCTGCACCATCCTCACTGCGCGCTCACGCACCTCAGGCGAGAACTTGTTTGTCTTCTTCATGGCTCAATCCTCTCAGAGTGTTGAGCCTCCTCAAAAACCGGGGCGATTCAGTCTGGCGCAAGGGCCTTCAGGCGTCCATTGACGAGGGCCGTGAAGCGACGCTGCCACTCGATGGAGTCGTGTTTGAAGGATCAAAAATCTTCGACGTGCTGCATAAGGATGCCAACTTGGCATCGATAACAATCATCCCTGCGGCGCGTCCAGCAGTGTTAAAGATACTGGCGCCCCAGAGTAACCCTCCGATTTTTGATATTATCACTGGCCAAATAACTACTGGGCGTAAGCAAATCAGATTTTCAGGCGCTGGATGCGGTGGACTTCTCGACGTAGAAATAAATTTCACGCCAATCGGTGAGGATGGTATTCAGTCTGTCTCGACACTGACCACCAATCTCAAAGTGTGGCAGGGAAAGGACGCGGCAAACCCTCCGTACTTGGACACACTCATCAATTTGTTCGAAACAATTTTTGACCCGTGTGCTCCTATTTCTTTCACCATGGAAGTCGATGGAAACCAAGTTTCAGCGGGGAATTTCCATACACCTAAGCATATAGAGGAGATGGAGGAAATGCTTGGATTCGCTCACTACGTAAGGCGAGCGAGAAACGTGCTTAGATACCTGCGTCAGAGTGCACAGATTGATATTTTTGCGATTATTCCCGCGAGTGATTATCGGGCCCTGGCGCGAGTCAGCGATATCATTGAGGGCAAGCTTTCCTACCAGCGCTCACAAGTCACAGCACCGCCGGAGATGACTGTCGGCTGTACTGTTGAGGAGGAAAAAAACCTGATGGAAATCGTGCGCAGAGGTAGCTTTTCCGTCCTCAAGCAGACAGAGCCCGCATCGTTGGTCACCATCTATGGGAAAAAATACGAAGTACCCCCGACTACCAGCTATTACTCGCCTGTGAGACTGCATATCCTGAGCAAGAAGAAGAAAAAGCAGATCGTTGACTTCCGACTGCGAATCGAAATGGCGGACAACTTCACAAGCCAAACTTTCTTCGACGTACAGCAGTGATTGGCGGGCGCCTCCGAAGCTCGGAGGCTTCTATGATGCGGCCCAATTGCTCCAAGAGAGGTGTTCGGTGCCAAAGACGCTGAGTCAAATGAAAAAACGCCTAGAAGAGGCAATGAGCCAAGCCAACGACGCGGAGGAGATCATTCCTCTGTTGAAGAAGGTTATTGCTCAATACGATCTGATTCCAGGCGATCTGTTTGATCAGTCCCATCAAGCCCCCAAGTTGGCAACTCAAAAACACCCAAAGACGCCAATTACACGGCCACAGGTACAGGCGGTCTACCAAGACGGCAATGGCAACACCTGGGCGGGACGCGGGCGGCGGCCAACATGGCTGAACGAAGCGCTTGAACGAGGGCACACCCTAGAGAACTTCAAGGTTCCGAGCAAACGTGTGAGTCGAGCTAAGTGATTGATATCACTTGATTTTTTGCGGGTGATTTCAGGTTTTGCTCAAAAACCGAGATCACCCCCAGTTTCATTTCGAAAAACCACACCATAGTCGTTGGTGAAATTTACCTTGTCGCCTGCCTTGAACTTGCAGGCTATTGGGGGATTTGTTGCGGCATCAGAAGAGAGCGGATATACCATCCCTTCGAGGAAATGCTGCTTGCTTTGAAATACTGCCACGGGTTGTGCCTTTTCCAGGTGGACAGACACCATCCCCAGAGGGGACCGTGCCCATCTGGGGTGTTTCAATAAGGGTTCTATTTTGCCGGGTGGTCGCGAACGACAAGAACTTGAGCCTTGGTACGCTCCACCAGTTCGGCAGAAAGTCCCATCGTGCTTTTCATGCTTTCGATCTCTTGGTGTGTAAGCGAGGGGATGCGTTGCGGCTTCTTTCCAGGCATCAGCCCAATTCCCACTGCGATGATTCCTGGCACAAGTGCTACGAGATGGACTGGTTGAAGCCCGTTCTTCATCGAGCCAAGCTCAGGTATCAGGATCATTATGAGGAAGGCCCCGATCATGATTCCGCCGAGCAGACACATTGCAGACAGCTTGTAGGAAATCTCGATAGCATTTTGCCGCAGCGCAATTGCCGAGCGAAGAGTGACAAGTACTGGTGTGCTATCTTGGGTTTGTTTCATTTTGAGGAGTCCATTTGGCGCTGGCCGATTGAATGAGCCAGCAGTTTGAATATAAGAATCCCCCATGGCAATGCCATGAGGGATATATTTTGAGCCCTCCAATCAGGCAGCCTCGACAACACGCACGTCGAAGTCCACTTTCAGTCCGGTTCGTACCGCGCCAAAAATTGCAGCAAGATTATCCATGCTCGGATTTCCCCGGGGGGACAGCATCCGATGCAGGCTCTTGCTGGGTTTTTTGGTCACTGTAGCAAGTTGCTCGAAACCTACAGTGGCATTGACCAGATCTCGAAGGACCAGCCGTGCTGTATCGGTTTCACCATTGAGAAAAAGCGTTGCCGCCTCATCCAGGAGTGCTCTTGCAAACTCCGGCTCGCGCCGTACGCGCTCTACTACCGTCAGCTTGAAATCTCGCGTGAGACTCATCGCGGTCCACCTTTCTTCGTTGGGGTCTGGGCCTTCTTCCTGGCCTTGTATTCCTCATGCAGCGCTACCGCCTGGTCAATTGCACGCTGTTGGTTCTTCTTCGAGCTGCCTCCGAAAAGCACCACGAGAGATTCACCGTCCTTCGCAAGATAGATTCGGTAGCCTGGGCCCCAATTGATCTTGTACTCGCCGATGCCGCGGAACCACTCCACGTTGGAAGTGTTCCCGAGCTCCAGGCGCGCCTTTGCGATCGTCACCTTGGTCGCCGCTTGGAGATCCAAGCTGTCGAACCACTCCTTGTAGGGATTGGTGCCGTCCTCGCGCACGTACTCCTCAAGCCGCGCAGCCATCTTGAATGGTAACGTTAAGGTTACTCAGATGCAACTGCAGAGCCAGGACGTCCAAGTGCTCCTCCTCGCGGTCAGGGCAAAAACCAAAGTTGCCGGAATCGACAAGTCGCTGCCGCCACTGCTCGACGTTTTCGAGAGTCAGCGCCCCCCAGACATAGTCTTGGCCGTAGGCATTCGTTCCCACGAGGGCCTCAAAGTCGTCGTCCCAGCCTATTGCGTTGGCGTCGATACGCAGCCAGGCGCCGGCCGCCAGCTTGTCATAGAGGACACAGGTTGCAGGCAGGTCTTGCATGCTGAATGTTTCGATCATTTGATCTCCAGGTTGTGGTTGATAGGGCTAGGCATGCGGTGCGCATGCCCAGCGGGTACCTGGTTGTTTGCTTGAAGGAACGGAGTAACCGGGCGCCGCGCAAAAAAAACCCCCAGCTGTTTAGGCCGGGGGTTGGGTAGTGCTAGTCCTATTGGATCTGCAGCTGGCTGGAGCTGAGGGCCAGGATGCTAAGCCTGCGTTGCTTTTCAGCAGCACGGAAGCGCTCGCTTCTGGCCTCCATGACGCCGGTGTGGAGGTCGACCAAATACCTGAAGTACGTGGACGTTGTCGGCCCTCTCCATTCGCGCCAAGCGGAGCGGATCAATGCCCGCTGCGCGTCGCTCGCCAGGAAGAAGTCCTTGCGGGACTCGCGCCAAATGCGTGCATGAAAGGCCCGCATCCGCTGCTCACTCCGTTGGTAGGCGAGACGCCGACTCTCGGTCTCTCGCTCAAGATCGAATGCCTGCGGTGGTTCCAGCACCGAGGCAATCAGCGGGTAGTTGCTGGCCAGCTTCATTGCCTGGCGCTGGGGCCGCCTCTCCGCGAGCGTGAGCTTGCGCTTCGTCCACTCGAACACCTCCACGCGAGGGTATCGAGAGAATCGCATGACGACTACGCCTTGAGCTTGGCCATGCCGTCGGCGAGGAGCCACAGAGCGCGGTTGAGCTTGATGTCCTGGTCGATGCCCTGAATCCCGCGCGTCTGCCGGCGCTGGCCGGTGGCGGTGCGGCCGCGCAACCCTCCCTTGCTCACGTTCTCCTGACAGACGTTCATCACCGACCAGAGGTCGGGCTTTGCGTCTGCATTTCGCCGCGGTTGCAGGAGCTGTGCCTCGGTGATCGGCGCGGGCTTGACCTCGGTGTCGTACTTGAGCGCCAATGCGGACCGGGCAAAGACTTCCGCCTCGTGCGTATCCAGGGTGATGGCGCGCATCGAGTCGCGAGACTCTGCAACGCGATCGAAGCCCTGCAGAACCTCGTAGGCGCCTTCGATGACCTGTGAGGCAACGTCGCCTTTGTGCGGGACCCGCACGTCTGCAACGGTGTCGCCGCATACCAGGCCATTCGAGCAAACAAAGCGGAACTATGTCCAGCGTCGAACTATGTCCAGTCATTCGACTTGCGCCTGAGCGAGCAAGTCTTGCTGGCCAATAACGCTGTACATAGCAATCCTCCTTGCTGGGCATGTCGCCCACAAGGAGACC
>NZ_JAMXAX010000217.1 GCF_023913775.1 Acidovorax facilis
AAGGCCCCCAAACTGGCGGGCACACTGCGCATCGTGATCCCGGCCAACCCCGGGGGCGGCTGGGACCAGACGGGCCGCGCGCTGGGAGTGGCCCTGGCTGCGGTGGGCGCGGCGGACCAGATCGAGTACGAGAACATTGGCGGCAAGGGCGGCACCATCGGCCTGGCCAAATACGCCGAAAAATACGGCAACGACCCCAACACCCTGCTGATGGGCGGCATGGTGATGGTGGGTGCCGTGGCGCTGCAAAAGCCCGCCGTCGACATGAGCCACATCCAGCCCATTGCCCGGCTCACCAGCGATTACCTGGTGGCAGCGGTAGCCGCCAAATCCCCTATCAAGAACACCAAGGACCTGGCCGATGCCATGCGCGCCGACCTGCGTGCCCTGCCGGTGGCGGGGGGCTCGGCCGGTGGGGTGGACCACATCTTCGCCGGGGTGCTGGCCCGTGCCTCCAAGGCCAAGCCGGAAGACCTGGTCTACAAACCCTTCCCCGGTGGCTCTGAAGTGGTGGACGCCCTGGTGTCGGGCAACGCGGCGGTGGGGCTGTCGGGCTACAGCGAATTCAGTGATGCGATAGCCGCAGGCAAACTGCGCGCCATCGGCGTGTCGTCCCGCCGCAGCGCCTTCGGCCTGCCCGCCTTCCGCGAGCAGGGGCTGGATGCCACCATGGCCAACTGGCGGGGCGTGTTCACCGGCAAAGGGGTGCCCAGCGCCCGCATGGCCGAGATGCTGGCCGCCGTGGAGGCCGCCACCGCCCATGAATCCTGGCTGCGCACGCTCAAAAGCAATCGCTGGGAACCCTCTTGGCTGACAGGCAAGGATTTGGCAGAGTTCATGGAACTGGACCTCACCACGGCACGGGTGATGGTGTACCTGCTCAAGCTGAAGGCATGAAGTGCAACAAGGCCTCTGTGCGGCTGCGGGGCGCCACCCTCGGGCCATACCGGTTTCAGGTTGCAGGCGACGTGCAGCAAGATGGAAAACCGAGATCAACCTTGGGAGCTGACCGATGAAAATGTCCAACCACTCCATCGGCGCACGCATGGCCACCGCACTGGGCCTGGTGCTCGCGCTCCTGCTGGGCGCTGCCCTGTTCGGCATTGCGGCCCTGTACAGCAGCCTGGGCACCTACGAGACCACGGTGCAGGAACGCGTGGCCCAGGAACGTGCGGTGAGCCGCATGGAAAACGAGTTCAAGACCCAGGTGCAGGAGTGGAAGAACACCCTGCTGCGGGGTGAGGATTCGCGCAAGCGCGAACTGCACTGGGCAGCGTTCCAGGCCAGTGAAAAGCGGGTGGCCGACGCCGCCAAGGCGCTGGAGCCGCAACTGACCGATGCGCAGGAAAAGGCAGCGCTGCAGAAATTCACCCAAGCCCACGCGCAGATGGCACAGGGCTACCGCAAGGGTTTTGAGGTGTTCCAGTCGCTCGGTTTTGTGCCCTCTGCGGGTGACGCGGACGTGGCCGACATCGACCAGGGCCCGGCCAAGCTGCTCACCGCACTGAGCGAGCAGGTGGCCGCCAGCAGCGCGACCATTGCAGAGCAGGCGGCCCTGAGCGCGCGGCGTGCGCTCATCAGCAGCCTGGTAGCGCTGGCACTGGTCACGGCCCTGGGCGGCTGTGCGGGCTGGCTGCTCACACGCTCGGTAGTGCGCCCGCTGCGGGTGGCGGTCTCGGTGGCCAACAAGGTGGCGGCCGGCGATCTGACCACCACCATCGAGGTCGATGGCAAGGACGAACCCGCGCGGCTGCTGGAAGCCCTGCGCACCATGCAGGAGAACCTGGAAAACGTGGTGTCGGGCGTGCGCAGCAACGCCGAGGGCGTGGCCAGTGCCAGCGCCGAAATTGCCCAAGGCAATGTGGACCTGAGCATGCGTACCGAAGAGCAGGCCTCGTCGCTGGACGAAACCACCTCTTCGATGCAGCAGCTGCAGGCCACCGTGCAGCAAAACGCCTCCAACGCCCAACGTGCCAGCGAGCTGGCCAAGAGCGGCGCATCGGTGGCCCAGCGCGGTGGCGACGTGGTAACGCAGATGGTGACGGTGGTTCAGGGCATTCAAGACAGCTCACGCCGCATTTCCGACA
The DNA here is from genome assembly GCF_023913775.1 of Acidovorax facilis. Classification (GTDB taxonomy): domain Bacteria; phylum Pseudomonadota; class Gammaproteobacteria; order Burkholderiales; family Burkholderiaceae_C; genus Acidovorax; species Acidovorax facilis. Next base: position 2,088 of record NZ_JAMXAX010000217.1, read on the forward strand.
TCATCGGCGTCATCGACAGCATCGCGTTTCAGACCAACATCCTGGCGCTCAATGCTGCCGTGGAAGCAGCACGCGCCGGCGAGCAAGGACGCGGCTTTGCCGTGGTGGCCAGCGAGGTGCGCAACCTGGCCACCCGCAGTGCCAGCGCCGCGCGCGAGATCAAGGCGCTGATCCAGACCAGCGTGGAGCGCGTGCAGGCCGGCTCTGACCTCGCCCGCAACGCGGGCAGCACCATGGGTGAAGTCGTCTCGTCCATCCAGGGCGTGAGCGCGCTCATGGACGAAATCAGCCAGGCGAGCGCGGCCCAGACCTCCGACATGCTGCGCGTCACCCAGGCCATCGTGCGAATGGATGAAACCACCCAGCAAAACGCTGCCCTGGTGGAAGAAAGCGCCGCCGCCGCCGGCAGTCTGAGCGGCCAGGCCCGCCAGCTGGTGGAGGCCGTGGAGGTGTTCCGCCTGCGCCACCAGCAGCCGCAGCTTCAGAACCTTCACCACCACCCGGCAGGGCAGCGCGCCCTGACGGCACCGCAGGGCTGATGAATAGCTATAAAAAACATAGCTACCAGCGCTTGTCACATAAGCGCTAGCGTCCAAAAATATTCAAATTGCGGCTCGGCCGAACGCAGCCTGACCCGGCAGACGACCTCATGCGGGGCGACGGCGCGTTACGCCCTTCGGGCAACCGCACCCCACACGGCAGCCCCGCGTCAATCCATCGTCACGTTGGCGTTTTTCACGACCTGCGCCATGCGCGCCACCTCGGATCGAAAGAACGCGGCTGCTGGCTCCGGAGGGGTGAGCTTGATTTCGTAGCCCTGGGCGATGAGCGCATCGCGCGCCTCGGGCATTTCCATCGCGGCTTTGAAGGCGGCATACAGGCGTTGCAGCTCGGCCTTGGGCAGGCCGGCAGGCCCCACCGGGGCGATCCAGCCGTCGAGCTCGTAGCCCGGCAAGCCCTGCTCCGCAATGGTGGGCACACCGGGCAACGACGGCACGCGGCTGGCCGTGGTCACGCCCAGGGCGCGCAACGCTCCCGACTTGATGTGCGCTGCCGCAGGCGCTACCGCCACCACGGCCAACTGCACCTGGCCGCCCAGCACATCGTTCATGAGCGGGCCCATGCCCTTGTAGGGAATGTGCTGGATCGACACCTTGGCCTGGTCCACGAACATGGCTGCTGCCAGGTGCAGGATGGTGCCGTTGCCCGACGAGCCGTAGTTGAGGACGCCGGGTTTGGCCCTGGCCAGCGCGATCAGCTCCTGCACGGTCTTGACGGGCACCGAGGGGGGGGCCACCAGCACAAAGGGCGTGGCGCCAAGGATGGTGATGGGCGTGATGTCGGCGAGCGAGTCGAATGGAATGTTCTTGTACACGCTGGGGTTGACCACGTGGTTGTTGGACACCACGCCGATCACAGAGCCGTCCTTGGGCGCCCGCACGATCTGCGTGGTGCCGGTGATGCCGCCCGCGCCCGGCAGGTTCTCGATGACCACGGGCTGGCCCAGCGCCTTGGCCAGGCTGGTGCTGATGGCACGGATGGCGCCGTCGGCCCCCGAGCCCGCCGACAGCGGCAGGATCACGCGCAGCGGCTTGCCATCGCCCTGGGCACGCGCCATGCGGGGCAGGCCCCAGGCGGCGGCGCCCAGCGCGGCCGCGCCGGTTGCCAGCGCCTGGCGGCGCGTGAGCACGCCATGGCCGGCGGGCGAGATGCGGTGCATGTCAAAAGCAGGGGTGGGCTGGGGCACGGTTGTCTCCGGTAGTGGGGTTGGAATCCGGGGCCTGCGGTCTGCGCCGCGTGGGTTGCCCCGGTCGTCAAGGAAAAATCAGGCAATGGCCCCGGTGGCCTGCAGCGCGGTCACTTCATCGGCTGTGTAGCCCAGGCCCTGCAGCAGCTCGGCCGTGTGCTGGCCCAGGCGGGGCGGGTCGCAGCGCACATCGAGCCGCTGGCCGTCCATACGCAGCGGCATCAGCGTGATCTGCGCGGTCTGCCCGGCACGTTCGCCATCGGGCAGCGTGATGTCGGCCAGTCCGCCCGTGGCTTGCAGGTGCGGGTCGTCAAACAGTTCTTCGGGCCGGCGGATGGGTGCAAACGGCAGGCCGTGGCGCTCGAAGATGGCCGCCAGTTCATCGGCCGTGTGCTGCGCCAGCCGCTCGCGCAGCACGGGCATCAGCGTGGGGCGGGCGCGTACGCGGTCGTTGTTGGTGGCCAGGCCGGTGTCGGCCTTCAGGTCGGCATAGCCCATGGCGTCGCAAAAGGTCTGCCACTGCGCATCGCTCACGGCGGCCAAAAAGATCTGTCCGCCGTCCTTCACGCTGAACACGTCGTACACGGCCCAGGACGAGATGCGGTCGGGCATGGGGGCGGCGGGCTTGCCGGTGACGGCGTACTGCATCATGTGCTGGCCGACCAGGAAGACGTTGTTCTCGAAAAGGGCCGAATCCACCTCCTGCCCGCGCCCGGTGATGCCGCGCTGCATCAGCGCCGCCATCGCGCCAATCGCGCCGAACATGCCGCCCATGATGTCGTTCACGCTGCTGCCCGCGCGCAGCGGGTCGCCGGGGCGGCCGGTCATGTAGGCCAGGCCGCCCATCATCTGCACCACCTCGTCCAGCGCCGTGCGGTGCTCATACGGGCCGGGCAAAAAGCCGGTGTGGTTGACATAGATGAGGCGCGGGTTGAGCTGGCTCAGCGCCGCGTAGTCCAGGCCGTACTTCGTCATCACGCCGGGCTTGAAGTTCTGCGCCACCACATCGGCCGATGCCGCGAGCTTGCGCGCCGCCGCCAGGCCCTCGGGGCTGCGCAGGTCGAGCGCGATGCTCTTCTTGTTGCGGTTGAACATGGGGAAGAAGCCCGCGCCCGCGCCCAGCAGGTGGCGCGTGCGGTCGCCATCCACGGGCTCGACCTTGATGACCTCGGCACCCAGGTCGGCCAGCACCATGCCGCAGGTGGGGCCCATGACCATGTGGGTGAACTCCACCACGCGCAGGCC
>NZ_JAMXAX010000218.1 GCF_023913775.1 Acidovorax facilis
CCCACCTACCTGCACGGCGCGGGCACGGCGCAGCCGCAATGCTCGGCACCCAACCCCGCCTGTGTGTGGGCGGCCCCAATGCCCGCCCCCACCCCGCCCGCGCCCGCATTGCCTCCCACGCTGGTGCCCAACTGGAACCACCCCTATGTGCTGGAGCGCATGCAGGCCCTGCTGCAGGCCGTGGCCGCCGCGCTGGGCGACACGCCGGACCTGGCCTGGATCGACGTGGGCCTGTACGGGCAGTACGGCGAGTGGGCCATGAACACCACCAACGTGGTCTACACACCGGCCCTGGAAACCCAAGGCATCACCCCGGCCTCCAACGCCACCAAGCGCAGCATTGCGCAGATGCATTTCGACAGGTTCCCGGATGCGCAGCATGCGATGTTCATCCCGCATGCCAACCTGGACACGCTGCAGTACGCGTTCTTCCAGCAGACCACCACCACGCTGCCGGTGGGCCTGCGCTGGGACTGTCTGGCGCAGGACGGCTTCATGAAGCAGTGGACCGATCGCCCGAGCGACTGGGCACAGATCTCGGACCGCTGGAAGACCACCCCCTGGATCGCGGAGTTCTGCCCCTTCGGCCCCGGCGAGTCCAAGACCAACGCCGCCACCGCGCTGCAGCAGGTGCGCGACTTCCATGTCTCCACCGTGGGCAATGGCAACCTGAACGCGCCGTGGTCCAGCTTTACGGGCACCGAACAGGCCCACCTGGCCGCCGTGGGGCGCGAGGCGGGCTACCGCTTTGCGCTGGGGCCCATCACTGTCACGGCCCCCACGCCCAGCACGGTGCAGGTGCAGGTGCGCGTGGACAACACGGGTAACGCACCGCTCTACACCCCTTGGCAACTGCAGGCTCAGCTGCGCGATGGCTCCGGCCAGGTGGTGGCCAGCCGGGAGCTGCTGAGCACCGCCCAGGCGCGTGCCATTCTTCCGGGTGTGCCCGCGCAGATCAACACCACCTGGACCTTGCCGAGCCCACCTGCGGGCAGCTACACGGTGCACCTGGCCTGGGTGCGCCAGCCCACGCTGGCGGGGCTGCCGCAGATGCTGCGCTGGAACATGGCGGGCATCGAAGCCGACGGCAGCGCCCGGCTGGCGACGTTGAAAAGGTAGGCCGCTGCGGGTCTGCGGCCCTGCGTGCTTCAGGCGCTGCGCTGAAGCAGGTGCGCGTGCACGGCGCCGGCCTTGAGGTGGCGGTACAGCACCAGGCCACTCGCAGCCAGCTCCTCGTCCGTCCAGGCGCGGGGCGCTTCGAGGTAGACAAAGCCCTGGGCGGCCACAGCCTTGGAGGCGGCCTGCAGGGCAGCGACGAACAGGTCGCTGTCAAACGGCGGGTCCAGCAGCACGAGGTCGATGCTGGCGGGCGCCGCCTGTTTGAGGGCGGTAATCCCGTCGCCACGCTGCACGCGCACGGCCGTGGCCGAAAGGCGCTGCTGCAGGGTGTGCAGCTGGGCCACCAGAGCGGCATCGCTTTCCACCAGCTGCACGGCGGCCGCTCCACGCGACGCGGCTTCAAGCCCCAACGCGCCCGTGCCCGCAAAGGCATCCAGGCAGCGCCAGCCGGTCAGGTCCTGGCCCAACCAGTTGAACAGCGTTTCGCGCACGCGGTCGGGCGTGGGGCGCAGGCCGGGGCGCTGGGCCACGGGCAGGCGGGTGCGTTTCCATTGCCCGCCAATGATGCGGATTTCACCCGCGCCCTTGGGCGCTGCTGCGGCAACGGCCTTGTCCTTGGGCGCGCCCTTTTTGCCAGCGGCAACCGGGGGGGGGTGGCCGCTGCAGCCTGGGCTTTGCGGATCTCGGCGTTGATGGCGGTGGTCTTCAGGGTTGAGCGGCTCATGGCTTGCCCCCCACCACCACGGTCACCATGCGCTCGGGTTGCAGCTTCTTGGCCATGGCCGCGCGCACATCGGCTACGGTGAGGGCTTCGACCTTCTTCGTCCACTGGTCCAGGTAGTCCAGCGGCAGCTCGTTCCAGGCTATGTTGGCCACGTTGCCCAGGAGCTTCTTGTTGCTGTCGATGCGCAGCGCAAAGCCGCCGATGAGGTTGTCCTTGGCGGCGCGCAGCTCGGCCTCGGTGGGGCCTTCGGCCACAAAACGTGCGATCACGTCGCGCGAGACCTTCACGGCCTGGGCCGCCTGGTCGGGGCGCGTCTGCAGGCCCACCGTGAAGGCGCCGGCGTGCATGCCAGCGGCAAAGTAGCTGTACACGCTGTAGCTGAGGCCGCGCTTTTCACGCACCTCGTTGGTCAGGCGCGAGACAAAACCGCCGCCACCCAGGATGTGGTTGCCCACCAGCAGCGCCACAAAGTCCGGATCGCGCCGCTGGAAGCCCGGCTGGCCAATCAGCACATGGGCCTGGGCCGAGGTGAAGGGGATGTTCTGCTCGGCGGGGGCAGCGAGCGCTGCGATCTCGCCCACGGGCGGCAGCGGCGCGCACCCGGTGCTGACGGGAAGGCGCGACAGCAGCGTGGCCACCAGCGCCTGGGCCTGTGTGCGCGACACGGCGCCCACAATGCTGACCTTGGCGCGGCAGGCGCCGATGTGCTGGGTGTGAAACGCCTGCATGTCGGCCACGCTGATGCGCGCCAGCGTCTCTGCGGTGGTCTGCACGCCGTAGGGGTGGCTGCCGTACACGGCGGCTTCAAACGCGTGGTTGGCCACGGTGGCCGGGCGTGTCAGCGACTCTTTGATGCTGGCGCTCCAGCGGGCGCGGTCGCGTGGCCACACGTCGGCCGGAAAGCTGGGCTCGCCGATCTGGCGCGCGGCCAGGCGGGCTGCCTTGTCGAGCAGCGGCGGGTCGGTGAGCGAGCGCAGTGAATACTGCAGCCTGTCGTTGTCAGCGGCCACCTCGAAACTGGCGCCCAGGTCGGCCCAGGCCTCGCCCAGGCCGTTTTCGTCCAGCGCGGGTTCGGTGCTTGTGTCGCGCCCGGCCTTCACGCCCTTGCTGGCCATGGCGGCCACAGCGCTGGCCAGGCCAGACTGGCCCGCCGGGTCGCGGCGGCTGCCAGCATCAAAGTCGATCTGCACGTCCACCATCGGGATGACCGGGCTTTCGACCAGGTAGACCTTGGCGCCGCTCCCCTCCGTCCAGTGCTGGATGGGCAGCAGCGCCCAGGCAGAATTTGAATAAAAAATGGCTCCAGCGCTTATCAGTAAAGCGCGAGCAGCTATGTTTTTAATAGTAATCATGAAATAGGGCGCAAAGCGGGTTCAGTGGCGGGACGCACCGGGTGCGGGCTGTGCGCGGGGGCGGGGGGAATCCAGCGGCTGGGGCAGCAAGGTGGCCACCGTGAGCTGGTCGTCGCCAAAATATTTGGCGGCCACGGCCTGCACCTGGGCGGGCGTCACGGTGCGCAGCAGCTCCAGAAGTCGTTCGTTGGCGTCGAGCGGAAAGCCCTGAATCCAGTTGCCCCCCAGCTCCTGCGCCTGGTTCATCACCGAGTCGCGTTCGTACACGGTCGAGGCGATCCACTGCGTCTTCACGCGGGTCAGCTCAGCCTCGCTGACCCCATCGCGGGCGACGCGGGCGACCTCGGCGCGCAGCGCGTCTTCCACCTGCTGGGCCGTCTTGCCTGCAGCGGGCACACCGCTGAGCATGAACAGGCTGGGGCCACGGCCGGTAACCATCGCGCCGCTGCTGGCGCTGTCGGCCACGCGGTTTTCGCCCTGGGTCAGCGCACGGTCGAGCCGCGCGCCGTCGTAGCCGTTGAACACCGCCGACAGCACCATGAGCGCCAGAGCATCGCGGTCGGTTTCGGTCAGGTTCTCCACGCGGTTCAGGCTGGGCGCACGAAACGCCAGCGCCACGTAGGCCTGCTCGGCCGGAGCCTTGACGGCAATGCGGCGCAGGCCCTGCTGCGCGGGCTCGGTGCGGGGCTTGCGCTCGGGCAGCGCGTGGGCGGGCAGGCTGCCGTAATACTTCTCGGCCAGTGAGCGGACCTGGGCCACGTCCACATCGCCTGCCACCACCACGGCGGCGTTGGTGGGCGTGTACCACTGGCGGTAGAAGGCGCGCGCATCATTCGGTGTCATGGCATCCAGGTCGCTCATCCAGCCCACGATCGGTCGGCGGTAGGGCGATGCGGTGAAGGTGGCGGCAAACAGCTGCTCGGCCAGCATGGCGCGGGGCTGGTCTTCGGTGCGCAGGCGGCGCTCTTCCTTGACGACCTCCAGCTCCTTCTTGAACTCGTCATCCGGCCAGTGGTTGTTGGCAAACCGGTCGGATTCGAGCTTCATCACATCTTCGAGCCGGTTGGACGGGATCTGCTGGTAGTAACCCGTGTAGTCGCGGCTGGTGAATGCGTTTTCGCGCCCGCCCAAAGCCGCCACACGCCGCGAGAACTCGCCCGGCGGCAACGTCTTGGTGCCTTTGAACATCATGTGCTCCAGCACATGGGCCACACCCGTGGTGCCATCCACCTCGTCCATGGAGCCCACGCGCACCCACACCATGTGCACCGCAGTGGGGGCACGCCGGTCGGGCTGCACGATGAGCTGCATGCCGTTCTTGAGCGTGAACTGCTGCGCGCCAGAGGCCGTGGCGGACGGCGTGGTGGAAGGCGCAGCGGGGGGTTGAGAGGCGGGAGGCGTTGCCGCAAAGGCAGCCCCGGACGAGAGGCAGGCCAGCAGGCCCAGTAGGGTGAAAGCACGTTTCATAGAATGGATGATTCTAAGAACCCTCCAATGTTCAGTTTTTTCAAGAAAAAGCCCGCCGCTCCGCCATCGACGCCTGCACCGTCCGATGCGCCCTCCCCGGCCGTTTCGCACGG
>NZ_JAMXAX010000219.1 GCF_023913775.1 Acidovorax facilis
GGTCTTGGGCGACTCGCAGCGGTCTCAGCCGAGTCGAAAAGGCAGACTCCGCCTCGCGCCGCCGCGAACGGCGCTGCGGGGTCGACGCAATAGACCCGCGCGGCTCAAGTCCGACGGCCTCCTAGGGTGGTCAGCAGTCGCCAGGCGGCTTGGGGTGAATCGATGAGGGATGCCGGGGCGGCGATGTGTGCAGAAGCAGGGGTGGTAGGCATGCGGTGCAATTTAACCCTGATCTGCGCCTAAATCCGCTCCTTCAACGCATCCACATGGCCAATGATCTCGATCATCTTCCCGCTGGTATTCAGTGTCCATCGCGATCAGCGCCACCTCCAGCGTGTTGTCATCCAGCGATCCAAAACCCAAGTTCTCACAGCGCCACACCCACGGGGCTGAGGGAGTCTGCCCCGACACCTCCTCCATGGATACCAATTCGGCGGTGACCAGCGCATGCAATAAATGCCTAGACCCCAGGTACCTTGGGCTAGACAAGGGGCACCTGGGGCCCTGAAAGTGCCTGGGCAGGCACCCCGCTCAAATCTTGATGAACTGCGTGCTCGACAACGCTCCAAACGGCAGCTCCGACAAGCGCCCGCCCACCGCCAGCGGGCCCAGGTCCACCGGGAAGTAGCCGATGGCGTCCAGCACCTTGCGCACTTCGGCCTTGGCTGCGGCATCGTCGCCTGCGTAGAACATGGCGCGCTGGCCGCCAGACACTTGGGGCTGGGCCAGCACGTTCACATCCAGGTGGTTGAACGCCTTGACCACGCGGGCGCCGGGCACGAATTCGCTGAACACTTCGCTGGACGAGCGCCCGCCCAGGTCGATGGCCTTGATGCCGTAGGCCGCCAGCGGGTTGGTGGGGTCTTGGGCGTCGGGCGAGTTGGGGTCCAGAAACGCCACGGGGTTGGTGCCGTCGATGACGATGCGGCCGTTCCAGGCGGGCAGGGGGCCCAGGGCCTGGCCCAGGTCTTCCCAGCGCACGGCGATGAGCACGATGTCTGCGGCTGCGGCCTCTGCCACAGTGCCCGCCTTGATGGTGGGGCCCAGTTCGGCCACCAGCGCGGCCAATGATTCCGGACCGCGCCGGGTGGAGAGGGTGGCCGACAGGCCCTTGTTGGCCAATGCGCGGGCCACGTTGGAGCCGAGAGCGCCAGAACCGATGATGCCGATGTTCATGATGTTTTCCTTGTTGAAATGAAGTGGGTTGAAGTGAGGTGGAAGGGGTGAGGTGAGAAAGCGTGATGGAAGGGCTAGACGACTACCCGAGCCGCCCGGCCTGGCGCAGTTGCGTGGCAATGCGCCGGATTTCTGTGGCGCCCTGTGCCAGTGCGGCCGGGCTGGTGTGCACCGAGTAGCGGCCCATGACAAGGTCGTGCGGGTGCGGCACGGCAGAGCCCAGCACAAAGCTGGTGGCCTGGGGGGCCACAAAGTCGATGCTCTGGCTGCTGGGCTCAAACGCCACCAGCTCGCCAGCGTCAATGGCTTCGCCTGCCGTCAGCGCGCCGGTGGCCACTGCTGCCCATGCCACGGTGTGGCCGGGGGGCGGGGTGTAGGTCCAGCGCGCACCTTGGGCCAACTGCACGGCCAGATAGGTCATGCCCTCGGGCGCCGCCACCGGGCTGTGCGCTGCGCCGTACTCGCCCAGCAGCACCCGCACCGGGCCGACCTGGGGCACCAGTTCGGGGGCCAGGTACTGGCTCTGGGCGGGGGCGTTTTCCAGCGCGGCGGGCAGGGCCACCCACAGCTGAAAGCCCCGGCCCGGCGTGTCGCCCACGGGGGCGCCGGTGTGCCATACGCCGTTGCCCGCCCGCATCCATTCCACACCGCCCGCAGGCAGCAGGCCCGCTTGGCCGGTGCTGTCTTCGTAGCGCACATCGCCTTCCGACAAGAACGTGACGGTGGCGATCCCCGAGTGGGGGTGCATGCCAAAGCCCCGCTGCGCGGCACCCGGCTGAAAGTGGACCAGGTCCAAAAAGATGAAGGGCTTGAGCACCTGGCCCAGGTCCCCGGGGCTCATGAGACGGGTGATGGGGCCGTGCGCGGTGCCACGGGTGCGGTGGGCGATGGCGCGGGGGGCTGTGGCGGGTGCAGACATCAAGAGAACCTTGGAGGTGTTGAACTGATGCCTGTAGCTTAAAAATTCATCGATTGATTGACTAGATGGTGCAATATGATTGAACTCGTCCATTAATTGAATGAATGAGCACGACCATGCTGGATCTGAACGACGTGGCCATCTTTGTGCAGGTGGTGCGCTGTGGCAGCTTTGCCGAGGCCGCGCGCCGCCTGGGCGTGCCGCCCAACACCCTGAGCCGCCGGGTGCAGCAGCTGGAAGCGCAGCTGGGCACCCGGCTGATGCAGCGCTCTACCCGCCATCTCACGCTTACCAGCGCGGGCCAGGTGTTTCTGGAGCGCTGCAGCGGCGCGGTAGAGGGGCTGATGGATGCGGGCGAGGAGTTGCTGGCGGTGAACCAGGAGCCCAGTGGCCTGGTGCGGGTGGCGGCACCGGCCGATTTTTTTGATTTCTTTGCGATGGAGTGGCTCACCGAGTTTCTGGCAGCGCACCCCAAGGTGCGGGTGGACTTTGTACTGAGCGACGGGCGCGCCGACCTGATTGCAGACCGGATTGATGTGGCCCTTCGGGGCGGCATCCTGGAGGACTCAAGTCTTTTTGCCCGCAAGGTGCTGGATGCGGGCAACGACGGCCTGGTGGCCAGCCCGGCCTACGTGGCCCGCCAGGGCGTGCCGGACACGCTGCAAGACCTGGCAGGCCACGACTGCCTGGTGTTCAGCCACCCCAGCGGCAAGGCCACCTGGCGCGTGACGGGACCGGATGGAGCGCAGGCCGAGGTGCAGGTGGCGGGCCGTTTCAGTGGCAACACGGCGCAGGCCTTGCGCAAGGCCGCGCTGGCGGGCCTGGGCATTGCACTGCTGCCCTCCACGCTAACCCAGCGCGATCTGCGCGCGGGCCTGCTGGTGCCCGTGCTCCCGCAGTACCACCGGCAGGGCCACGGCGTGCACATGGTGTACCCCAGCCGGCGCTACCTGCCCTTGGCGGTGTCTGCCTTCATGGACCTGGTAATCGGCAAGATGGGCGCGATGCAGGAACTGCCGCCGCAGACCTGCGGCTGATGCAGCATGAATCCGCTCATGCTCCTGCCCGCTATGCTCCCCCACCAACGCAACACGACACACGGTGACCGCCATGCACGACATCATCTGCCCCCACTGCAACAAGGCCTTCAAGGTGGACGAGACCGGCTACGCAGATATCCTCAAGCAGGTGCGCGACGCAGATTTCCATGCGCAGTTGCACGAGCGGCTGGAGCTTGCCGAGCAGGACAAGCGCAATGCGGTGGCGCTGGCGCAAGCCCAGGTGGCCAATGAGTTGCAGAAAGCGGCAGCCGCCAAGGATGCACAGATCCAAGCCCTGAAGGCGCAGTTGGATGCGGGCGCGGTGGAGCGCGACCTGGCGGTGGCGCACGCCCTGAGCGCGGTAGAAAAGCAGCGCGATGCGCTGGCGAATGAGCTGGAGCGTGCGCGGCAGGCGCATCAGGCAGCGGACCAGTTGGCACAAGCACGGCTGGCGCAGCAGCTGCAGGGCGTGGCCGCCCAAAAGGACGCCGAGATACAGCAGCTCAAATCACAACTGGACGCTGCCGAGGTCGCGCGTAGGCTGGCGGTGACCGAGGCAGTCACGGTGGTGGCGCGGGAGCGCGACGAGCTCAAGAACGACCTGAACCTGGTGGTGGTGAAAAAGCAGCTGGAGGAGACCGCCATCAAGGAGCAGTTCGCCCTGCAGCTGCGCGACCGCGACGGCGAGATTGCGCGGCTGCGGGACATGAAGGCGCGCCTTTCGACCAAGATGGTGGGCGAGACGCTGGAGCAGCACTGCGAGACGGAGTTCAACCGCATCCGCGCCACGGCGTTTCCCCGCGCCTACTTTGAGAAGGACAACGACGCGCGCAGCGGCAGCAAGGGCGACTACATCTTTCGCGATGCGGACGAGGCGGGCAACGAGATCGTCTCGATCATGTTCGAGATGAAGAACGAGAGCGACGAGACGGCCACGAAGAAGCGCAATGAAGATTTCTTGAAAGAGCTGGACAAGGACCGCACTGAAAAGGGCTGCGAGTACGCGGTGCTGGTGTCGTTGCTGGAGCCTGAGAGCGAGCTGTACAACACCGGCATCGTGGACATGTTCTACCGCTACCCCAAGATGTACGTGGTGCGGCCGCAGTTCTTCATCCCCATCATCACGCTGCTGCGCAACGCTGCGATGAAGTCGCTGCAGTACAAGTCGGAGCTGGCGCTGGTGAAGGCGCAGAACCTGGACATCACCAAGTTCGAGACCCAGCTGGACGAGTTCAAGACGGCATTTGGGCGCAACTGGCGCCTGGCGTCAGACGGGTTTGAGGAGGCCGTGCGGCGCATTGACGAGGCCATCAAGGACCTGGAGAAGACGAAGGAGGCGCTGCACAAGTCGGCCAACAACCTGCGCCTGGCCAACGACAAGGCCGAAGACCTCACGATCAAGAAGCTGACCCGCGGCAACCCGACGATGGCGGCCAAGTTTGCAGAGCTCAAGCAGGTGGGGATTTTGGACGGGGAGTGATGCAAGAGCATCGCGGCGCTAAGGCTACGCTGAACAAGCCCTCGAAATTTCCCGCGCGAACGCGGAAGACGCCATTTTTTGGATTTTGTGGCCTCTTGCGCCGCCCATTTGGGCCGTTCGCAGGGCCTTGAGGCCCGATTTCCA
>NZ_JAMXAX010000021.1 GCF_023913775.1 Acidovorax facilis
GCCCACCCTGCCAAGGAGAACACCATGGTCAGTGCCGTCTTTCACTCCCCGTTGGATGCAGCCCCCGTGGTTGCACAGAACGCTATGAATAATGTAGCTATCAGCGCTTCTCCAGCAACCGCCAGAAGCCAAAAACAGTCCAAAGCCGAAACAACGGCGAGCCCCGCCCCTGCCAGTCGCGACTGGGCGGCCCTGTCGCGCAGTTTCTGGATGACGGTGCTGCCGCCGCTCTGTGGCCTGGGCCTGCTCATCGGTCTGTGGGCGATGGTATCCACCACCACCGGCGGCAGCATCCCCAATCCGGTGGAGACATGGAAGCAGGCGCTGGAAATCTTCAGCAACCCGTTCTACCGCAATGGCCCCAATGACCAGGGCGTGGGCTGGAATGTGCTGATGTCGCTGGAGCGCGTGGCCGTGGGCTTTGGCATGGCGGCGCTGGTGGGCATTCCGGCGGGCTTCGTGATCGGGCGCTTCAACTTCCTGTCGCGCATGTTCAACCCGCTCATCAGCCTGCTGCGGCCGGTATCGCCTCTGGCGTGGCTGCCGATCGGTCTGCTGGTGTTCAAGGGCGCCAACCCCGCCGCCATCTGGACCATCTTCATCTGCTCCATCTGGCCCATGATCATCAACACCGCCGTGGGCGTGCAGCGTGTGCCGCAGGACTACATGAACGTGGCCCGCGTGCTGAACCTGAGCGAATGGAAGATCGCCACCAAGATCCTCTTCCCCGCCGTGCTGCCCTACATGCTGACCGGCGTGCGCCTGGCCGTGGGCACCGCATGGCTGGTGATCGTAGCTGCCGAGATGCTGACCGGCGGCGTGGGCATCGGCTTCTGGGTGTGGGACGAGTGGAACAACCTCAACGTCAAGAACATCATCATCGCCATCTTTGTGATCGGCATCGTCGGGCTGGTGCTGGAGTTTGCGCTCATCAAGCTGGCCACCGCATTTACGTTTGAAGAGGTGAAAGCATGAACACGACCACCACGGCAGCATCCACACACCCTTCCATGAGCACCAAGTTCATCGAAGTCCACGGCGTCGAGCAGACCTTCAAGACGGCCAAGGGCCTGTTCCCCGCGCTGCGCGACATCAACCTGACGATTGCCAAGGGCGAGTTCGTGGCGCTGATCGGCCACTCGGGCTGCGGCAAGTCCACGCTCTTGAATCTGATCGCCGGGCTGACCACGCCCACCAACGGTGCGCTGCTGTGTGCCAACAAGGAGATCAAGGGCCCCGGCCCCGAGCGCGCCGTGGTGTTCCAGAACCACTCGCTGCTGCCCTGGCTCACCTGCTTCGACAACATCTACCTGGCCGTGGAGCGCGTGTTTGGCGGCAAGGAAACCAAGGCCCAGCTCAAGGCCCGCACCGACGCCGTACTGGCCCTGGTGGGCCTCACGCCCGCTGGGCAAAAGCGCCCCGGTGAAATCTCTGGCGGCATGAAGCAGCGCGTGGGCATTGCCCGGGCACTCTCCATGGAGCCCCAGGTGCTGCTGATGGACGAGCCCTTTGGCGCGCTGGACGCCCTCACCCGCGCCAAGCTGCAGGACGAGCTGCTGGAGATCGTGGCGCGCACCCAGAGCACGGTGGTCATGGTGACCCACGACGTGGACGAAGCCGTATTGCTGTCCGACAAGATCGTGATGATGACCAACGGCCCCGCAGCCACCATTGGCGAGGTGCTGTCGGTAGACCTGCCCCGCCCCCGCAAACGCGTGGAGCTGGCCGAAGACCCGCAGTACGTGCACCACCGCAAGGCAGTGATCGACTTCCTCTACACCCGCCAGGGGCACGTCGAAAAAGCCGCTTGAACCGCTAGGCTCCAGGCCCGACAACACGGCAAATCAAAAGGGCTCTGACCAGATACGGTCAGAGCCCTTTTTTGGTGTGCGCCAAGGGCAAAGCCTCCGCAAGCTCGCTTTCCCAGACCAGTGCACCCGCGCAAGGGCCGCCCCGCCGCGCTGGGTGCGTCCCCCTTCCCGAATTGCGAAGCAATTCGAGAGAAGGGGGAAGGCGCGCAGCGCCTCAGGGGGTTGTCCTCTAATGGCTTCCGGTGATGTACTGCTCCAGCTGTTCAATGATGAATTTCTGCTCGGAGATGATGTCCTTGACCAAGTCCCCGATCGAGATCATGCCCACGAGTTTGCCGTTGTTGTCCACCACGGGCAGGTGGCGCAGGCGGCCGGTACTCATGATCTACATGCACTGCTCGCTGGTCTGCTCGGGCCGCACAAAGCGTACCGAGGTGGTCATCACATCGCGCGCCAGCGTGGCGGCTGACGTGCGGCCCAGCAGGGCGATCTTTCGCGCGTAATCGCGCTCTGTGAAGATGCCCACGATGGCATCCCCCTCGGTAACCACCAGGGCGCCGATGCCCTTGTCGGCCATGAGCTTGAGCGCATCGAACACCGACGCCGTGGGCGCAATGGTGTGGACAGTGGCGTCCGGTTTGGACTGAAGAATTTTGGCGACTACGGTCATGGAACCTCCCTCGTAACACCTGGAACAGGTACAGAGAGATTTCAGCCCATAAGCCCAACGGGCGCAAGCCGCGCAAGCCCGATTTATCCCGCTTTTGGGCCCGGTGTGGCAACAGCGATGCATATGTTTCGACCCTGTTGCATTCGGCCGAACCCGAAACAAACTGAAAAGAACCGAAACGGCGACGAGACGACGCCGCAGCGCCGGCCGGGCACGATACAGCCCATGTCCAACGCACTTCCAAAGGAATCAACGCCCACCCTTCTTGCCTCGGATCGATCGCTTGCGACCGGCTGCGGGCCTGAGATTCTTCTCATTGGCCACAGGCAGGAAACAAGCGTCTAGATTGTTTCCAAAACTGGAACAGTTAGTTTGCGACCAGCTGGTTTTTCTTCATCCACGTGCGGCGTACAGTTCATCCCATCGATGAGCCGAACCCGCAAGGCGACTCACCGAACCCGGTGCGAAGCACGTTGCTTTTGATCTTCGCTCCGGCTTTTTTGAGACGCTTTTTTTAACTTCAAGGACTTTCATCATGAACAAGACTGCACGTTTTCTCTCTATCGCCGCTGTGGCTGCTTTCGCTTCTTTGGGTGCCCAGGCTGACGAAGCTGATGGTTCGCAATTTGCCCTGAAATTCGACACGAACCGCACCCGTGCCGAAGTGGTTGCCGAAGCCGCCGCCGCAGTCCAAATGCGCAGCCAGGAGCCAGCAGGCTCCCGCGTGGTGACCTACAAGTCCACGGTAGACCGCGCTGCAGTGCGTGCCGAAGCTGCCGCACAAGCCATGCGCACTGGCCGCGTGGGCCCCGCTGAAGGCGGTTGATTCACCTTTTTGAATCCACGGCTTCGCGCTTCACGTATTCCAGACACCTCGTCCCCATTTTTTGAATTTCACAGGAGTTTCACCATGAACAAGACCGCACGTTTCCTCTCCATCGCTGCTGTTGCCGCTTTCGCGTCCTTCGGTGCCCAGGCTGACGAAGCCGATGCATCGCAATTCGCCACGAAGTTCGAAACCAGCCGCACCCGCGCTGAAGTGATGGCTGAAGCCTCCACCGTGCCCCAGACCAGCGGCGCCATCCCCGTCGGTTCGCGTGCTCTGGTCTACACCTCCACGGCTGACCGCAATGCAGTGAACGCTCAGGCTGTGGACGCGCTGCGCACCGGCAAGATCTCTTCCGGCGAAATCGGTTCGCTGTAATTTGCCGGGTCTGCGCTGTGGCGCAGACCCTGAATTGCAAATGCAAAAAGGCCGAGGCCCCGCATGGGGCCTCGGCCTTTTCTATTGCCGGGGCTGAGCCCCGTCAACAAGCGTTGGTTTACTTGCCAGCCCGTGCCTGCGCCACGGCGCCCTGCACATCCTTCCACAGGCTTTCACCCACATTGGCAGCGATGCTCGCGTTCACGGCGCTGAGCTTTTCGCGCATGCGGTTGGCTTCGGCGGCGGGCAGCTCGTTCACTTGCATGCCTTTGCCCTTCAGGTCGGCCAGCGCCTTGTCGGCCTCGGCACGCGTGTCCTGGCGTTCGAAGTCGCGGCTCTTCTTGGCAGCGTCGAGCAGCACCTTCTGCTCGGCCGTCGACAGGCCGTCCCAGTACTTCTTGCTCACCAGCACGATCCAGGGGCTGTAGACGTGGTTGGTCACGGTGAGGTACTTCTGCACCTCATAGAACTTGCTCGACAGGATGGTGTTGTAGGGGTTCTCCTGGCCGTCCACCGTCTTGGTCTCCAGCGCGGTGAAGAGTTCGGAGAACGGCAATGGCACGGCATTGGCGCCCAGGGTCTTGAAGCTGTCGAGGAACACGTTGTTCTGCATCACGCGCAGCTTGATGCCGTCCATGTCTTCCAGCTTGTTGACGGGGCGCTTGCTGTTGGTGAGGTTGCGAAAGCCGTTCTCCCAGTACACCAGGCCCACCAGGCCCTTTTCCTGCAGCTTGTCCATCACCTTCTGGCCCACGGGGCCATCCAGCACCACGTCGGCTTCCTTGGCGTTGTTGAACAGGAAGGGCGTGTCCCAGATCGCCATTTCTTTGGTGATACCCACCAGCGTGGCGGTGGAGCCCACCATCATCTCCTGCGCGCCACCGATCAGCGCCTGCTGCATTTGCACGTCCGAACCCAGCGCGGCGGCGCCGATGGCGCGCACCTTCATCTTGCCGCCTGAGGCTTTTTCGACCTCTTCGGCAAACAGCTTGGTGGCACGGCCCTGGTTGGACACTTCGTTGAGGCCGTAGCCAAAACGGATGATGCGCGGCTTGAAGTCTTGCGCAGCCACCTGGAACGAGCAGGTGATGGCGGCCACCGACAGGGCGGCGAGCAGGGTACGGCGGAAAGTTTTCATGGTTGTCTCCATTGGCAAGGAAAAGAAAGGCACGGGAAAAAGAATCAAAGAGGCGAGGTGGGCGAACTGGCACACACCGCACCAGCGGCCGCCGCGCAAGGGCCGCCCCGCCGCGCTGGCGGCGTCCCCCTCCCGCATCGCGCAGCGAGGCGAGAGAGGGGTGAAGGCGCGAAGCGACTCAGGGGGTGCTTCATCTCACCTCATCCACACCAAAGGGGCTGTCACGATCTGCGGGAACGCCACCAGCAGCGCGAGGATCAGCACGTAGGTGAAGAGGAACGGGTTCACGCCCTTGATCACGCTGTGCATCGAGATGCGCCCCACCCCGGCCACCACATTGAGCACGGTGCCCACGGGCGGCGTGATGAGGCCGATGGCGCCGTTGAGCACAAACATCAAGCCGAAGTACACCGGGTCGATCCCCGCCTTGACGGCGATGGGCAGCATCACGGGCGCAAAGATCAGGATGGTGGGCGTGAGGTCCAGCGCCGTGCCGATGAGCACCAGCACGATCATCATCACGGCCATCAACAGGCGCGGGTTCTCCACCAGCGGGCCCAGCCAGCTGGTCAGCACATTGGGCAGGTCGGCCAGCGTGATCATGTAGCTGGCCACCTGGGCACCGGCGCACAAGAACATCACGATGGAAGTCGTCTTGGCCGCACGCACCAGTACGCCATAGATGTCCGCCAGCTTCATCTCGCGGTGGATGAAAAGTGCCACCGCCAGCGCATAGAACGCGGCCACCACGGCGGCCTCGGTGGGGGTGAAAACCCCCGTCTTCATGCCGCCTATGATGATGAGCGGCATCAGCATGGCCCAGAAGGCGCGTGCCGTGGCGCGCAAGCGGTCCTTGGCGGGCAAGGGTTCGCCCTTGGGCAGATCCAAGCCGCGCAGCACCCAGCGCCAGGCAAAGATAAGGCCCGCGCCCATCATCAAGCCAGGCACGATGCCCGACACAAACAGCGCCGAGATCGAGGTGTTGGTCGTCACGCCATAGATCACGAACGGCATGGACGGCGGAATGATGGGCGCAATGATCCCGCCCGAGGCGATCAGCCCTGCCGAGGTGTTCATCGGGTAGCCCTGCTGGCGCATCATGGGCAGCAGGATGGTGGCCAGCGCGGCCGTGTCGGCCAGGGCCGACCCGCTCATGCTGGCCATCAGCACCGCAGCGCCGATGGCCACATAGCCCAGCCCGCCCCGGATATGCCCCACCCATGCCTGCGCCATGTCGATGATGCGACGGCTGATGCCGCCTGAGTTCATCAGCTCACCGGCCAGGATGAAGAACGGCACGGCCAGCAGCGGAAAGCTGTCCACCCCGGCCACGAGGTTCTGCGCGAGCAATTGCGTGTCGAAAAAATCCAGCACCCAGGCCATGCCAGCGCCAGTGAGCACCAGGGCCAGGCCCATGTTCATGCCGGTGCCCATCAGCACCAGCATGCCCAGCGAAAAAACGATAAAAGCCTGCGCTTCGGGTCCCATGGCCATCATCACTTACTCCACCTCGGCGCCGTGACCGAGGTCCAGCGGCTTGCGTTGAATCAACTCGATGACCGCCATCACTCCGATGGCCACCGCGCACAAAAAGGCCGGCAGTGGTAGCAACGCCGCCGGGTAGGCCATGACGACGGAGCGGCTGCCCATGCCCACCACTACCTGCTGCCAGGCGCCCCAGGCCAACATGGCGCTTGCGCTGATCACGAGCAGCCGGATCACGGCCGTCAACAGGCCAAAGGCCACCGGGCGCTTTGCCAACAGGCCCGCCAGACTGGTAAAAGCCATGTGCTCACCGGCGGGGTAGGCCGCTGCGGCACCGATAAAAACCATCCAGACAAACAGCAGGCGCGACAGCTCTTCGCTGGCCGCCACACCGCTGCCAAAGCCGTAGCGCAGCACCACGTTGATGAACACCGCCACGGCCATCACGCCGAGGCAACTGGCCATCAGCAGCTGGGAGATCCTGGCGAACCGGCTGAGCGACGGCTGCAGTTGCGCTTGTTGTGCGGGGGAATTCATGCAGACTCCTGGGCGGCGATCCAGGCCGAAGCCTGTTGCTGCAGCGTGGCCAGATCCAACAGCGCATCGAGCCGCAACACGCCCGCCTCGCCCACCGGTGACTCCAGCGTGGCGAACTGGCTTTCCACCAGCGCGCTGGAAAAGAAATGGGTGCCCGCGCGCGCCGCCACACGTTGGCCTGCGTTGGCGCGGTCGATCTCCAGGAACACGAACCGCAACCCCGGACAGGCGCCGCGCAGCCGGTCTCGGTAGGCCTTCTTGAGCGAAGAGCAGGTCAGCACCGCGCCGTGCGGGTGCGCCTGCAGCAATTGCCCCAGCGTGGCCAGCCAGCCCTCGCGGTCTTCGTCGGTCAGGGCAATACCCTGGCGCATCTTTTCGCGGCTGGCCGGGCTGTGGTGGTCGTCCCCTTCGATCAGGGGCAGCCCTTCGGCCTGCGCCAGCGCAGCGCCGAGGCTGGACTTGCCACATCCAGCCACACCCATGACCACCAGATAAACCGTTGACGGCAAAACACTCATATTGGTAGCGCTATCCAAGCAATCCGTAAAAAAGGCATCCGCTCCCGGATGCCGCACAAACTGTGGCAAGTTCTTCAACTTCATCCAAAATGGCGGGCATCGCCTTGCTCCATCGCTTGGACAGCGCTATCCTAACCAGATCAATCTCAACCCCCATGAGGGTTAACCCTTGAACAAACCCGAGACAAGACGCCGCTCCAGCGGCCGCATCACGCTGAACGACGTGGCCAAGGCCGCCGAGGTGAGCCCCATCACCGCGTCCCGTGCCCTGCGCGGCGAGCGCGGCGTGGCGCAAGAACTGGTGCAGCGTGTGAAAGACGCCGCCGCACAACTGGGCTACGTGCCCGACCCCGCCGCCCGCGCACTGGCCTCGCAGCGCAGTGTGCAGGTGCCGGTGCTGGTACCGCTGCTGTCCAACGCACTGTTTGTAGACGTGCTGGAGGCCGTGCACCGCACCCTCTTCCCGCACGGCTACCAAGCCCTGATTGGCGTGACGCACTACGACCCGCAGGAAGAAGAGCAGCTACTGCGCACCTACCTGGCCCACCGCCCTGCGGGCCTGCTCGTCACGGGCTTTGACCGCACCGAGGCCGCCCGCCACATGATTGCCACCAGCGGCGTGCCCTGCGTGCACTTGATGGAAATGACGCCCGCACCCGGCGTGTTCTGCGTGGGCTTTTCACAGCAGGACGCAGGCCATGCGATGACAACCCACCTGCTGTCGCGCGGCCACAAGAACATCGCATTCGTTGCCGCCCAGCTGGACCCACGCACCATGCAGCGCGCCGAAGGCTACCGCCGTTGCCTGCGCGAGGCGGGGATGTACGACCCCCGGCTGGAGCTGCTCAGCCCGCAGCCTTCATCCATCCGCCTGGGCGCAGAGCTGCTGGAAGAGGTGCTGCGCACCCGCCCTGGCGTGGACGCCGTGTTCTTCTGCAACGACGACCTCGCGCAGGGTGGTCTGCTGGCCGCCCAGCGTCTGGGTCTGGACGTGCCTGGCCGCGTGGCCATCGCCGGCTTTAACGATCTGGCAGGCAGCGACCAGATGCTGCCGCCGCTGACCACCGTACGCACCCCGCGCTCGGCCATCGGAGAGGCCAGTGCGCAGATGCTGCTGACGCTGATGCGGGGCGAGATGCCGGAGAAAAATTCAGTGAATCTGGGGTTTGAGCTGACAGTGCGGGCAAGTACATAAGCCCCTTGGGCCGCTTCGCGTCTTCCCCCAGGGGGACGCCACCTGTGGCCTTGCGAAGCCGTTCCACGGTGGCAATGGTGATGGCACCGTGCCAGGTTCCAAGACTGCGTGAAATCCCTTGGCGCTCAGACCGCCAAGGCGCGGCTGGACGACGATGCGCCCTTGCCAGCCTTCATCTCCTTGCGCAACGCCACCGCATCCCGCGCCTGGCTGGGCGCCGACGCATCGATGCGGAACACCTGCACCGTCTCGGTCATCGTCTGCGCCTGCCCGTTGAGCTGCATCGCCGAGGCGGCGTTTTCCTCCACCAGCGCGGCGTTCTGCTGCGTGATGGTGTCCAGTTGCGCCACAGCGGCGTTGACCTGAGAGATGCCGCTGAGCTGTTCGTTGGACGCGCTGTGAATTTCACCGATCAGCGTGTTCACGCGGCGCACCAGCTCCAGCGATTCGGTCATGGTCTTCTGCGCTGCGTCGGTCTTTGCGTGGCCTTCGCTCACCTTGGTGGCCGAGTCGTCGATGAGCTGCCGGATTTCCTTGGCGGCAGAGAGCGTACGGTGCGACAGGCTGCGCACCTCGGAGGCCACCACCGCAAACCCTCGCCCCTGCTCACCCGCACGCGCGGCCTCCACGGCGGCGTTGAGCGCGAGGATATTGGTCTGAAACGCAATGGAGTCGATGAGCTGGGTGATCTCGCGGATGCGGCCGGAGGCAGTCTGGATCTGCTTCATGGTGCTGGCCACGCCGTCCACGGCTTCGCTGCTGCGCTCAGCCATCTGGGTGGCCTGGGTGGCCAGCACGGTGGCTTGGCGGGCCGATTCGGCCGTCTGCTTGACGGTGCCGGTGATTTCCTCCATCGACGCCGCCGTCTGCTCCAGGTTGCTGGCCTGGGCTTCGGTGCGTTCCGACAGGTCCTGGTTGCCCTGCGCGATCTCGCGGGTGGATAGCTGCATGTGTTCGCTCTCCTGGCGCGCATCGCGCACGATGGACAACAGGTTCACATTGAGCTGGGCCAGCGCCTTTTGCAGCTGACCCACGGTGTCGCTGCGCGACGCCGCAATCTTCTGGGTAAGGTCGCCTGCGGCCATGCGGTTGGCCCAGCGCAGCATCTGCGACAACGGCGCCACGGTGGCCCGGTGCAGGTACACCGCCATGCCCAGGGCCAGCAGCACCACGCCCAGCCAGGCTGCGCCCGCCGCGACGGTCATGGTGTGCCCGCCCAGCAGCGCAGCCCCCCACGACGCGAACACCAGCAGCAGCGTGCACAGCATAATCTTGCCGAGCGGCCCGAGCTGCACTGCGCGGGCCATGCGCCCCCAGGGCGTGTTCTTGACGATCTGCCCCTCGCGCAGCACGTGCACCAGGGTTCCGGCCTGTTTTTCGGCCTGCATCTGGCGGTAGAGCTGGTCGGCGGCCTGTATCTGGTCGCGGGTGGCCTCGGTGCGCACGGACATGTAGCCCGTGGGCTGGTCGCCCTGCATGAGCGGGGTGACGTTGGCCATCACCCAGTAAAACGTACCGTCTTTGCGCCGGTTCTTGACTGGCGCCGACCACGGATTGCCACTGGCAATGGTTTCCCACATGTCCCGGAACGCTTCTTCGGGCATATCCGGGTGGCGGATCATGTTGTGGGGCTGGCCCAGAAGCTCCTGCTTTTCGTAGCCGCTGACCTCGATGAACATCGGGTTGCAGTACAGGATGCGGCCCTTGAGATCGGTGGTGGACACCAGCGTCTGGCCTTTGGGAAAGGCATATTCCTGGCTGCTGATCGGGAGATTGACGCGCATAGGGAAACCCTTTCCAGGAGGCGCCTCGTGCTCCACCGGAGAACTCAGCGATTCAAAATGCCACTTTCATGCTATGCCTGAGTTGGGCTATTGGGAAACATTGAATGCGCGAGGCATGACCACCGTCAAGCAATCCCCAAAACGATGCCTTGCACCAAACCCATGCCTTCTCCCCAAATGACCGCGCACCAATTCAGTGATTCTGGAAAAGAAGCTATATTTTTTATAGCAAGAAGCATTTGCAGCAAAAAGCGAAACCAAATTTTTACCCCCCATGCGATGCCACAACTCGCTGGCACAAGCATTGCTTGACTCCCGTGCAGCCAACGCAGGCTGCGTGGTAGCCCGGTGCAACGGCGGATTGGGCGAACAAGACGTTGGCGTCTTCATGGGGTGTGCTGGGGCTGGCAAACAACCAAGCCCGCAGAGCCCGTGTTGGCGTCTTTTTGTTTTCTGCCCGGCTGCGGGTGTGCTGGCAACAGCACTGCAGCCTCTTTGCGCAAGATCGCCATGCTTCAATTTCGAGAATTTCTCAAGTCAGGCCACGCCCCCACGCTGTGGTCGTCGTTCCTCTATTTCGGCTTCTCGTGCGCAATCTGGGTGATCAACGGCGCGATGGCTCCTTTCATCCGCGAGGCCTTCCAGCTCACGCCGACGCAGATGGGCATGATGCTGTCCATCCCCATCTTTGCGGGTGCGCTCATGCGTTTTCCGCTGGGCATCCTGGCGCAGTACATCGGCCGCAAGAACGCCACGCTGGTCGAGATGGCGGGCATCTTCCTGGCCATGGGCTACGGTTTCCTGTTCGTGCACACCTACAACGACCTGCTGGCCATGGGCATTCTGCTGGGTGTGGCGGGAGCCAGCTTTGGTGTGGCGCTGTCGCTGGGCTCGGGCTCGTTTCCGCCGCGCTACAAGGGCCTGGCCATGGGCATCGTGGGTGCCGGCAACGTGGGTACGGCGGTGGCCGCCCTGCTGGCCCCCGCGCTGGCGCAAAAGTTCGGTTGGCAGGCCGTGTATGGTTTTGCCGCCGTGAGCGTGGCCATCCCCGCGCTGGTGATGGCCATCTACGCCAAAGAACCTCCAGACCTTGCGGCCCACAGCAGCTTTCGTGAACACATTGCCTGCCTGTTCGAAAAGGACGGCTGGGCCTTCAGCCTGATCTACGCCGTGACGTTTGGCGGCTTCATCGGCCTCACCGCCTTTTTGCCCAGCTACTTCTACGACCAGTTCAGCGTGAGCAAGGTGCAGGCAGGCCAGCTCACGATGATGGCGGCCTTTCTGGGCGCGGCCCTGCGCGTGTTTGGCGGCTGGCTGTCGGACCACTGGGGCGGCGTCAACACACTGACGGGTGTGCTCGCCATCACGGCCGTGAGCATGGTGCTGTGCGGCCTGGCAGAGAACTCACTGCCCATCACCATGCTGCTGTTCCTGGTGTGTTTTGCAGCGCTGGGCGCTGGCAACGGCGCACTGTTCCAGCTGGTGCCGTTGCGCTGGCCACTGACCACGGCGGTGGCGGGCTCGATGATCGGCGAGATCGGCGCGCTGGGCGGTGGCCTTATCCCCAACGGCATGGGCATTTCGCGCCAGTACACCGGCACGTACCTGTGGGGCTTTGTGGGCATCGCAGTGTGTGCACTGGCCATGCTGCTGCTGCTGCGCGTGATGCAGATCCGCTGGACGCGGACCTGGGCCGAACGCGGCGGACGGGCCAGGACTTCTTCCTGAGGCGTTGCGGCTTCCTGCCTGCCCCCGTGGTGTGGGGGCATGGACCGCGCGAACGGCCCCTGCCCGGCATCCCGGCGGGGGCCGCGCCGGTTTCAGAGACCGCGCACCACCTCGACGCTCTGCAATCAAGCAAAAACAGGCACCAGCGCTCACCCCATAAGCGCCAGCAGCTATATTTTCAGTAGCAAATCACCACCACCGGCCCTTACCGGGGCAGGAACAGCAACCAGTAAATCAGCAGCAGATTCACCAGCACGCTCACCGCGAGCGCGATCTTCCACAAGGCGGTGGCGTCGCGCTGCATCAGCGGCTGCGGGCCGGAGGCCGACAAGGGCCGGGAGGCACCGCGCTCCAGGGCCAGCAGCAGCTCCTCCGCCGTTTCGAAGCGCTGCGTGCGGTTGCGGGCCACGGCCTTCAAGGCGATCTGGTCGAGCCAGATGGGGACGCCCGGGTTGTGGCGGCTGGGGGCCACGGGGTCGCGGTGGTAGCGGCCCAGCTGGTACTGCACCACCTCGCCATAAGGCAGGCGCCCCTGGCTGAGCAGCTGGTACAGCGTGACACCCAGCGCAAACAGGTCGCTGCCCGCATCGGGCAACTGGCCGGACGGGTCTCCGTTGCGTTCGTAGCCCGGCCACTGCTCGGGGTTCATGTAGCTGGGGGTGCCCGCGTGCAGGCGGCGTGTGGCCTCGGGCTCGCGGCCTGAGAGGGCCACGCCCAGGTCCAGCACACGCAGCACCCCGTCGTCGCCCAGGTGCAGGTTGTCGGGCTTGATGTCGCGGTGCACCACGCCCTGGCGGTGCAGCCAGCCCAGCACGCGCGCGGCCTGCACGGTCACCGTCACAGCCTGCCCCACGGCCAGGTGCTGGCGATGGCGCAGGCGCTGCCCCAGCGTGTCGCCGGAATGCCAGTCGTACAGCAGGTAAAACGCGCTGGCTGCGGCGCCATCGCCAAAGCCGCCGTCTCCCACCGGCCAGTCGTTGAGCCGCGCCAGATGGGCGGCGGCCTGGCCCGACTGCATGCGCCGCGCCACCCAGGCCTCGTGCGCCAGCGTGGCGCGTTCTTCGGCGTCGTGGGCGCGCGCGGGCAGCAGGGTCTTGAGGGCATACAGCCGCTGCGTGGCCCCGTCGCGCACCTGGTACAGCCGGTGGATGCCGTTGTCGGCCACGATGGCTGTCACCGTGAGGCCATCCACGGTGTCGCCCACCTTGAGCAGGGGCAGCACGGGCAGGTCCTGGGCGCGGCGCGATTCGTCTTGCAGCGTGGCCTCCAGCGCGCCCTGCACCCGCACCACCAGCGCGGTCACGTTGTCGCTGCTGCCACGGCGCAGGGCAACCTGCACCAGCTCGTCGGTGAGCGCCTGGGCCGGTATCTCCTGGCGCAGCAGCTGGCGCAGTTCGCGCTCGGGCACGCTGCCGTGCACGCCGTCCGACAGCAGCACAAACAGGTCGCCGCTGCGCAGCTCGCCCTGGCTGTAGTCCACCACCACGTGGTCGTCCAGGCCCATGGCGCGGGTGAGCTGGTGCCTGAGATCGTGCTGCGCCATGACGTGGTCGGTGGTCAGCTGCTGCAGGCGGCCCTCGCGCACCAGGTAGGCGCGCGTGTCTCCCACATGGGCCAGCGTGTAGGACTGGCCACACAGCACCAGCGCGGTCAGCGTGGTCAACCCCACCGCAGGCTGGCGGCGCCGGTTCATGGAGGCGAGCCAGCCGTTGTGTGCGGACAGGATGCGGTCCAGCGCCACCGTGGTGTCCCAGGTGTCGGGCGTGGCGAAGTAGTCGTTCACCAGCGTGTTCACTGAAGTCTGGGCGGCCTCGCGGCCATTGCCGCCGGTGCTCACGCCGTCGGCGATGGCCGCGATGGCTCCGCGCTCACGGTCGCGCCCCTGGCCCAGCACGAGCGCGGCGAAGTCTTCGTTCACCTCCTTGCGCCCAGCCTGCGAGGTGTGGCCGAAATCCAGTTCAAAAGTCATGCACCAGCTCCTTGCAGGTTCCGTGCCCAAGGTGGTGCGCCCCGCGCCAGACAAGGGCATACCCCCGTGGCGCCTGCGCAGAGCCGGGGCAGCACTGCACCACCCCCCACACGCGGGTCTCAAAACACCCCCAGAAGCCGCCCCACCTCAGTGCAAATCGACTGGCACAAGCATTGCTTAACTCCAGCAACGACCCCACAGGGTCACGCAATCCACCCGTGCAATGGCGCAGGGGTGGATTGCCCGGACGAAGGCGTCCGCACATGCGGTTTCGACAGGAATTCGAAACGGCATCGTGTGGACGCCTTTTTTGTTTTTCGAATCGCCCAGGCGATAGAACCGACGGAGTCACGATGAAAAAGCTCAAGCTGGTGATGGTAGGAAACGGCATGGCCGGTGTGCGCACGCTGGAAGAGCTGCTCAAGATTGCCCCGGATCTCTACGACATCACGGTGTTTGGGGCCGAGCCCCACCCCAACTACAACCGCATCCTGCTCTCGCCCGTGCTGGCCGGCGAGCAGACCATCGACGAGATCATTCTGAACGATTGGTCCTGGTATGCCGACAATCACATCACGCTGCACACCGGTTTTACGGTGACCGACGTGGACCGCGTGCGCCGCGTGGTCAGCGCCACCAGCAAGGATGGCACGGTGGTCACCGCCGAATACGACCGACTGATCCTCGCCACAGGCTCCAACCCCTTCATCCTGCCCATCCCCGGCAAAGACTTGCAGGGCGTGTTGGCCTACCGCGACATCGCCGACACACAGGCCATGATCGACGCGGCCGCCACGTACAAGCATGCCGTGGTCATCGGCGGCGGCCTGCTGGGCCTGGAGGCCGCCAACGGCCTGATGAAGCGCGGCATGCAAGTGAGCGTGGTGCATGTGGGCGACTGGCTGATGGAACGGCAGCTGGACGACGTGGCCGGGAAGATGCTGCAAAAGTCGCTGCAGGAGCGCGGCATGCAGTTCTTGATGAAGGCGCAGACGCAGGAGCTGGTGGGCAACGCCGAAGGCCGCGTGGCCAGCGTGAAGTTCAAGGACGGCACCGAGGTGCCCGCCGACCTGGTGGTGATGGCCGTGGGCATCCGCCCCAACACCGCCCTGGCCGAAAAGATGCGCCTGCACGTGAACCGCGGCATTGTGGTCAGCGACACGCTGCAGACCACCACCGACGCCCGCATCTATGCCGTGGGCGAATGCGCCGCGCACCGGGGCATTGCCTATGGCTTGGTGGCCCCGCTGTTCGAGCAGGGCAAGGTGCTGGCCAACCACCTGGCGGAATTCGGCATCGGCCGCTACCAGGGCTCGCTCACGTCCACCAAGCTCAAGGTGACGGGCATCGACCTGTTCTCGGCCGGAGACTTTCAAGGAGGAGACGACACCGAGGAGATCGTGATGAGCGACCCCTTCGGTGGCGTGTACAAAAAGCTCGTCATCAAGGACGACAAGCTCGTGGGCGCCTGCCTGTATGGCGACACTGTGGACGGTAGCTGGTACTTCAAGCTGCTGCGCGACGGCCGCAGCGTGAGCGACATCCGCGACAAGCTGATGTTTGGCGAATCGCACCTGGGCGACACCGGCCACCAGGGCCAGAGCAAAGCCGCCGCCATGCAGGACAGCGACGAGGTGTGCGGCTGCAATGGCGTGACCAAGGGCGCGATCTGCAAGGCCATCAAGGACAAAGGCCTGTTCACGCTGGACGAGGTGCGCAAGCACACCAAGGCCAGCGCCAGCTGCGGCTCGTGCACGGGGCTGGTGGAACAGATCATCATGTTCACCGCCGGTGGCGACTACAGCGCCACGCCCAAGACCAAGGCCATGTGCGGCTGCACCGACCACGGCCACCAGGCCGTGCGCGACGCGATCCGCGGCAGCAAGCTGGTCAGCATTGCCGAGGTGTTCAAGTTCATGGAATGGAAGACGCCCAACGGCTGCGCCACCTGTCGCCCGGCGGTCAATTACTACCTCATCAGCACCTGGCCGAAAGAAGCCAAGGACGACCCGCAAAGCCGCTTCATCAACGAACGCAGCCACGCCAACATCCAGAAAGACGGCACCTACAGCGTGATCCCGCGCATGTGGGGCGGGGAGACCACGGCCGACGAGCTGCGCCGCATTGCCGATGCGGTGGACAAATACAAGATCCCCACCGTCAAGGTCACGGGCGGCCAGCGTATTGATCTGCTGGGCGTGAAGAAGGAAGACCTGGTCAACGTGTGGAAGGACATCGGCATGCCCAGCGGCCATGCCTATGCCAAGGCCCTGCGCACCGTGAAGACCTGCGTGGGCAGCGAGTGGTGCCGCATGGGCACACAAGACAGCACCCAGATGGGCAAGGATCTGGAGCGCGCCATGTGGCGCATGTATGCACCGCACAAGGTGAAATTTGCCGTGAGCGGCTGCCCGCGCAATTGCGCCGAGGCCGGCATCAAGGACGTGGGCATCATCGGTGTGGACAGCGGCTGGGAAATGTACGTGGCCGGCAACGGCGGCATCAAGACCGAGGTGGCGCACTTCTTCACCAAGCTCAAGACGTCGGAAGAAGTGCTGGAGTACACCGGCGCATTCTGCGAGCTGTACCGGCAGGAAGGCTGGTACCTGGAGCGCACCGTGCACTACGTGGACCGCGTGGGCCTGGACTACGTGAAAAAGCGCATCCTCGACGACCACGAAGGCCGCAAGGCCCTGTGGGAGCAGCTGCAGTTTGCGCTGGACGGCGAGCCCGACCCGTGGTTCGAGTTTGACAAGGCGGCGGTGGACACGCGCCAGTTTGCCCCTTTGGGCGCCTGATGAACACCTGATCGCCCGAGCCCCTAAAGAACCCCACCATGGACCGCAGAACCCTCCTGACCGCCGCCAGCTGCACCGCCGCGTGCAGCGCCCTGGCCCCGCTGGGCAACGCCCACGCCCAGATCACCGACCTCAACGACGCCATCAACAAGGCTGGGCGCCAGCGCATGCTGAGCCAGCGTGTGGGCAAGGCCTGGCTGGCCCTGGCCCACAAGGCCGACACGCCCACGGCACGCCAGGTGATGGAGCAGTCCATCGCGCTGTTCGAGCGCCAGCTGGTAGAACTCAAGGCCTATGCGCCCTCGCCCACCATCCGCGAAACGTACACCAAGCTGGAAACCGCCTGGGCCGCCCACAAGACCACGCTGGCTGCCGCCACATCGTCCACCGACAATGCCAGCGCCATGCTGCAGGCCGATGCCAAGGTGCTGGCCCTGGCCCATCTGGGCACCACGCAGTACGAGGCAGCCTCGGGCAAGCCTGTGGGCCACCTGGTGAACATTGCAGGCCGCCAGCGCATGCTGAGCCAGCGCATGGCCAAGTTCTACCTGGCCGCCATGCTGCCGGTGGACGCGTCCACCGCCACCACCGAAATCGCCAAGGCCCGCAGTGAATTCATCGCAGCCACCGAGCTGCTGCGCAATGCCCCCCAGGCCACCAACCGCATCCGCCAGGAACTGCAGCTGGCCGACGGCCAGTGGGTGTTTTTTGACGCTGCGCTGCAGCGCATGCAGGGCGGCGGCAACGTGAACCGCCAAGTGGCCGAGGTGTACGTGGCCAGCGAAAACCTGCTCTCCAGCATGGACCGCGTGACCGGCATGTATGCGGCGCTGGCGGCCTGAGCCCACCCGAGACTTCTTCAAAAAAATAGCGAGCCGCCCCACGATGCCCCTGGCAGGCTCCCCGACAACATCCAAAGACACCGAAGGAACCACGATGACCACGACCCCCACCCCGCAATGGAAGCTGATCTGCCGCGTGGACGACATCCCCGTGCTGGGCTCGCGCCGTGTGGCGCGCCCACAGGGCCTGGATGTGGCCGTGTTCCGCAACGACGCCGGGGGCGTGTTCGCACTGCTCGACCGCTGCCCTCACAAGGGCGGCCCGCTGTCGCAGGGCATTGTGTTTGGCACGCAGGTGGCGTGCCCGCTGCACAACTGGACGATTGGGTTGTGCGATGGGCAGGCATCGGCTCCCGACGAAGGCTGCACGCCCAAGTTCGCCGTGAAGGTGGAAGATGGCGCGGTGTATCTGGATGCCCTGGAGCTGGACGAGCATGCGGTCGATTTGACGCGCCCCGTAGCAGGGCCGGCGCGGCGCGGCCTGGCGGCCTGATCACCCCGCAACGTCCATCGAACACCAAAGCTATTAAATACATAGCTATCAGCGCTTTTCCATCAAGCGCTAGAGCCCAAAACATCTGGAATCCACGCCATGCAAGAAACGAAATCCACCTGCCCCTACTGTGGCGTAGGCTGCGGCGTGATCATCGAATCCGATGGCGCGCAGATCACCGGCGTGCGCGGCGACCCCACCCACCCCGCCAACTTTGGCCGCCTGTGCACCAAGGGCTCGACCCTGCACCTCACGGCCAGCAGCCCCATCACGCTGCAGACCCGCTTGCTACAGCCCCTGCACCGCGCGCAACGCAGCGATGCTCCCCAGCCCCTGCCATGGGACGCCGCGCTGAACCTGGCCACCGAAAAATTCGCAAACACCATCCAGAACCACGGCCCCGACGCCGTGGGCTTCTACGTGAGTGGCCAGTTGCTCACCGAGGACTACTACGTCTTCAACAAACTGGCCAAGGGCCTGATCGGCACCAACAACATCGACACCAACTCGCGCCTGTGCATGAGCAGCGCCGTGGCGGGCTACAAGCAGACCCTGGGCGCCGATGCGCCGCCCGCCTGCTACGACGATGTGAAACACGCGCAGTGCCTGTTCATCGTGGGCAGCAACGCGGCCTGGGCGCACCCCATCCTGTTCCGCCGCATCGAAGATGCGCGCGCCGCCAACCCCGGCATGAGGGTCATCGTGGCCGACCCGCGCCGCACTGACACCGCCGGCATGGCCGACCTATTTTTGCCTATCCAGCCCGGCAGCGACGTGATGCTGTTCAACGGCATGCTGCACCTGATGCTGTGGGAGGGCTGGACGGACGCCGAATACATCGCTGCGCACACCACGGGCTTTGACGAGCTCAAGGCCCTGGTGCGCGACTACACACCCGAGCGTGTGGCGCAGACCTGCGGTATCAGCGTGGCCGATCTGACCACCGCCGCCAAGTGGTTTGCGCAGTCCAAAGCCACGCTCAGCCTGTACTGCCAGGGCCTGAACCAGAGCAGCAGCGGCACGGCCAAGAACGCAGCGCTCATCAACCTGCACCTGGCCACCGCGCAAATCGGCAAGCCCGGCGCGGGCCCCTTCAGCCTGACCGGCCAGCCCAACGCCATGGGCGGGCGCGAAGTGGGTGGTCTGGCCAATCTGCTCAGCGCCCACCGTGATCTGGCCAACCCGCAGCACCGCGCCGAGGTGGCCGCACTGTGGGGCGTAGCCGATGTGCCCAGCAAGCCGGGCAAGACGGCCGTGGAGATGTTCCAGGCCGCCGCCGATGGCGAAATCCGGGCGCTGTGGATTGCCTGCACCAACCCCGCCCAGAGCATGCCCGACCAGGCCACCGTACGCCGCGCACTGCAGCGCGCCGAGTTTGTGGTGGTGCAAGAAGCCTTTGCCACCGCCGCCACCTGTGCCTATGCCGACCTGCTGCTGCCCGCCACCACCTGGGGTGAAAAGACCGGCACGGTGACCAACAGCGAGCGCCGCATCTCGCGCGTGCGCACTGCCGTGCCCGCACCCGGCCTGGCGCGCCACGACTGGGCCATTGCGGTGCAGTTTGCGCACCAGCTGGAGGCCCGCCTGCGCCCCGGCCAGCCCACGCTGTTCCCCTACACCACTGACGACGCCGACCAAGGCGCCGAAACTGTGTGGAATGAGCACCGCGAGAGCACCCGCGGACGCGACCTGGACATCACTGGTCTGTCGTGGGAGACGCTCGAATCTGCAGGCCCCCAACAGTGGCCATTGCCTGAGGGATCCACCACGGGCAAGGCCCGCCTGTACGAAGACGGCGTGTTCCCCACCCCCGATGGCCGCGCCCGTTTTGCCGCGCACGCCTGGCAACCCACGGCCGAGCAGCGCGAGTCGCGTTACCCCTTCAGCCTGACCACCGGCCGCCTGCGCGACCAGTGGCACGGCATGACGCGCACCGGCACCCTGGGCCGCCTGTTCGGCCATGTGGCCGAGCCCAGCGTGCAACTGCACCCACAGGACATGGAGCGGCGCGGCCTGAAGAACGGCGACCTGGTCTACGTGACGAGCAAGCGCGGCACCATCGTGGTGCCCGCGCAGGCCGACACCACCGTGGGCCTGTCGCAGGCGTTCATGGCCATGCACTGGGGCAGCGAATTTTTGAGCGGCTGCTCGTCCACCGGCGAGCGCTTGGCAGGCGTGAACGCGCTCACCACCTCGGCCTATTGCCCCACGTCCAAGCAGCCCGAGCTCAAGCACGCGGCCGTGAAGGTGCTCAAGGCCGAGCTGCCCTGGACGCTGCTGGCCATGGCCTGGCTGCCCGCCGACAGCGCCCAGGCCACGCGCGAGGCGCTGTCCGCGCTGATGGCGCAGTTTCCGTTTGCGAGCTGCGTTCCCTTCAGCAACAACACACCGCTGGGCGAACCCGGCCGTGAGCGCGTGGGTGTGCTGCTGCGCGCCGCCGCGCACGAGGCACCGCCCGACGCCACTGTGGAACGCATCGAATCTCTGATGGGCCTGGCCTCGACCGACACGCTGCGTTATGCCGACAAGAAACGCGGCCAGCGCCGCGCCGCGCGCTTGATGCGCCGAGGCGAAAGCACCACGCTCGAAGGCATCGTGCTCGCGGGCGACACCAGCGCCGAGGGCTGGCTCAAGACCCTGCTGCAGGAAGAATTGCCCGCGCAGACTTATGGCCGCCTGCTGCTCGTGCCCGGCGCCAAAGCCCCCGTGGCCGTGCAGTCGCGCGGAAAATCGGTGTGCACCTGCTTCAACGTGACGGACACCGCCATCACCGCCGAGCTGGCGCACTGCCACGGAACCGACGACGACCGCCTGGCGCAACTACAGGGCAAGCTGCGCTGCGGCACCAACTGCGGCTCGTGCCTGCCCGAACTCACGCGCATGGTGCGCGCTACGGGGCCACTGGCGTCCAAGCCCCTGGCGCAGGCCACCATATAACCAAAAGTTCTCTGGGTTGCGAGAAAATAGCCTTCAAACCAACAAACCCCACCAGGACTTGTGCAACAGGGCTGCAGCCAGGCGCTTTCGGCACAGGCAGTACGCCTGTACGGCAAGCCGAAACAACGACGCTGAAGCCCTGTTTCACAAGTCCCGCCACCAAAGACCATGGCCATCGCCCAGTACATCAAGGAAATCGGCCGCGGCGCGCGCGGCGCCAAGCCACTGTCGCGCGAGCAGGCCACCGACCTGTTCGGCCAAGTGCTGGACGGGCATGTGAGCGACCTGGAGATCGGCGCGTTCTGCCTGGCCATGCGCATCAAAGGCGAGACGTCCGAAGAGATGTGCGGCTTTCTGGATGCCACGCACCAGCGCCTGGCCCTGCTACCCGCCACCGACCGCCCCCTCATCGTGCTGCCCAGCTACAACGGCGCGCGCAAGCTGCCGGTGCTGACGCCGCTGCTGGCGCTGCTGCTGGCGCGCGAGGGGCTGCCCGTGCTGCTGCACGGCATGCGCACCGAGGCGCGGCGCATTTTGGCATCCGATGTGCTGCTGGCGCTTGATGTACCTGCGCTAACAGCTCCTGAAAAAATAGCAAACGGCACCGTGCGCCATATCCACACCCAACACCTGCACGCAGGCCTGGCGCGCCTGCTCTCAGTGCGCGAGGTGGTGGGCTTGCGCAACCCGGGGCACAGCGTGGTCAAGCTGATGAGCCCGTGCGCGGGGCCGTCGGTGGTGGTCACTGCGTACACACACCCTGAATATTTCGAGGTGCTGCAGACCACCTTTCGCACACTGGGCGTGAGCGCGCTGCTCTCGCGCGGGCTGGAGGGCGAGGTCGCTACTGATCCGCGCCGCACACCGCGATACGACGGTTTTGTGCACGGCGTGCACGCGGTGCTGGAATCACAGCAGCCCGGGACCGCCAGCGAGGTGCCCGGCTTACCCACCGAGATCGACGTGTCCACAACGGCCACTTACACCCGCTGCGTGCTGGCGGGCGAGTTGCCGATTCCGCCTGCGATTGAGCGCCAGGTGGAACATATCTTGCGACTTGCGGAACAAACCAATTCGGAGACATCCCCATGAGCCGCCCCACGCACACCAACACCCTGCCCCCTTCCAAGCCCCACCTCGGAACGGGAGGCAGCTGCACGCTGGTGGGCGCTGGCCCCGGCGATCCGGAACTGCTCACCATCAAGGCGCTCAAGGCCATCCAGGCCGCCACCGTGCTGCTGGTGGATGACCTGGTGAGCGACGCCATCGTGGCGCACGCGTCGCCCACGGCCCGCATCGTCTACGTGGGCAAACGTGGTGGCTGCAAGAGCACGCCCCAGGCCTTCATCGAGAAGCTGATGCTGATGGCGGTGAACGAGGGTGAGAACGTGGTGCGGCTCAAGGGCGGCGACCCGTTCATCTTTGGCCGGGGTGGTGAAGAAGTGGAGCACCTGCGCGCGGCAGGCGTGCCGGTCACCGTCATCAACGGCATCACAGCGGGCCTGGCGGGCCTGACCTCGCTGGGCGCGCCGCTCACCCACCGCGAGCATGCCCACGGCGTGGTGTTCGTCACCGGCCACGCCAAGCCCGGCGATGCGGGCACCGACTGGCGCCAACTGGCCGCCACGGCCCGCGACGCCAAGCTCACGCTGGTGATCTACATGGGTGTGAGTGGCGCCGCCACCATCGAGCAGGAGCTGCTCACCGGCCTGCCCGCCAGCACGCCCGTGGCCATCATCCAGCATGCCAGCTTGCCCCAGCAGCGCCACGCCGTGACCACGCTGGGCGCACTGCACACCACCATCACGCGCGACGGGCTCGCCAGCCCCTCGGTGATCGTTGTGGGGGATGTGGTGCGGGGTGTGGCGCTGGCGTCGCAGGACGCGATGCATTCCACGTCAGAAAAATCCGAAGCACCCCGGGCGCGGCGCGCTGTCTGACGACGTGGGGGTGCCTGCGGCTGTGCGCGGCACCGGCCGGCTCCACAGCGCCGCAGCAGGCGAGCGATCTATCCAAAGCTGATAGCATCGCCGCGCGCAGACTCTGAAGAGAGTCTTCGCCAAGCCCCGACCCTCACGGGCCGCGCATTGTTGCCACCCGCCCAGGAATTCGTTTGAACCAACGTGTCGTGCACCCCGCAGCGGTTCTGGTGCTGTCTTTTCTGACCGTCATCGCTGCCGGCACGGTCTTGCTCATGCTGCCGCTCTCGCACGCCCAGGGGCAGAGCGCGCCATTTCTCACGGCATTGTTCACCGCCACCTCTGCCGTGTGCGTGACAGGGCTGGTCGTGGTGGACACCGGCACCTATTGGAGCGGCACGGGCCAGGCCCTCATCATGGGCCTGTTTCAGCTGGGCGGCTTCGGCATGATGACGTCGGCCACGCTGATGGGGCTGCTCATCAGTGGGCAAATGCGCATACGCACCCGGCTGCTGCTGCAGGCAGAGACCCATTCGCTGGCGCTGGGGGACGTAAAGAGCGTTGCCAAGATCGTGCTCCAAGTGACGGTTGCCGTCGAGCTGCTGATGGCGCTGGCCCTGGGCCTGCGGTTCGCACTGGGCTATGGCATGCCCTGGGGAGAGGCTGCCTGGCAAGGCATGTTCCACTCCATATCGGCCTTCAACAATGCGGGCTTTTCGACCTGGGCAGACAGCGTGGTGCGGTTCTCGTCCGATATGCTGGTGCTGGCTCCGCTGATGCTGGCGATCATCATCGGAGGCCTGGGGTTTCCTGTGCTGCACGAGCTGCTGGCCGAACGCGGACGCAAACGCCCACTGTGGTCCATGCACACCGCCCTCACGGTGTGGGGCTCGCTGGCGTTGATCGCACTGGGCACGGTGGTGATCTTTCTGGCCGAGTTCGACAATCCGGGAACGCTGGGGCCCATGGGCTGGGCGCACAAGGGGCTGGTGGCACTGTTCACCTCGGTATCGGCACGCACGGCAGGGTTCAATGCAGTCGATATCGGAGCGCTGAGCACCGAATCACTGGCGCTGCACTACATCCTCATGTTCATCGGCGGGGGCAGCGCGGGCACCGCCGGGGGCGTCAAGGTGACCACGTTTTTTGTGTTGGTACTGGTGGTGTGGAACGAAATCCGTGGGCACCGCGACGTCGAGTTTCGCGGCCGTCGCATCGCCGATTCGGTGCAACGCCAGGCCATCACCATCTTGGTGCTCAGCGCGGCCGTGGTGGGACTGGCCATTTTGCTCATCTTGCCGCTCACGCCGCTACCGCTGGAAAAAGTGCTGTTCGAAGTGATTTCAGCGTTCGGCACCGTGGGGCTGTCTACGGGCATCACCGCCGACCTGGTGCCGGGGGCGCAGGCCATCATCATTGCGCTCATGTTCATTGGGCGCGTGGGCGTGGTCACCCTGGCCGTGGCCCTGGCCACCAACCAGATGCGCCGCAACTACCGTTACCCCGAGGAGAAACCCATTGTTGGATAAAGCCGTAAAGAACCTGTCGGGCAGCGTGGTGGTGATTGGCCTGGGCCGCTTTGGCACCGGGGTTGCCAAATCACTGGTGGAGCTGGGCCACGACGTGCTGGCCATCGAGAGCGATGCCGAGACGGTGCAGTCGCTGGCGAGCGTGCTACCCCATGTGGTGCAGGCCGACGCCACCGACCTGGAAACCCTGCGCCAGCTGGCCGTGCCCGACTTTGCGCATGCGGTGGTGAGCATCGGCGGCAACCTGGAGGCGAGCGTGCTCACCATCCTGAACCTGAGCCAGCTGGGGCTCAAGGACATCTGGGCCAAGGCCATTGACCCCCAGCACGGCCGCATTGCCGAGCGGGTGGGTGCGCACCATGTCGTCTACCCTGAGGCGGACATGGGCGAGCGCGTGGCGCACTTGGTCACCGGCAAGATGATCGACTTCATCGAGTTTGACGACGGCTTTGCCATTGCCAAAACCCGGGCGCCGATGGAGACACACAACAAGCCATTGTCCCAGTCCGACGTGCGCAAACGCCATGGCATTACGGTGGTGGGCATCAAACGTCGCCACCTCGACTTCATCTACGCCAAGGCAGATACCGAAATCAAACCGGGCGACCACCTCATCGTGGCAGGCCCCACGCGCATGGTGGAGCGCTTCGCAGCGTTGTACTGAGCGCCCAGCGCCGCACCGCACGCGCCCTTCCCTGCCGCCAACGTGCCAGAGCACCTTGCGCGGCTGGTAGCTGGCGCGGGCCAAACCTCGTCAGTGCGTCTGCATCCATCGCATCGAAAGCGGCTGCGACGCGTGACACTGGCCCGGGTATTGCTTGACCGGATGTATCTGAATGCAATCAGCACAAGGAACACCATGGCAGCCTTCCCCATCTCCACCCGCAACGGCATGGCCACTTCCTCAATGCCAGCTTCGACGTCCTTTTCGCCCCCCTCTTCGACGCTGTCTTTGGCGCCCAAGGCCGGGTCTTCAACCAGCCGTGACGGCGAGATGTCGCTGGTCAACCTGGCGGCACGCCAGCGCATGCTGTCGCAGCGCATGGTGTTGCAGACGGTGCTGGCCGCACGCGGCAGCGATCTGCACATGAAGGCGGCGCGCAGCTCATTGACGCTGTTCACCGACAGCCAAGCCAAGCTGGTAGACACTGCCGGTCACTTGGATGCCGCCAACGGCGACATCATCCGCAAGACCTACCACGGCCCTAACGGCGTTGGCGCCACGATTGATGCGTTTGCACAGCAGGTGGGCACCACGCTGGACCTGGCAGAGCGCCACAGCCCGCGTGTGGAAGACGCGCTGGCGCGGCTGGTGGAGTCCACCGACAGCGCACTGGAGGCCTTGAATACCGCCACCACCGCGTTCGATCAAGTGGGCAAGGCCAAGTCCGAAACCCTCATGAAAGAACTGGCGGGCATCGTGGCGTCTATCCAGACCGTGGCCCGCGAGGCCAAGGTGGTCAGCTTCAATGCCCAGGTCATGGCCGCCCGCGCAGGCCAGCACGGACGGGAATTTGCGGTGGTGGCCAACGTACTGTCGGGTATCACCAACGAAATAGACGGCCTTTCGCTACAGGCAGTATCGCTGGCTGGACGCAGCCGTGGCGCAGCCTGAAAAGGGCGCAACAGGCACTTACAATTGACAGCCATTGGAAACGGTGGCCGATGGGCAGAGCGCCCACACTCAGCCCACCACCGGGCCGTAGCCCGGCTGTAGCGGGCCTGTCCTCTTTCACGCCAGACACACAACACTTTCGGGAGATGCGTAAGCCATGAAGATCACCACCCTGTGCAAGAGCCTGGCGTTGGCCGGTTGCCTGCTGGCAAGTACCAGCATGGCCTGGAGCTACGAAATCAACGCAGGCAAGGTGCTGGACGGTGCGGGCAAGGCCATCCAGCTGCGCGGCGTCAACTGGTTTGGCTTTGAGACCAACAACCATGTGGTGCATGGCCTGTGGGCGCGCAACTGGACTGAAATGATCACGCAAATGCAGGCCCAGGGCTTCAACGCCGTGCGCCTGCCGTTCTGCCCCGCCACCCTGCACGGCTCGGCGCCGCCCAGCAGCATCGATTACGGCCGCAATGCCGACCTGCAGGGCCTCTCGGCCATCCAGGTGATGGACAAGGTGGTCACGGAACTGAGCAACCGTGGCATGTATGTGCTGCTGGACCATCACACCCCCGATTGCCAGACCATCAGTGAACTCTGGTACACCCAGAGCTACAGCGAACAGCAATGGATCAGTGATCTGACCTTTGTCGCCCAGCGCTACGCAGGCGTACCCGGCGTCATCGGCATCGATATCAAGAACGAACCCCACGGTGCCGCCACCTGGGGCACGGGCAACAACGCCACCGACTGGAACCGCGCCGCCGAGCGCGCAGCCGCTGCCGTATTGCCGCTGGCTCCCCATTGGCTGATTGCCGTGGAAGGCATCGGCGAGAACCCCAGCTGCTCGGGCAGCAACGCGCACTTCTGGGGTGGCAACCTAGAACCTCTGGCCTGCACGCCCCTGAACATCCCCGCCAACCGCCTGCTGCTGGCGCCGCACACCTACGGGCCGGATGTCTACGTGCAGCCTTACTTCAATGCTTCGAACTTCCCGAGCAACATGCCGGCCATCTGGGACCAGCATTTTGGCCAGTTCGTGCAGGCCGGTTATGCCGTCATGCTGGGCGAGTTCGGTGGCAAATTTGGCCGGGGCGATGCGCGGGATGTGCAGTGGCAGAACGCGCTGGTGGACTACATGGTCGGCAAGGGCATGCGCAGCGGCTTCTACTGGTCGTGGAACCCCAACAGTGGCGACACCGGCGGCATTCTGGACGATGACTGGACCACCGTGCGCACCGACAAGGTCCAGTTGCTGCAGCGCCTCTGGGGCGATGGTTCGACGCCAACAACACCTACGACGCCAACCACCCCCACAACGCCGACAACGCCCACCCCACCGACGCCTACCGGTGGCTTCTCGGTGCAGGAGATGATGGACAGTGTCTGGAACGCAGGCTATTGCCAGCGGGTCCGCGTCACCAACCAGGGCACCGCCGCTGGCAACTGGGCGATCACCATCCCCGTGAGCGGCACCATCAACAATCTTTGGAATGCCACATGGACGCAGGCTGGCAGCAACCTGAACGCGTCCGGCGTGGACTGGAACAAGACCCTCGCCCCCGGGGCAGCGGCCGAATTCGGTTTCTGCGCCGCGCGCTAAGCAACTTTTTCCCCAATTGAACAAGGGCTCCTGCCATGCAGGGGCCCTTTTTTGTTCCGGGTTCCCGGCCTACCCGCCAGCAGTCTCGCGCACCTGCCTGAAACGCTCCGCCAGCTCCTTGCGCAAGGATTTGCGCAGCAGTGCCGCATCCCAGCGGCGGCGTTCGTCGGGCGTGGAAGGCGACAGCGGCGGCACCTGCACCGGCTTGCGCGCCTCGTCCACTGCCACCATCGTGAAGAAGCAGCTGTTCACATGCCGCACCACCTGCGAGCGGATGTCTTCGGCCACCACCTTGATGCCAACCTCCATCGACGAGGAACCGGTGTAGTTCACGCTAGCCAGGAAGGTCACCAGCTCTCCCACATGGATGGGCTGCAGAAACATCACCTGGTCCACACTCAACGTCACCACATAGCAGGCCGAATAGCGGCTTGCGCACGAATAGGCCACCTGGTCCAGCAGCTTGAGAATGGCCCCGCCGTGCACATTGCCCGAGAAATTGGCCATGTCGGGGGACATCAGCACCGTCATGCTGAGTTGGTGTGAAGGGATGTTCATGCCGCGATTTTAGGGCTCCCCCGTGTCGCAGGCGCAACGCTGCGGGCCGCTACACTCGCGCCACACAAGCCAGATCACGGCCCATCAAAAAAGCCAAGCAGGCCGCGAGGCCAGAGGGGAAACCATGCTCGAAATCGACAAGCTCAATGAATTCACCGAGAGCCATGGCGCGCTGCGCACCGGGCGCGGGCTGGTGTCGGGCGTGATTGCACTCACGCTGGCCATCCTGTGTTTTCTGGGCGTGCTGGCCTTCCACTTCCCCGAGTACCTGACGACACCACAGCTGCGCAAGAGCTACGACGTGACGGTGATTCGCACCATCATGCTGACCGCCATGGCCATCGCGGGGGGCATCTCCCTCGTCAACATCCTCTTCAACCGTTCGCGCTGGCTGGCCACGTTTGCCTTTGCCATGGTGGCGCTGGCGGCGTTCCTGGGCGGCCACAAGGTGGAGGTGGACCCGAACTTCCCTGACAACACACCGTACATCGGCCTGGACTGGTTCATCCTCGACCTGCTGGGCAGCTCGCTGATCTTCATCTTCATCGAGAAACTATTTGCATTGCGCAAGGACCAGCCCATCTTCCGCGCCGAGTGGCAAACCGACTTCCACCACTTCATTGTGAACCACATGGTG
Source organism: Acidovorax facilis (assembly GCF_023913775.1). GTDB lineage: Bacteria > Pseudomonadota > Gammaproteobacteria > Burkholderiales > Burkholderiaceae_C > Acidovorax > Acidovorax facilis. The sequence goes on from NZ_JAMXAX010000021.1 coordinate 28,965, forward strand.
GTGGGCTTTGTGCTCCTGGCCACCAACCTCATCGTGCACAAATTTTTTGGCTGGGCGGCCAACGACGGTATTCGCGGCTGGGTACAGGGCCTGAACTTCTGGGTGGCGCTGTTCCTCATCGTGCTCGTGGCCGACCTGGTGCAGTACTGGACGCACCGCGCCTACCACGAGGTGCCGCTGCTGTGGCGCCTGCATGCGGTGCACCACAGCGTGAAAAGCATGGACTGGATGGCCGGCTCGCGCCAGCACATCCTGGAGCTGCTCATCACCCGCACACTGGTGCTGGCGCCCATCTACGTTCTGGGTTTCAGCAAGGAAGTGATCGACGCCTACATCGTCATCGTGGGCTTCCAGGCCGTTTTCAACCACGCCAACGTGAGCGTGCGCCTGGGCCCGCTGCGCTACGTGCTCGTCACGCCCAACTTCCACCACTGGCACCACAGCCAGGACCAGGAGGCGCTGGACAAGAACTACGCGGCGCACTTTGCGTTTCTGGACTACCTGTTTGGCACCGCCGTCAAAAGCACCAAGCTCTGGCCCGAACACTACGGCGTGCTGGGCGACTACGTGCCCAACGGGTTTGTGAAGCAGTTCAAGTTTCCGTTCACTTGGAAGGGCTGAGAGGCTGAGGCGCCTCCCCCCTCCCCCACCGAGGAGGGCTACAGCTTGCCGAGTTCGGCTTCGAGCGCTTTGAGCTGGTTGCGCAGCTCCTCGGTTCGGGCCTCACACGCGGCTTTGTCCTTGCCCGCTGCAGCCGCGCGTTCCTGCGCGAACTGGGAGCCTTGTGCCAGGGTGCTGCGCCGCAGGGGGCCTGCATGGGCCACTGCAGCATCCGGTGCCGTTGCCGCGCATTCCTGCTGGTTGCGTTCGAGGGCCGCGCGCGCCTGCGGCACGCCCTGGTTCTGCAGATAGTGTTTGCGCTGCCAGGTGGGGCCGAAGGCGCCCTCCTTCGCGGTGGAGGGGCCAGGTGGAACAGGGGTGGCGCCCTGCATGGCTGGCTTCACCTCGATCTTCTCGCCCTGGCCCAGGCAAGGGCCATCCTGGAACGACACCTTGCCATCGGCATCCGTGCATTTGTTGACGGCCCAGGCCGGGGCCAGAAAGCCCAGCACCAGGGCGCAGGCGGCACAGCGTATCGGTTTCATGGAATAGTCCTCGGCGGGTGGATGCCACATGCTACCGCGCCGCGCACGACCGGTTCAGAGCCTCCTTGGTGGCATCGAGGCCTTGACCGACACCAACAAGGCGTGCCCCAGGGCTGGGGGCAGCCGCTCCAGTTTCAAAAAGGGATTGGGATAGACGCCTGTCCCTAACTTGACGCACCCCCGGTAAAAACCCGGTGGGTGCGCGGCTACCGCACTCCTACCATCGCCGCACCTTGAGGCCACGGTGGCCACGACCAGGAGGAGCTGTTTGATGAAAACCCACGTTGCCTTGCCCGTTAGCCAGCGGCTTTCCCAGGCGCGCCGCCGCAGCCTCGTGCTGGCACTGGCAGGCGGTGCGGCCTTGGCCAGCCTGTCCGCCAGGGCGCAACCCGCTCCGGGCAAGGGCGACATTCTCATTGGCCGGTCTACCGCGCTGTCGGGTGGCATGGCCCCCTTTCTTGCACCCATCCATGAAGGACAGGACGCTGCAGTGGAAGACGCCAATGCCAAGGGCGGCATTGGCGGACGCAAGATTCGCCTGGTGACGCTCGACGACGGGTTCGATCCGCGCCGCACGCTGGAGAACGCCAGGCAGCTGAGCGAGAAGGAGGGCGTGCTGGCCTTGTTGGGCGTGTCGGGCACCTCTCAAGTGATGGCGCTGCTGCCCTACTTGGTGCAAGCCAAGCTGCCACTGATCTCGGTGTACACGGGCAGCCCTGCCATCCGGGCGCAGCAGCATCCCTACCTCTTCACCACACGCGCCAGCTATGCCGACGAGCTGGTCAAGATTGTGCGCAACCTGGTGGCAGTGCAGACCTCTCGCATTGCCGTGGCCTACGAGAACAACGACTTTGGCAAGCTGCTGCTGCCGCTGGTCGAAAAAACCATTGCCGCCGAAGGCGCGACGCTGGCCGGCTCGCATGCCATCGCGCCAACCGGGGCAGACGCCAACGACGCCGCCAAGGCCCTGGCCGCCCAGAAACCACAAGCCGTGCTGCTGGTGGCGGCGGGGCCGCCTGTGGTTGCCTACGTGCGGGCCAACCGCGCGCACCTGGGAGTGCCGGTCTACACCTTGTCGCTGGGCGCAGGCTCCGCAGTGCTCAAGGCGCTGGGTGACGACGCGCGCGGTCTGGCCGTGGCACGCACCGGCCCCTCGCCCACCAAGCCCACCATTGCGCTCACGCGGGACTTCCAGGCCTCCATGAAGCGCCACGACAAGCCTGTGGACTACGACCGCTACACCGGCTACATGGATGCGCGCGTGCTGATTGAAGGCCTGCGCGCAGCAGGGCCTGGCGTCACCCGGGCCAGCCTGGTCCAGGCCATGGAAGGCCTGGGCAACCTTGACCTGGGCGGCTACAGCTACCAATTCAGCCCACAGAACCACCACGGCTCGAACTACGTGGACATCGCGGTGGTGGGCTCTGGCGGGGTGTACCGGCAGTGATGGCGTGAGGGCCCGATGAACGCTGCGGCGACAATGGCGGCCCTGTCACCGCTGCCTGTTCATCACTGTGTCCCACACTTCCCCTGTTTTTGACGTCGTCATCATCGGCGCCGGTGCTGCCGGCCTGTTCTGCGCGGGCCAGGCGGGCCAGCGGGGCCTCAAGGTGCTGCTGATCGACCATGCCGAAAAGGTGGCCGAAAAGATCCGCATCTCGGGCGGCGGACGCTGCAACTTCACCAACCGCGACCTGGACCCCGCCGCGCCCCACAAACACTTTGTGGGGCAAAACCCGCAGTTCTGCCGCTCGGCGCTGTCACGCTATACGCCCGCCGACTTCATTGCGCTGGTGCAAAAGCACGGCATTGCCTTCCACGAAAAACACAAGGGACAGCTGTTTGCCGACCGCTCGGCCGAGGACATCATTGCCATGCTGCTGGCCGAGTGCGCGGCGGGCCAGGTGACGCACTGGCAACCTTGTGTGGTCAAAAATATAAAGTTTTTGGCCCCTGGCGCTTATCCATCAAGCGCTACCAGCTATCAAATTGATACTGACCGTGGCCCGGTGCAGGCGCGCTCGCTGGTCATTGCCACGGGCGGGCTGTCCATTCCCAAGATCGGCGCCACCGACTTTGGCTACCGGCTGGCGCAGCAGTTCAACATCCCGCTTGTCGAGCGCCGCCCAGGCCTGGTACCGCTGACTTTTGATGGCACGGGCTGGGCGCCGTATGCGCAACTCGCGGGCTTGGCGCTTCCGGTGCAAATCAGCACCGGGGCCAAGAAAACCCGTATGGCCTTCGACGAAGACCTGCTGTTCACCCACCGGGGCCTTTCGGGCCCGGCCGTGCTGCAGATCTCCAGCTACTGGCAGGAAGGCACGCCGCTGGCCATCAACCTCGCGCCCACGGTGGACCTGCCCGCCGCGCTGGCGCAGGGCAAGGCCCGCTCCCGCAAGCTGATCGCCAACGAACTGGCCACCCTGGTCCCCAGCCGCCTGGCCGACGCCTGGGCGCAGCGCGAGGCCGACTGGCAGCGCCCCATCAACGAGGCCAGCGACAAGGCCCTGGCACGGCTGGCCGAGCAGCTGGCGCGCTGGGAGCTGACGCCCACGGGCACCGAGGGCTACAAGAAGGCCGAGGTCACGCTGGGCGGCGTGGACACCAAGGCGCTGTCGCAGCAGACCATGGAGTGCAAGACGCAGCCCGGCTTGTACTTCATTGGCGAAGTGGTGGACGTGACGGGCTGGCTGGGGGGCTACAACTTCCAGTGGGCCTGGGCCAGCGCTGCGGCGTGCGCGCAGGCGCTGCCGCCAGCGGGCCACTGAAGCACTCCGTTCGCAATCGGGAGGGGCAGCGCACCTAAACTCCAGGCAACAACACATCGCTTTACCGGTGATACGGCGGGAGCCACGGCATGGATGGATTCGAACGCGCAGAAAAGTACCAAGCGGCCGCAACGGCCGTGGGCGCACTAATTGCCCTCGTCCCTGCAGCAAGCATTGGCGGAAACATCTTCATCGCGATCCTCGCAGCGCTGGGCGTGGGCTCACTGGCCGGGGGCGCGGTGATGGTGTGGTGGCTGCGCACTGATGAGGGCGATGCCTACCTGCGAGCCGACTCGCGCATCTCGGGCCGCTCGACCTCACGCACCTCGCTGTGGCTGGGCAATATGGCCCCGGGCGCCATCCTGGTCGGACTGGCCGTAGCGCTGCACATCCGAATTGCCTGATGGGTGAGGACGGGCGCTGAGGGCCGGGTCACCCCCACAGCGGTGCAGGCTGCGTACTGCCAAAACCCAGCCCCCGTACCGACGCGCCCTGGAGCACGCCGTGCTCCAGGGCCCAGGCGTGTAACGCCTCGGGCGGCAGCGGGCGGCTGAAGTGGTAGCCCTGCAGCTCTTCGCAGTCTAGCGCGCTCAGCACCTGGGCCGTGGCCAGGTCTTCCACCCCCTCGGCCACAATCTTGAGGCCCAGCGTGTGGCCCAGCGCGATGATGGCGCGCGTGATTGCCATGTCGGCGGGGTTGCTCAGCATGTCGTGCACGAAGGACTTGTCCACCTTGAGCCGGTCGATGTCAAAGCGCTTGAGGTAGGCCAGGCTGGAATACCCGGTGCCAAAGTCGTCGATGGACAGCTGCACGCCCAGCGATTTGAGCGCGGCCAGTTGCTGCTCGGCCGCGTGGGCGTTGTCCATGAGCTGTGACTCGGTGATCTCCAGCTCCAGCCGGTGGGCCGGCATGCCGGTGCGCGCCAGCAGTGCCTCGATGTCGCTGACCAGCAGAGGGTCAGCCAGCTGCGCGGCCGAGAGGTTGACCGAGATGGAGACATGCGCCAGCGGATGGACCAGCCCGCGCGCGGATGGGCCCGACAGCGGCACCTGCCATCGCACCCATTGCTCGCAAGCCTGCTGCAGCACCCAGCCGCCGATCGCGCGGATCATGCCAGTCTCCTCGGCAATGGGGATGAATTCGCTGGGCGGGATGTGGCCCAGGGTGGCGTTGTTCCACCGCAGCAGGGCCTCCACGCCCAGCAGGCCGCCGCCCTTGGCGGACAGGCGCGGCTGGTAGTGCAGGCTCAGTTCCTGGCGCTCCAGCGCGCGGCGCAGTTGCTGCTCCATCGTCTGGCGGGCCAGCGCGCGCTGGTCGGTCTCGGCCGAATAGAACAGCGCCATGTCGCGGCCCGTGGTCTTGGCCTCGTACATGGCGGCGTCGGCACGGCGCATGAGCTCGTCGATGTCGCTGCCGTCCTCGGGGTAGACGGCGATGCCCACACTGCACGACACGTTCAACTCGTGCCCTTCCACCGGGTGGCTCTGGCGGATGAGCGGAATCAGGCGCCGCTCCACCAGCTGCTGCACATCCTCGCGCCCGGCCACGTCGCGCATCACCACGACGAACTCGTCGCCGCCCAGGCGGCTGACCGTGTCGCGGCTGCGCACGGCCTGCGTGAGGCGCCCGGCCACCGAGCGCAGCAGGCCATCGCCGATGTGATGACCCAGCGTGTCGTTGATGGCCTTGAAGCGGTCCAGGTCGATGAACAGCACAGCCACCTTCTCGCCCGTGATCGGCGCCTGCGCCAGCGCCATCTGCAGACGCTGCACGCACAGCGAACGGTTGGGCAACTCGGTGAGCACGTCGTGGTGCGCCAGGAACTGAATGCGCTCTTCGCTGCGCTTGCGGTCGGTGATGTCGATGGCGATGCCGATGTGGTTGGCCAACGTACCACCCTTGGTCTCGCGCACGGCCGACACCATGAGCCAGGCCGGATAGGTCTCGCCCGAGCGGCGGCGAAACCGCACCTCGCCCTGCCACGACTCCTTGTCGAGCATGGTGCGGTGGATCTGCGCCGACAGCGGCTCGGCACCCGACTCTTCCAACAGAAAGCCCAGGTCCTCGCCTATGACCTCGTAAAAGTCGTAGTGCGTACTGCGGCAGAACGCCTTGTTCACGCTGATGATCTGCTGATCGGCGTTCATGATGATGATGCCCTCGGACGAGGCCTCGAACACCTTGGCCCACAGCTCCAGCCGCTGCTCCATCACCTTGAGCACGTTGATGGGCGTGAACGCGGTGAGCACCGAATCGCGCCCTTGGAACTGCAGGCGCCGCGCCGACAGCACGGCCCAGGAAGGCTCGGCGGTGCCCTTCCAGCGCACCTCGAACTCATCGACCGAGCCCTGGTCCGCCAGGCGCTGGAAGAAGCGCGCCCGCACGCCGGGCTCCAGACCCACGGCCCACGGGTCGGTCTTGCGGTCACCCAGCCAATGGGCAGCCGGGGCGTTGGAGTGCAGCACTTCGTGCTCGGGCACCGAGGTGACCACCATGGGGATGGGGAAGGCCTCGACCAGCTCGCGCTGGGCCTCGGCCGCGCGCGCGCTGGCGGCCAGCTCCTGCTGTAGCACGCGGTCGCGGTCAAGCTGGGACAGCATTTCATTGAAAGCCGTGACGAGACGCCCGATCTCGTCACGGCTGACCCAGTGCGCGCGCAGTGTGTGGTCGCCGCTTTTGCGCACCTCGTCGGCCACCCGCGCCAGTTGCTGCAGCGGCTTGGCGATCTGCCGCGCCACCAGCGTCACGAGGGAGAGGATGCAGCCCAGCAGCACCAGCGCGGTGCCTAAATGCAGCCACATGCGAGCGAAGAGCCCATCCACACGGCGGTTGAGCAGCCGCTCCAGGTCCACGATACCCACCGTCCAGGCATCGCGCAGCGCGCCCAGCACCTGCATCTGCTGCGTGCCCACCTGCGCCATGGTCAGGCGCGACTCCCCCGCCGCCACACCCTGCAACAACGCCTGGAAGCCCTCCAGGGATTGGTGGAGCGCCTCGCGCGGACCCTGCAAGGCGGCCCGCATTTCGGGCGAGCCTGCGATGAATGCCTGGTTGTAGTCCGCCTCAATGCCCTGCATCACAGCATCCAGCCGCCCCACCAGCGTGAGCAGCTCAAAGGACCACTGCGGACCGCGCCCGGTCTGCGCCGCGTTCAAGAACACCACCGTGTCGTGCACCGCCTGCAGCAGTTCTGGAAACCGCAGCACCACCAGCGACATGCCGTAGTAGCTGTCGAGATCGGGGTCCAGAATCAGGTTGGACTGGTTGCCTACCGTGGTCAGCAGCTCGCGGCCCTCACGCAGCAGCTGGCTGCGCATCCCGGTCAGCACCTGCGCATCCGTTGCAGACGGCGGCCTGGCGGCCAGTTGCCCGAGCACCATGCTGAAGCGTTCGCCCACTTCCTGTGTGCGCAACTGCTCGTCATACGCCTTGCGCACACCCGTCAGCCGTGCAATCACATCGCCCGCCAGCGGCGGCTGCTGGGATGCATCCAGAAACTGCCCCATGAGCCCGTCGCGCAGCACCGCCGCATACGTGGTGCCCACGATCTCCTTGCGTGTGAAATCGATGGCCACGTACTTTTCGTGGATCAGGATGCTGGACACATAGATCACCGCCGACAGGTCCAGCAGGTAGATGAGCATGAGCTTGCGCCCCACACTGAGGCGGCCCAGCCAGCCCGAAACGCGGTGCATGAATGCCATGGTGTCTGTGGCGGCAGGCCCACCCGGGCGGATGACCTGGGCAACCCACCGACGGTGGTAGGTGATTGTTACAACGTGAAGCAATTTCCACGCCATTGCGCGGCCTGAGGATGGACGGAGGCAATGCCTTCGGTGAGAACGACCTCAGTCCTTGTTCGGGCGCGGCCCACTGCAGTGCCACATGGCCCATGCCCAACCAGGCCACCAGTGGCGGCGTCCCGCAGCGCGGGACGGGACGCAGGGAGCTGCACAGGGGTACTTCCCATCCGCGCCACAAAGGCTATAATCTCCGGCTTTGCTGGCAATGCCCCGTCGGCCAAATACTAGTTACAGACGGGGAAACCGCTTTGTACGGACTTGAGGCCCGATCTCCCCAAGCCCCTCTGCAGGCACCATTTGGAAAACCATTAGCTAATGACTACGATCCGCGTAAAAGAAAACGAACCCTTTGACGTTGCACTGCGCCGCTTCAAGCGCACCATTGAAAAGCTCGGCCTGCTGACCGACCTGCGCGCCCGTGAGTTCTACGAAAAGCCCACCGCAGAGCGCAAGCGCAAGAAGGCAGCCGCCGTGAAGCGCCACTACAAGCGCGTTCGCAGCATGCAACTGCCCAAGAAGATGTACTGATCCATCTTCGGCCCCGAGCCTTTTGCTTGGGTCCCAGAACCCGCGCTAGGGACGCCAAGCGCGGGTTTTTGTTTTTCGGGTTTGCCAAAAGGCTTTCTGGCGTCGTTGCAACGCCTTGCCGTAGCGAGACTACTGTCTGCGGCGTTGACGCCTAGCCAGAAAGCCTTTTGGCAAACCCTTGTCCCTGTTTGAAACCCAAAAAAGGAAGCCGCCATGAGCCTCAAGGACCAGATCACCGAAGACATGAAAACCGCCATGCGCGCCAAGGACAGCGAGCGCCTGGGCACCATCCGCCTGCTGCAGGCTGCGATGAAGCAAAAGGAAGTGGACGAGCGCATCGTGCTGGACGACGCCGCCGTGGTCGCCATCGTGGACAAGCTCATCAAGCAGCGCAAGGATTCCATCACCGCTTTTGAAGGCGCTGGCCGCCAGGACCTGGCGGACAAGGAAAAGGCCGAGATGGCCGTGCTGCAGGCCTACCTGCCCGAGCGCATGTCGGCCGAAGAAACGCTGGCTGCCGTGAAGGCCATCGTGGCCGAAATCGGCGCATCAGGCCCTGGCGACATGGGCAAGGTGATGGGCGTGGTCAAGACCCGCCTTGCGGGCAAGGCCGACATGGGCCAGGTGTCGGCCGCTGTGAAGGCTGCGCTGGCAGGCTGATCGCCCCCTCACCACCACCCAGTCAGTATTTTTTTGATAGCTGCTACCGCTTGTCAGACGGGCGGTAGCAGCTATTTTTGCTTCAAACCGGGGTGCTTACCCCCGCGTCGGCATCCCGCGCCATCCACCCGGAGCGGAAATGCTCCTGCAGAAACTCCACACACACGCGCACCTTGGCCGACCGCTCCAGCCGCGTCGGGAACACGGCCCACACATTGGCCTCCTGCTGCCATTGCGGCAGCACCTGCACAAGGCGCCCGATCTGCAGGTGCGCGCCCACATCCCACAACGAGCGCAGCACCACGCCACGCCCGTCCACCGCCCACTGCACGGCCATCTCGCCGTTGTTGGCCGACAGCGGGCCGCGCACCTTGACCGACTCTTCCTGCGCGCCGCTGCGCAGGCGCCACACGCCAAACGGGTGGTCGCGCTCCTTGATCACCAGGCAGTCATGCGCGGCCAGGTCCGCCACCGTGCGCGGAGCGCCCTTGCGCTGCAGGTAAGTGGGCGATGCGCAGAGCACGCGGTGGTTGTCGGCAAGGCGGCGCGCGATGAGGTGTGGCGCGATCTCATCGCCCACGCGCACATCCAGGTCAAACCCCTCGCCCGCCACATCCACCAGCCGGTCAAATACCTCCAGCCGCACCTGCAGCCCCGGGTGCTGCTCCACCAGACGCGACAGCGCAGGCGCCACGATCTGCCGCCCAAAGCCGAAGCTGCTGCTCACGCGCAGCAGCCCGCGCGGCTCGCTGCGCGTGATGGCCACCTCCTGCATGAGTTGCTCCATGTCGTCCAGGATGCGCTGCGCCCAGTGGAAAACGCGCTCGCCTTCCTCCGTCACCGCCACCCGGCGGGTGGTGCGATGCAGCAGCTTGACCTGCAGGTCCTGCTCCAGCAGGCGAATGCGCTTGCTCACGTAGGCGGGCGACGTGCCGAGCTCGGCAGCAGCCGCGCCAAAGCTGGACTTGCGCACCACCGCCGTGAAAACGCGCAAGTCGTCGGCCGCTGGGTTTTTATGCACGATATGTGAATGATGGAGCCACAGTTGACGGATTGTAGTTTTTGATGGCGCTCGGAATAATGCAGTGCACACACCGTCCGCACCCACCTGCGGCTTCCCTCTACCCTGCCCCCACCATACCCAGCACCATGAACGCACCCACCACCAAGACCTACCGCATCGCCGTCCTGCCCGGAGACGGCATCGGCAAAGAAGTCATGCCCGAAGGAGTGCGCGCCATCCAGGCCGCCGCCGCCCGCTTTGGCTTTGAACTGCAGTTGCACGAATTCGAATGGGCCAGCTGCGACTACTACGCCGCCCACGGAAAAATGATGCCCGACGACTGGAAGGCGCAACTGTCGGGCATGGACGCCATCTTCTTCGGCGCCGTGGGCTGGCCCGCCACCGTGCCCGACCATGTGTCGCTGTGGGGATCGCTGCTCAAGTTCCGCCGCGAGTTCGACCAGTACATCAACCTGCGCCCCGTGCGCCTGTTTGAAGGCGTGCCGTGCCCCCTGGCCGGCCGCAAGCCCGGCGACATCGACTACTACGTGGTGCGCGAGAACACCGAGGGTGAATACACGTCGCTCGGCGGCATCATGTACGAAGGCACCGACCGCGAGATCGTGATCCAGGAATCGGTCTACTCGCGCCACGGTGCGAACCGCCTCTTGAAGTTCGCCTTCGACCTGGCCCAAAGCCGCCCCAAAAAGCACGTCACCCTGGCCACCAAAAGCAACGGCATCGCCATCAGCATGCCCTGGTGGGACCAGCGCGCCGACGACGTGGCCAAGGGCTATCCCGAGGTCACGCTGGACAAGCAGCACATCGACATCCTCACCGCCCGCTTTGTACTGCAGCCAGGCCGCTTTGACGTGGTGGCCGCCACCAACCTGTTTGGCGACATCTTGAGCGACCTAGGCCCTGCCACCACCGGCACCATCGGCCTGGCGCCTTCGGCCAACCTGAACCCCGAGCGCAACTTCCCCAGCCTGTTCGAGCCCGTGCACGGCTCGGCACCCGACATCTATGGCAAGAACATTGCCAACCCGATCGCCATGATCTGGTCGGGCGCACTGATGCTGGACTTCCTCACGCAGGGCGTGGGTGCAGGACGGGCGGCGCACGATGCCATCGTGGCGGCCATCGAAGAAGTCATCAAGAGCGGCCCGCGCACACCGGACCTGGGCGGCACGGCCAGCACCACGCAGGTGGGCGAGGCGATTGCCGCGCGGGTGGCTGGGCACTGAGCCATGGCCATCACCCTAATGCTTCTATTTCAATAGCTTAAAAGGCACACCCACCGCGCGGCAACGGCCTTTTTTGCTTGAAAAAACGGACTAGGTGGCAATGTTCTCGTGCACGCAGAGGTAGTTGCCCTCGGTGTCTTTGAACCACGCGGCCTTCTCGGCGCCCAGCACACACACGTGATTGACGGTCTTGAGGCCCGGGAAGTCGTAGTCCTCGAAGACCACCTTCGCGCGTTTCAGCGCCTCGATGGTGGCCGCTATGTCGGCCACCTGGAAACTGATGGCCGTGTGGTCGGCCTTGGTGCCTTCCGGCTTGGGGAACAGCGCCAGCGTGCTGCCCCCCACGGCATAGACAAACTTGCCATCGGGCCGGAACCCGCCGGGCTTGAGCCCCAGGCAACCCTCGTAGAAGGCGCGGGCACGGTCCATGTCCATCACAGGCAGCATGGTGGTTACGGAAGCATCGGACAACATACCAGGTCCTTTCGCTCAATCCGGCCCTGGGCCTTGCCCCCTGGTGCGCACCAGGCCCCGGTCCGGGCCGCCTGACCGGTGGTGCAGCAGTGTAGGCCGATCCCCGCCGCCTCACCAGTGCACGCAGTGAGGAGGCCCGCCCCCGTCACCCCCCATGGGGCGGCACCCGGAAGTTCTCGCTGATGTGTTTTTCCGCCCGCACCAGGGCGGCACCCAGCGCCCGCAGCCACCGCCCGCCCAGACGCAGCACCCGCCGGGGCCAGCGGCCCCCAGGGGCCGGATACTGTGGCACAGCCCCCGGCGGCTGGCAGGCGTGGGATAGGCGGGTCGTGCTTTCGGGGTCCAGACGGTTGGGATGCAACATGGCCCGCATGCTCAGGCTTGGCTTACCATCTGTAAAGTTGAATTCAATGAAGCCTCAATTCATAAAAACTGATGCGTAACTTCAACCTGGACCACTTGCAGACGCTGATCGCCATTGCCGACCTGGGCAACTTTGCAGCGGCCGCACAGGCGCTGCACCTGGCGCCGCCCACCGTCAGCCTGCACATCAAGGAGCTGGAATCGCGCCTGCAGGCCGACCTGGTGGTGCGGGGTCGGCGGCAGGCCGAGCTGACGCCCCCAGGCGAGGTGCTGGTGCAGGAGGGGCGCCAGCTGCTGCTTGCCTGCGACGACCTGATGGAGCGCGTGCGCCGCCGCGCCTCGGGGCGCGAGGGCATCGTGCGTGTGGGGGTGTCGGCGGGCGTGAGCACGCGCCTGCTGCCACGCATGCTGGAGGCACTGGCCGTGCGCTGCCCCGGTGTGGAGATCCGGCTGGAGGCCGTGGGCTCTGCCGATTCGATGCAGCGGCTCAAGGCCGGCACGCTGGACATCGGCATCATCGCCAGTCCCCAGCCGCCTTTGGCCGAGGTGCGCCAGACCCCTTGGCGCAACGACCCCATGGTGGCGCTGCTGCCTGCGGCCTGGGAGGCGCCCGCGTTCGCAACCCCTGACTGGCTGGCCACCCGCCGCTGGGCATCGTTTGCGCCCGCCACACAAATGCACGGGCTGATTGCCAACTGGTTTGGCCAGGCGGGCCACCACCCGCGCCCCTTCCTGGCGCTGAGCTACCCCGGCGCGCTCAAGAGCCTGGCGGTGGCCAGCCAGTGCGCCGCGCTGCTGCCGATGGAGGAGGTGAAGGACCTGCAGGGCACGCCCAATGTGCAGATCCGCCCTCTGCAGCCGCCGCTCATGCGCCCCATGGCTGTGGCGCACCGCCACCAGCCACCGCCCTCACCTGCGGTGGAGGGCGTGCTGCAACTGCTGGTCGAATTTGCGGACTTTGGGGAGTAACAGCTGGGCTTGCCGCCCGCCATCACACGGGTGGTAAGACTGGAGCGCCTGGGGCACGCCGCACCGCAGACCGCCGCAAATAGGGCTGCACAAACAGGTACAGCCCCGTCAATAGCAGCAGCGCCAGCGGCGGCAGAGGTGCATACGTGACCCAATCCGGCGGGTTACCCGCGCCCTGCGCACGGACCACAAAATTGGCGATGACGGCTAGGGCGTGTCACCCTTCAATTCCCCCACGCGAAAGCCAGCCAGGCCGTGCAGTGCTAGGCGCCCTGAGTGCCGTGTAGCTTGGCTACACAAGCGAAGGGCAACGACGCAATGCGCGGCCTGGCTGGCTTTCCCTCCGGGCTGGCCCCGCAATGCGGCGTCTGCTTTGTCGCGTGGCTTGCCCATGGATGACTATGGGCTGCGCCCCCCTTCGCGCATCCATCCGAATTGCGCGGCCAGCGCGTGGGGGAATTGAAGAGTGGCACGCCCTGGCGTGAACGCCATCGACACCCAGCGGTGAAACCGCCGAATGCCCACGCCGGCGCTCATTGCGCACCTCCGGCCGCGAGCTGGATCAGCTTCCAGCCATTGCCCGCCGGGTCCCGAAACCCCGCATCCACATTGCCGTACCGGTCCACGGGCTCCTGCGTGAACTCCACACCCTGGTCGCGCAGCCGGGCATACGCAGCGCGGCAATCTGCCACATGCAACACCAGCGGCGGCATGGCGCCCTTGGCCACCATGGCGCGCAGCGTCTGCGCCGTGGCGGCATCGTGGATGGGAGGGCCGGGTGTGAACAGCCCCAGCTGAAAGTCTGGCTGATCGGGGTGCTGCACCGTCAGCCAGCGGTAGGGGCCGTTGCGCACGTCGGTGTGCACACGAAACCCCAGCTTGCCCACATAGAACGCAAGCGCTTCGTCCTGGTCGTCCACATACACACCCACCACACCAACGCCTTGGTTCTTCGTCATCAGATCTCCTTGGTTGCTAAGAGCCTGTTCAAGGTCTTTTTGGAGATCGCATTGGAGTGCAATCGGGAGGAGTGGATGCTTCGGATGCGCCGCATGGGCTCGTGCCCATGCAAGCAGCCGGGGCGTCCAATCGCCCGATTTCACTCCAACCCTTCGGGCAAGTGCCTTGCCGGGCGGTCTGCGGCGTTGCGGCGCTTGCCAATAGCCGAGCTATTGGCTGCCCACCGCGCCTTGCATCCCATCCCGGCAAGGTACTTGTGCGACTCCAAAAAGACCTTGAACAGGCTCTAGGACGGGTTTGTACCTTCCGCCAGGCGGCGGCGCTTCTCCAAAACTGCTGTGGTGAGGTCGGGACGCTGTGCGGCTTTCAACACACAGGCGGGCACCCGGTCCAGTGGCGTGGCATTGGCCTGGGCCTCCCTGCGCACCCCACTGGGGCTCATCCCCGTGATGTCGCGAAAGATGCGCCCGAAGGTGCCCAGGCTCTCCCAGCCGGTGGCAAAGGCGATCTCGGTGATGGGCAAGTTCGTATCGCGCAGCAGCGTGGTGGCCTGCTCGATGCGGCGGGTCAGCAGGTAGCGGTGGGGCGGAATGCCGAACGCCTGCCGGAACGAGCGGGCGAAGTGCGCCTCCGACACCCCGCTGACCTCGGCCAGCCGCTGCACGGGCCAGGCCTCGTGCGATGCGGCGTCCATGCGGTCCTTGGCGCGCAGCAGGCGGCGCAACAGGGTCGGGTCCTGCGGCGCAATAGCCGCACCCGACGTCTGTTTCGACGGCGCGGCGGGCGCGCTGGAGGGCAATGGGTGCGGGCGCTCAAACGGCATGCGCGAAGCATATCGCCTTGGGTTCTGGCGACCCGCCCGATTTTCCCGGGCAGGGACTGCTGCTGGCACACACACTCGGAGCCGCTTTTCAGGCTACCTGCACATCGCCAAAGACTTCGAGCGCCTGGCCGTTCAGCGCCCGCAACGTGTCCATGGAGTCCACCGCCTCGCCCAAGGCCAGCGCACCGCTGCGCTGGTACGCCGGGGCCATCAGGCGCTGCGCGGCCTCCAGCACCAGGGGCGCCGTGACGGCATAGATGTCCTGGCCGCGCACACCGGCCGTACGCACCACGCCGTTCTGCACCAGCCGCACCACCAGTTCAAAACGCTGGGCCGACCGGCCGCTGCCATCCACCGCCGTGGGCGGCGGGGTGCTGGCATCGCGGATGTCGGCCAGGGCCGAGCGGTTGATGAGCGAGCGGATGGTATCGGCCTGCAGGTGGTGGGCCAGGGTGATGGTCTCGCTGAACGGCAGTTCCACCATGGCATAGGTCGCCAGGGGCGCGGCAAAGGTCCAGTCGGGCACGTCGGCGGCGGGCACCAGCGGCACCAGGCGCCCGCCCTGTACCACCTGGCGCTGCGCCTTGTTGCGCTCGCCCGTCAGACGCGTGCCTTCGGTGGGCCACCAGCGGTCCAGCCCCATGGCCACGGTGATCTCGTCGATGGGGCCGGGAGCGGCGAGCGCGCTGGCCAGCAGGTCGGCCAAGCCACCGTAGAAACCGGCAGCGGGCACCACCACGCGCCCGGCAGCCACGGCGGGCGCCTGCAGATCGGCAAAAGTGGCCTGGGCGCTGGGCTGCTCGGCGGTCACATCGATGTAGTGGGCGCCCGCCTGCAGCGCGGCCTGCGCCACCGGGGCGGCCGTGTCCATGAAGGGCCCCGCGCAGTGGATGACCACGCCACAACCGGCAAAGGCCTGCACCAGCGCCGCCGGGTCGTCCAGCGCCGCCACGCGGCACTCCACCCCCGAGGGAAACAGCGCAGCCAGCCGGACGGCATTGCGCCCCACAGCCACCACGCGCAGGCCACGGCGCAAGGCCTCCTGCACCACAAACTGGCCGGTATGGCCGCTGGCACCGTACACCGCGATGGAAGAAACAGAGGATGTCATGGAGAACCTTTCGGGAAAGAAGTGGAGGGAAAAATTAACGATACAGACCTGTCTGTTCTTTGAAGATTACAGACAGGTCTGTATCATGTCAAGCATGGCTGCACATTCTTTTTCCCATCCCCTCCCGGCAACCACGCCAGGCCCCCGCCCCAAGCCCGAATCACGGCCCGCGTCGCGGCGCGCTGCGACGGCCTCCAGCGAGCCCGTGCAGGACGTGCGCGAGCGCATCCTCGACACGGCGTCGAGCCTGTTCTACCAACGCGGTGTGCGCGCCGTGGGGGTGGACCTGGTGGTGGCCGAAGCGGCCGTGGCCAAGACCAGCCTGTACCGCTACTTCCCCACCAAGGACGACCTCATCGTGGCGTTTCTGGAGCGTGAAGACGTGGACTTCTGGGGCCTGTGGGATGCGGTGGCGGCGCAGCATGCCGAGGACCCCGCAGGCGAGTTGCAGGCCCACATGCAGTGGATCGGCGAGCGGCTGGGCCGCTCCAACTACCGGGGCTGCCCGCAGATCAACGTGGCGGCCGAATTTGCCGAGCAGGACCACCCTGCCCGCCGCGTGGCGCAGCAGCACATGGTGACGCTGCGCGGCCGCCTGCACGGTATTGCAGAGCGGCTGGGCGTGCCCCGGCCCGAGGCCCTGGCGGCCCAGCTGGCTGTGCTCATCAATGGGGCTTTTGTGAGTTCAGGCCTGCTCAGCGGCGAGGAGGCGACACCCGTGCTGCAGGCCGCGGTGCAGGCCTTGCTGGCGGGTGCGCGGGCAGGCAACAAGTAGCGCAACAGCTGCTCAAAAAACAAAAAGGCCCTCGCTCGTCGCGAGGGCCTTTTTTGCATCAGCGCGGCCCTTTGCGGCGGCTGCGCTACGGACCAGGCGTTAGCTCCCCGCCACCTTCATGCGGTTGACCAGGATGGAGCCCACGGTCTTGGCGCCGTAGTTGTAGGCATCCGCACCCACGGCCTCAATGCCCTTGAGCATGTCTTTGAGGTTGCCCGCGATGGTGATCTCGTGCACCGGGTAGGCGATCTTGCCGTTCTCCACCCAGAAGCCGCTCGCGCCGCGCGAATAGTCGCCGGTCACGTAGTTCACGCCCTGGCCCATCAGCTCCACCACAAAGAGGCCCGTGCCCAGCTTTTGCAGCATGGCGTCGAGGTTGTCGCTGGCTTGCGTGAGGCGCGAGGTCATCACCAGGTTGTGCGAGCCGCCCGCATTGCCCGTGGTCTTCATGCCCAGTTTGCGGGCCGAGTAGCTGGACAGGAAGTAGCCCTCGACGCGCCCTCCTTTGACCACCTTGCGCAGCGCCACGCGCACGCCTTCTTCGTCGAACGGCGAGCTGCCCTTGCCGCGCAGGATGAAGGGGTCTTCCAGGATGTCGATGTGCTTGGGGAAGACCATCTTGCCCAGCGAGTCGAGCAAGAAGCTGCTCTTGCGGTACAGCGAGCCGCCGCTGACGGCCTGCACAAAGCCGCCCAGCAGGCCGGCGGCCAGGGTGGATTCGAACAACACCGGGCATTGCGTGGTGGGGATCTTGCGGCTGCCCAGGCGGCTCAACGCGCGCTGCGCGGCGTAGCGGCCCACGGCCTCTGGCGATGCCAGTTCGGTGGCGTCGCGCATGGAGCTGTACCAGGCATCGCGCTGCATCTCGGCGTTGCGGCCGGGCAGCGAGGCGATGGGTGCGACGGAGAAGCTGTGGCGCGAACTGGCATAGCCGCCGCGAAAGCCGCGTGTGTGGGCGCTGAAGAAGTGGCTTTGCTGGGCCGACACGCCCGCGCCTTCGCTGTTGGTGATGCGGCGGTGCGTCTTGAGCGCGGCGGCCTCGCAGGCCTTGGCGATTTCAGCGGCCTCTTCGCTGGTGATGGCCCAGGGGTGGAACAGGTCCAGGTCACGGTGCGTGTCGGCCGGGGCGATGTCATCGGCGTCCGGCAGGCCTGCCATGGGATCTTCGGCCGTGAAACGGGCGATGTCGTAGGCTGCCTGCACGGTCTGCTCGATGGCCTTGTTCGAGAAATCGGACGTGCTGGCGTTGCCACGGCGTTTGCCAAGGTACACCGTCACGCCCAGGGATTTATCGCGGTTGCGCTCCACGTTCTCCAGCTCGCCCTTGCGCACGCTGACCGACAGGCCGCAGCCCTCGGACGCCTCGGCGCCTGCGTCGGTGGCGCCGAGCTTTTTGGCATGGGCCAGGGCGCGGTCCACGAGGTCTTCAAAGAACGCGCGGCTGTAGCTGAAGCCGTTGTCAGGGGTGCGGGAGGTGGCAGGCGCGGGCGCAGCGGCAGCCGCGCTTTGGGCGCGCGCGGCGTGGGTGGAGGGTTTATTCATAGCGGCAGCTATGATACTTGCCGCTGTGGCGCGCTCTGCGCCGCTTCTCTTTTTGCCCCCACCCATGTCACGCAAACCCAAAAAAGGCTACTTTGTGCGAGGCCAGTTCGTTGCCGAAGGCAGCGAAATGGACATTCAGCTCAAGGCCGAACTCAAAGGCACGCCCGATGCCAGCCGCACCGATCTCAAGCGCGAAAGCGACGAACTGCAGGAGCTGGGCAAAGAGCTTTTGAGCTTGCGCGCCGACCTGTTCGAGGCGGTGGGACTGCCCGACAAGCTGGTGGACGCGCTGGCGGAGGCCAAGCGCATCACCAACTTTGAAGGCAAGCGCCGCCAGATGCAGTACGTGGGCAAGATCATGCGCAAGCTCGAACCCGAGCTGGTGCAGGCCGCCCGCCAGGCGCTGGAAGAGCAGCACAAGGGCTCGGCCACCGAAAAGATGCAGTTGCACCTGGCCGAACACTGGCGCGACCGCCTGATTGCCGACGATGACGCGCTGGCCCCCTGGATGGCCGAGCACCCCACCACCGACACGCAGCAGTTGCGCGCGCTAATCCGCCAAGCCCGCAAGGACGCACAGCCTGCGGGCAAGGAGGCCAATGTCCAGGTCTCGCAAGGCCTGGCCCCGCGCAAGGGCCGCGCCTACCGCGAGCTGTTCCAGCTGGTGCGCGAGCACCTGGGCGGCACGGGTGCAGACGACGCCAGCGATATCGATGAGGACCACGGCGATGAGTGAGCCTTCCGCCCTGCACGACCCGGTGAAGATCGGCATCGTCTCCATCAGCGACCGCGCCAGCAGCGGTGTCTATGAAGACAAGGGCCTGCCCGCGCTGCAGGACTGGCTCACGCGCGCACTGCACAACCCCATCACCTTCGAATCGCGCCTGATCCCCGACGAGCAGGAAGGCATCAGCGCGGCGCTGATCGAACTGGTCAACGCAGGCTGTTGCCTGGTGCTGACCACCGGCGGCACGGGCCCTGCCTTGCGCGACGTGACGCCCGAGGCCACGTTGGCCGTGGCGCACAAGGAGATGCCGGGCTTTGGCGAGCAGATGCGCCAGATCAGCCTGAAGTTCGTGCCCACCGCCATCCTCTCGCGCCAGGTGGCCGTGGTGCGCGACCAGAGCCTCATCATCAACCTGCCCGGCCAGCCCAAGGCCATTGCCGAGACGCTGGAGGGCCTGAAGGAGGCCGACGGCAAGCAAATCGTGCCCGGCATCTTTGCGGCCGTACCCTACTGCGTGGACCTGATTGGCGGGCCGTATCTGGAAACGCGGGACGAGGTCTGCAAAGCGTTCCGCCCCAAGAGCGCTGTGCGGGCAACTCGCCCAGCTTGATACTTCAGAATCTGAAGCAAATAGAGCCGCTAGCGCTTACTCGATAAGCGCAAGCAGCTATATTTTTCATAGCAACAAAATAAAACAGGGCAGCGCAGGCACGCCGCTACTTGCCCACCAGTTCGTTCAGCTTGCCCGCCTCGAACTGCTCCTTGAGCGCAGCATCACACGGCACGCAGTCCTTGTTCTGCGGGTTGGTGGACAGCTTCTCGATGGCCTGCCACAGCAGCGCGATCTGGTGCTCCTGCGACGAGGCGTTGTCGATCAACCCGCGCATGGCCTGCGAGAGCGGATCGTCCTCCTGCGTGATGCCATAGGCCGTGAACTTGCGCGCCTGCTGCGGCTCGGTCACGTCCGCGCTTTCGCCAGCTTTGGACGGGATGATCCGGGCCGGAATGCCCACCGCCGTGGCGCCCGCAGGCACCGGCTTGATGACCACGGCATTGCTGCCGATCTTCGCGCCGTCACCCACTTCAAAGCCGCCGAGCACCTTGGCGCCCGCACTCACCACCACGTCCTTGCCCAACGTGGGATGGCGCTTGGCACCTTTGTACAGCGAGGTACCGCCCAGCGTGACGCCCTGGTAGATGGTGCAGCCGTCGCCGATCTCGGCGGTCTCGCCCACCACCACGCCCATCGCATGGTCGAAGAACACGCGCTCGCCAATCTTCGCACCGGGGTGAATCTCGATGCCTGTGAACCAGCGCGCAAAATGCGAAATAAAGCGACCGAGCCATTTCAGGCCGTGGTGCCAGCACCAGTGGGCGGGGCGATGCAGCCAGATCGCGTGCAGGCCCGGATAACAGGTGATCACTTCCCACGTGCTGCGCGCGGCAGGATCGCGGTCGAGGATGCACTGGATATCGGAGCGCAGGCGGGCGAACATCGTGGCTCGTTTCTTTTGGTTATGTGTTTATGGGCTGCACAGTCTAGCGTTTCGCCTCTGTGGCCTCGATCATGGCTTTGGCGACACCTCTCAAGATGTGGATTTCTTCAGGGCTGAGCTGCGCGCGATTGAAAAGCTGGTTAAGGCGGGGCATGAGCTTCTTGGGTGCGGCGGGGTCCAGAAAACCGATGGTGGTAAGCGCCTGCTCCCAGTGGCCCAGCATGCCCGCTACCTGCGCGGCGTCGGCCAGGGCGCGCTGTGGTGTGGCATCCAGCACCGGGAACCCGCCCAGCGCCATGCGCCATTCGTAGGCAATCACCTGGATGGCGGCGCCGAGGTTGAGCGAGCCAAAGCCGGGGTTGGTCGGAATCGACAGTGCTACGTGGCAGCGGTACACATCCTCGTTGGTCATGCCAAAACGCTCGGAGCCAAACAGGAAGGCGACACCGGCCTGGCCGGCTGCCGCAGCCGATGGATCTTCTGGATTTGAGGTGTTTTTGACCTCTAGCGCCTTTCCATCAAGCGCTAGCAGCTCTTGTTTTAATAGCAATTCGAAATGGGCACGCGGTGCAGCCGTAGGCGGCCCAAAGTCGCGCGGAGTCATCGCCGTGGCGCACAGGTGGCTCATGCCGTCCAGCGCCTCATCGAGCGTTGCCACGATGCGGGCGTTCTCCAGCACGTCGAGCGCGCCACTGGCACGCTGGATGGTTTCCTCGCGCCGCAGCACGTTGGCCCAGCGCGGGGCCACCAGCACCAGGTCATCAAAACCCATGGTTTTCATGGCGCGGGCGGCAGCGCCCACATTGCCGGCGTGGCTGGTGTTGATCAGGACAAAACGGGTCTTCATGGGCAGGTGCAGGACAAGGGAAAAGGCAAGCGGTTAGGCGAAAAAGAGGCTCTGCGGGTAAAATCCTGCCCTCATTGTCGCCGCCCGCATCGCCGGGTCGGATCGCACCGCTCCTGATTCGCAGGCTGCCTCGCTTCATTGTTGACGCACGGCGCCCTGCTCACCACCACAATTTATGTCGTCCAACCTGCACCCCATGCTTAACGTGGCCATCAAGGCCGCACGCGCCGCCGGCGCCATCATCAACCGCGCGGCCCTTGACGTGGAATCGGTGCGGATCTCGCAAAAGCAGATCAACGACTTTGTGACCGAAGTGGACCACGCGTCCGAAAAAATCATCATCGAGACGCTGCTGACGGCCTACCCCGGCCACGGCATCCTGGCCGAAGAGTCGGGCAGCGAATACGGCGCCAAGGATTCGGAATTTGTCTGGATCATCGACCCGCTGGACGGCACCACCAACTTCATCCACGGCTTTCCCGTGTACTGCATCAGCATCGCGCTGGCTGTGCGCGGCAAGGTCGAGCAGGCCGTCATCTATGACCCCTCGCGCAACGACCTGTTCACCGCCACCAAGGGCCGTGGGGCCTACCTGAACGAGCGCCGCATTCGTGTAAGCAAGCGCACCCAGCTCAAGGACTGCCTGATCTCCACCGGCTTCCCCTTCCGCCCGGGCGACAACTTCAAGAGCTACCTGAACATGATGGCCGACGTGATGCAGCGCACCGCCGGCCTGCGCCGCCCCGGTGCCGCCGCGCTGGACCTGGCCTATGTGGCTGCGGGCTTCACCGATGGTTTCTTTGAAACCGGCCTGTCGATCTGGGACGTGGCTGCGGGCTCGCTGCTGGTGACCGAGGCTGGTGGTCTGGTGGGCAATTTCACGGGCGAAGCGGACTTTCTGGAGCAGCGCGAGTGCCTGGCCGGCAGCCCCCGCATCTACGGCCAGCTGGTGCCTATTCTGGGCAAATACAGCAAGTTTGCGAGCGCTGGCGACAAGGCGGCTGTGCGCCAGGCGGCTGCGACAGATGCACCCGTCAGCGCTGAAGCCGAGGCTGCAGCCGAAGTGGAGTCCGACACCACGGGTGCCGCCCCACAGGCCGACGCCCCCAAGAGCGAAGACGCGCCGTTCTAAACCCATCCACCGCGCACGGCAGTTAGGCCAGCACACGATGACCAATGGTGAGATCTCCTAGCTGAACCGTGCAGCGGGCGAGACGCACACCAGTGCAGCCGTGCAAGGGCCGCCAAGCCGAATGTGCGGCGTTTCACTTGCGTGCACTGGCTGCGTCCCCCTTCCCGAATTGCGCAGCAATTCGAGAGAAGGGGGAAGCGACGAAGTCGCTCAGGGGGTTGTCCTTTATCCAGGGTCGGGGTATTTCTGGGCAATGCTGCGGAAGTCTTCCGCAATGTCCACAAACGCATCCACCATATCGGGGTCAAAGTGCGTGCCCTTGCCGCGAATGATGGTGTTGCAGGCCTGGTCGTGCGAAAACGCGGGCTTGTAGACGCGCTTGCTGATGAGTGCGTCGTACACATCGGCCACGGCCATGAGGCGCGCCGACACCGGGATGGCATCGCCCGCCAGACCCTGCGGGTAGCCTGAGCCATCCCACTTCTCCTGGTGGCTGTAGGCGATCTCCTTGGACACGCTCAAGAACGCCACGCGCATGCCCAGGCGCCGCTCGGCTTCGTCGATGGCGTTGCGGCCCAGGGTGGTGTGGGTTTTCATGATCTCGAACTCTTCCACCGTGAGCTTGCCGGGTTTCAGCAAGATGCTGTCGGGGATGCCGATCTTGCCGATGTCGTGCAACGGGGCGGACTTGTAGAGCAGCTCGATCATGCGGTCGTTGAGCACCGGCTCGAAACGCGGGTGGTGGCGCAGCCGCTCGGCCAGCGTCTTCACGTACAGCTGGGTGCGGCGAATGTGGTTACCGGTTTCGTTGTCGCGGGTCTCGGCCAGCGATGTCATGGCCATGATGGTCACGTCCTGGATGGCCTGCACCTCAAGCGTGCGCATGGCCACTTCGCGCTCCAGGTAGGAGCTTTTGTCACGCAGGAAATCCGCCGTGGCCTTGAGCGCCAGATGGGTATTGACCCGCGCCAGCAGGATGGGCGGACTGATGGGCTTGGTGATGTAGTCCACGGCCCCCAGGGCCAGGCCCGCGCGCTCGTCGTCAGTGTCGGAACGCGCCGTGAGAAAGATCACCGGGATGTCGCGCGTGGCCGCCGCAGCCTTCAGGCGCCGGCAGACTTCATAACCATCCATCTCGGGCATCATGATGTCGAGCAGGATCAGGTCGGGAGGGGTGTCGGACTGCGCGATCTTCAGGGCCTTCTCGCCATGGTTGGCCACCTTCACCAGGAAATGCTCGCGCAGCAGGCTGCCCATGAGGGTGAGATTGTCCGGCGTGTCGTCCACCACCAGCACCGTGGCGATCGGCTTGTCAACAAGAGCGGCCTGTGGGGAGGCAAAGGGCGCGTTGTCCATGGAAGTTCCTGGGTGTTGTGCCGCTCAAGGGGTGTGAACGGCAGGGTGTTCGGGGCCTGACACGGCGGCCATTGCCGACAGTGCTTGCTCAAAATCAAAATTCTGGGTGTGCATCTCGACCACCGTGAAGCTGCTCCCCAGCGCGGATCGGAGCACCTGGACATTGTGTTGGAAAAACTCGGGGGCTGCAGGGTCGTCCTGCTCCAGCAGAGTGCGCAGCTTTTGCAGGACCGCCGTGGCGCCCACTCCCTGCAGCGCGGCCCCAGCAGGGGTTTCCAGGCCTTCCGGCCGCCCCGTTTGCTGCCCCTGCATCCACGCCTGCAATCCCGTCAGCAGGGGCTGCAACGCAGCGCCCAGGGAGGCCGTCAGTCCCGCGGACATTTCGGCATGCGCCCCACTGCGCAACGCCTGCTCCAGCGCTTGTGCATGGGCCGACACCTCCTGCGCGCCAATGTTGGCCGCGACCGAGCGCAGGGTGTGGGCCAGCCGCTCGGCCAGCACCACATCTGCGCTGGCAATGGCCTGCTCCAGGTGCGCAATCACCGACGACTGGCCTTGCACAAATCGCCGCAGCATCTCGGCGTACAGGCCCGGCTTGCCCAAGGCGCGCTGCAGACCCAGGCGGGTGTCCAGCCCGGCAACTGCGGGAAAAGCCGCTGCCACCGCAGCGTCAGCCCCCTCCGGCGCCATCCCATCAGTCCCCCAACCCGAACTGGCACCAGCGCCTGCTGCGCGGGGCACCCCCTCCACAGGCGGTTTGCCCAGCCCCGGCCGGGGTCGAATCCAGCGGCTCAGGGCGGCCCACAACGCCGCAGGCTCGATGGGTTTGGCCACATGGTCGTTCATGCCGGCCGCAAAACAGCGCTGGCGATCAGACTCCATCGCGTTGGCCGTCATGGCCACGATGGGCAGGTGGACATGGCGCGGATTGCTGCGCAATTGCCGCGTGGCCGTTTCGCCGTCCATGACAGGCATCTGCATGTCCATCAGCACCACGTCATAAGCATTGCGCTCGATGCGGTCGAGGGCGATCTGGCCGTTCTCGGCAACATCCACGGCAAAACCGGCTTCGAGCAAGAGTTCGACCGCCACCATCTGGTTGAGCTCGTTGTCCTCCACCAGCAGCACCGACGCTCCCCGGATCTCCAGCGGCAGCTCGTCAGCAGCGGGCGCGGGGGTGACCGCGCGGCGCGGGCTGTAGGTGGAGTGTTCCAGCGGCTGCATCAGCGTGTCGAACAGCAGCGAGGCGTTGACGGGTTTGATCAGCACCGTGTCGATGCCCTGAACGCGGGCGGCACGCATCACATCCTCGCGGCCGTAGGCCGTGACCATGAGCATCTTGGGCACCTGCGCCATGCCCAGGCCCCGGATGTGGCCGGCCAGCTCCACACCGTCCATGCCCGGCATGTGCCAGTCCAGCAGTAGCAGGCCAAACGGTTGGTGCCGTGCCATGGACTCGCGCAGCCGGTCGAGTGCCTCCAGGCCGGAGTGGGCCTGCTCCACCTCAAAACCCATGGCCAGCAGCATGTCGGACAGCACGGTGGCCGCTGTCTGGTTGTCGTCCACCACCAGCACACGGCGGCCCCGGAGGTCCGGGGGCGGCAGCAGCACGCGCGCGGGTGCACCGCGTTCGAGCGGCACAGTGACCCAGAACGTGGAGCCCTGACCATAGGTGCTCTGCACCCCTACCTCGCCGCCCATCAGCTCCGCCAGGCTCTTGCAGATAGCCAGGCCCAGGCCCGTGCCGCCATAGCGGCGCGTGGTGGAGGTGTCTGCCTGCTGGAAGCTCTGGAACAGCCGCCCCATCTGCTCGGGCGTAAGTCCGATACCGGTGTCACGCACTTCAAACCGCAGCATCACCCGGTTGCCCTCTGCCTCCAGCAGCCGCACGGCAATGCTGATCTCGCCCGTTTCAGTGAACTTGATGGCGTTGTTGGCAAAGTTGATGAGGATCTGGCCCAGGCGCAGCGAGTCACCCACCAGGTTGGGGGGCACGTCGGCCGCCACATCGCAAACCAGCTCCAGCCCCTTGGCACCGGCCTTGTAGCCCACCACGTCAGACACACTCTCCAGCATGCGGTCGAGCACAAAGGGCTGCTTCTCCACCATGAGCTTGCCCGCCTCGATCTTGGAAAAATCCAGGATGTCGTTGATCACGCCCAGCAGGTGCTGGCCGGCCTGCTGGATCTTGCTCACGTAGTCGTGCTGGCGTGCTGTCAGGCCCGACTTGAGCGCCAGGTGCGACATGCCGATGATCGCGTTCATCGGCGTGCGGATCTCGTGGCTCATGTTGGCCAGGAAGTTGGACTTGAGTGCGGTGGACTCCTCGGCCAGCTCCTTGGCGCGGCGCAGGTCCTGCTCGGCACGCTGACGGTCGGTGATGTCGACAAAGGTCCCGATGGCCCCGCCCGGCGAGCCGTCGGGCCGCGAGAAGCCGTGCAGCCAGAACAGCGTGTGGTGCACCTTTCCGTCGGCATACGGCAGGTCCACCTCCTTGTGCACCGACTGGACCCCGTGCAAGGCCTCCTGCGCGTCCGTATCGAAGCGTTCGCGCTCGGTCTCGGGCAGGAACGCCAGGTCCCGCACGGTCTTGCCGATCAGTGCCTCGCGCTGCACCCCAAAGGCCTGCTCGTAGGCACGGTTAAAGCCGATGTACCGGCCGTCCGCGCCCTTGTAGAACAGCGGCACGGGGATGGCGTCAATCAGTGCCTGCTGAAAATCCAGCTGCTCGGCCACCTGCTGTTCCAGCAGCTTTTGTTCGTGGATATCCACGTTGACGCCCACCACCCGCACCGCCCGCCCGTCGCCATCGCGAAATATGCGGGCCGCCGACAGGAACCATCGCACCTCACCGTCCGGCCGCACGATGCGCCAGGAATCGCGAAGGTGGGTCTCGCCGCCCGCCAGGGCACTCGAAAAGGCGGCCACCGCGCGGGCGCGATCATCGGGGTGCAAAACCGCCTGCCAGTCACGCTGGGAGCGCACCTCCGTGCCCGGCGCCAGGCCGAGCAACGCCAGCAGCTTCTCGCTCCACAGCACCTGGGAGGTGAGCAGGTCAATGTCGAACACACCGATCTTGCCGGCCTCCTGCGCCAGCTCCAGCCGGTCTTTGGCCTGCTGCATGGCGATCTCGGCCCGGCGCTGCTCGCTGACGTCCTCGATCACCCAGAGGGATGCGTTCTTGAACCCCTCCATTTGCACGCTGCGTCCTGCCATGCGTGCCTCAAAGCTGTGGCCATCCAGGCGAAACAGCGTCGACACCTGCCGCACGGCGCCCCCGGCGTTCAGCACGGGGCCTACCTGGCCGTAGAACTGCCTTGCGCGGTCTTCCCCACCCAGCAACACCCCGACGTCCAGCCCCAGCAGCTCGGACGCCGTGCTGCCCATCAGCTCCACAAACGCCGGGTTGAACTGCCGGAACTTCCCGTCCCCCACCAGCGCAATGGGGGGCGCGTTGTCAAAGATGGCGGTCTGCTGCTCCAGCAGCTCGTTGAGCAGACGCTCACGCCGCTCCAGCTCCTTCTGTGCCTGGATACGCCCCGAGGCGTCTTCGTGCAGGCCGACGATGGCAATGCGCTTGCCACGCTCGTCAAACACGGGCGAGAGCGTAGCCTCGTCGTGGTAGAGGCTTCCGTCCTTGCGGCGGTTGACAAACTGCCCTTGCCACGAGCGGCCCGAAAGCAGCGTGGACCACATCTCCTGGTAGGTCTGCGCCGGGGTCTGGCCACTGGACACCACTGACGGCTTCTTGCCACGGACCTCTTGCAATGTGTAGCCGGAGTTGCGCTCATACTGCGGATTGACCCAGTCGATGCGCCCGTCTCCATCGGTGATGACCACCGAGACCGGGCTGCTCCCCAGCGCAGCGCCCAATACCCTGAAGCGCTCCAGCGCAGCGCTCACCCGCGCCCGGCTGCGCAGCAGCTCCAGCAGCAGCAGCCCCAGCAGGCTCAGCAGCACGAAGGCAGCCCCTCCCACCTTCAGGCGCTCAGCCCCCGTCATCAGGGTGCTCACGTCATCCAGCATCGCCAGCTGCCACTGGCCGCCGGGGTCGCCCCAATCAACCTGGCGGCGCTCCACTGCGTAGTTCACCCCGTCGATGACAACCTCGCCCGCATCCGGCGCGAAGGGCAGGGAAGAAGCCAGGCCCTTGTCGAAGTGATTGCCAAACTGGCGCGAAGCGCGGATCGAATCAATGCGCGCCTGCGTGAGCGGCGGCGCCACCGCAAACAGCCACTCGGGCCGCGTCGATGCGAACACCACGCCTTGCGGAGACAACAGCACCGTGGGCAACTGGGTGCTCTTGAGCACCTCGTCAAACAACTCGAACCCCACCTTGAACATCACCACACCGATGATGGAGCTGGAAGGCGTGTCGTTTTCATACAGCGGCGCGGCGTAATAGAGGCCACGCTCCTGCGAGTTGCTGCCAATGGCGGCATACACGCTGATGGCGCCCTTGATGGCCTGCTGAAAATACGGACGAAACGCCAGGTTGATGCCGGTGGATCGGCCCCCCGGCGTCTCGTGCGCCACCACCGTGCCATCGGCCGCCATGACATACACGCCGTTGACCAGAAACCGCCCCCGGGCGACCCCCAGCCGCGCCAGGGCTTCAGGGTCGTCCGGTGCCAGCTGCCCCAGGGCCATGGCCTTGAGCAGCGGCTCGCTCAGGCCCAGCAACGACACCGCGCCCAGCATGCCGCCACCCGTGATCCGGGCCTGCAGCGTGTCCACGGTCTGCTGCAGCAGCTTGGCGCGCTCGTCAGCACGTTGGGCACCTTGCCAGTGCATGGCCCCCAGCACCACCAGCCAGGCCCCCACCATTGCCGCAGCCACCACCAGCACCAGACCGCGCACGCCCGGGGCATTGCGGTCCAGCACCTTGTCCAGAAATCCGCCCACGCCCTCACCCACCCGCGTCACGCGGAACCTCCGTCCAAGCCCTGGCCAACCAGCGAGCGGCTCTTACCGAGCGGGATACAGCAAGGCATCAATGTCCCCCACCGGCCCGGGCCGCCCAAACAGATACCCCTGAAACCCCTCACACCCATGCAGCCTCAGGAAACTCAGCTGCCCCGTCGTCTCCACCCCCTCGGCCACCACCTCCAGGTCAAGGCTCTTGGCCAGCGCCAGGATGGTCCTCACAATCGCCGCGTCGTTGGGGTCCGTCAGCACGTCCCGCACAAAGCTCTGGTCGATCTTGACCTGGTCCAGGGGCAATCTCTTGAGGTAGGACAGGGAGGAGTAGCCGGTGCCAAAGTCATCCAGC
>NZ_JAMXAX010000220.1 GCF_023913775.1 Acidovorax facilis
GCTCCGGCAGCGGCTCGACCGAGGTGGTGGCCCCATGGGGTGCATGGGCGGCCTGGGCCAGGCGGGCAGCGGTGGAGATTTGCAGCGGCGGGGCCTGGCGGGCGAGGGGCGTGCTGGCGGGGCGGTCGCCCACCCACATTTCCAGGCGGCTTGTCTGGCTGTGCATGCGCGTGGCGACATGCTGGGACTGCATCTGCAGGGTGGACGACTCGATTCTCATGGGGCACCTCCATGGTTTCCACGGAGGTCCGGCGCTGTGCGGGCTGGCGTGGCCCTTGGTTATCGGCACTTCTGTGTGGTACCTTGAATGCAATCCCGATACCGGCCCAAGGTCAGCTGGAGGTGCCTTCCGGGCCCAGCACCTCCCGCGCGACCCGTTCAAAGTTTTCCAGCGCCATCGGCCTGCCAAACAGATAGCCCTGAAACGCCTTGCAGCCGTGCGCCAGCAGAAACTGGTGGTGCGCTGCCGTTTCGACCCCCTCGGCGATCACGTCCAGACCCAGGCTGCTGGCCAGCGCGATGATGGAGCGTGCGATGGCTGCATCGCTTGGGTCCAGCAGCACGTCGCGTACAAAACCCTGGTCGATCTTGATCTGGTCCAGCGGCAGGCGCTTGAGGTAGCTCAAGGACGAATAGCCGGTGCCAAAGTCGTCCAGCGAAAAGCCCAGACCCTGGGCCTTGAGTGCGCGCATGGTGGCGATCACGCTGTCCACGTTGTCCAGCAGCAGGCTTTCGGTCAGCTCCAGCTTGATGTGCGCCGGGTCGGCGCCAGTGCGCTGCAGCAAGGCCAGCACCTGTGCCACAAAGTCTTCCTGCAGAAACTGCCGCGCGCTGACGTTGATGGCCAGGCTCAGGTGGGCCATTGCCGGGTCTAGCCGCCACCGGGCTTGTTGGCGCAGGGCGGTTTCCATCACCCAATAACCCAAGGGCAGGATGAGGCCCGATTCTTCTGCCAGCGGGATGAACTCCGATGGCGGCACCATGCCGTGCGCGGGGTGTTGCCAGCGCACCAACGCCTCTGCGCCGGTAACCCGCCCCTGCGCGTTCACCTGGGGCTGGTACAGCAGCAGGAACTGCGACTGGCGCAGGCCGTTGTGCAGCTCCGTTTCCAGCAGTGCGCGGCGGTTCACGGCCTGCTGCATGTCAGGGTCAAAAAAGCGCAGGGTGTTGCGGCCCGCGTCCTTGGCGCGGTACATGGCCATGTCGGCCTGTTTGAGCACCTCGTCCACCGAGTCACGGTGCTCGCGCAGCAGCGTCACCCCGATGCTGGCTGTGAAGTGGTGTTCATGCCCGGCCAGATCGTAGGGCTGGCGCAACTGGGCCAGGATCAGTTCGCCCAGCGTGCGCGCCTGGGCGGCGGCTTCCGGCGGGTCACTGCTCAGGTTCTGCAGCACCACCACAAACTCGTCGCCCCCCAGCCGGGCCACCGTGTCCTGCTCGCGCACGCAGCCGCGCAGGCGCAGGGCCACTTCCTTGAGCAGCAGGTCGCCCACCTCATGGCCCCGGGTGTCGTTCAGGGTCTTGAAGTTGTCCAGGTCCACAAACAGCACGGCTGTGGTCAAGCCCGAGCGCGCCCCGCTGGCCAGCACCTGCTGCAGACGGTCTACCAGCAGGCGCCGGTTGGGCAGCTGGGTGAGGGCGTCGTAGAAGGCCAGGTAACGGGCCTCGTCCTCGGCCGCCTTGCGGCCCGAGATGTCGATGTCGATACAGAACATCTCCGGTGGGTGGCCCGGCACCCGGATGTAGGCATGGCTCGAGAAGACATGCACGGGCGTACCGTCCTTGCGCTGCAGCTGCAGCTCGCCGGCGGGAATCACCTCGGCCGTGGCGAACATGTGGCGTACGTGTTCACGCACGGCGTCGCGCATGGGGGGCGGAATGATGAGGTCGAGCAGGTTGCTGCCCAGTGCCTCCTCGGCCGTGTAGCCATACAGCTCCTCGGAGGCCTGGTTCCAGTAGCTCGTGGTGCCATCTTCCAGATAGCCTTGCACCGAGATGGACGGGATATTGCGCAGCAGCGAGCGAAAGCGAAGCTCTGACTCGCGCAGTGCACTTTCGGCGCGCTTGCGTTGGGTGATGTCCCGCGCCAGGAAGACCACGGCCGCCTGGCCCCCCACTTTCACACCCAGGGGCTGCGCCCGCCCTTCAAATTGCCGCGTTCCCGAGAGTGTCTGCATCTCGTATTCCACGCTCTGCGTCTGGCCCGACAGCAAGGTGCTGCGGATCAGTTCCACAAATCTGTCGGCCTGCTCTGCGGGCAGCACGTCATGCATCCGCTTGCCCACAAGTTGGGCGGGGCTGGCGGCCAGCGGGGCGTCGTCGGGCGAGAGCACTTCCACATAGCGCCCCTGGGCATCCAGCACCAGCAGAACGTCGGGAATGGCCTGCGCAATGGCCCGCAGCCGGGCGGCCGTGCCGTGCAGTGCGCGTTCGGTGGCCAGGCGTTCTTCCACGTCGTGCAGCAGCAGGCCCAGCGCCACCGTGGCGGGTGTGAAGGTCAGCAGAAAGGGCAGGGCCAGGGTCTGGTTGACGCGCTGAACCACTTCGGTCGGCAGCAGCTGGAACACCGCCAGCACGGCGGTGTGCAACAGCAGTCCGAACAGCGCCAGCGTCACGGGCTCGACCCCCAGGCGCCCACGCGCCCGGCCCTCGCGGTAGACCAGGCCCAGTGCGGTGCACAGTGCGATCACCATCAAGCCCACCTCCGCCCCCGCGCCGCCCAGCCACAGGCGGCCGGTGGCGGCCATGGCGGCGGCGATGCAGGCCACCAGCGGGCCGCCAAACAGACCCGCCATGCTCAGCACCACCGAGCGGGCGTCAAAGATCACCCCGGGCATCAGCACCACCGGTGTGAGCATGCCCACCACGCAGATGGTGCCAAAAAGAATGCCCGAGAACACCTGCCCGGTGCGCGGATGCTGGCGCCAGACGCGGATGTTGAACCCATGCAGAAAGCACAGCGCCAGCAGCAGGGCAACACCTTTGACCAGCTCAATGAACATGGGCCTCCGTGCCTTTCCAGGGGGAAGCCCATCATGGGGGAATTGCCGCAGTTCGTAAATGTGAAAATGGCCCCCGAAGGGGCCATGGATCACGCTGGCGGGGGAAGGGGGCGGCCCGGACCGCCGGGCTGCATCAGGTGAGCAGCGCCTGCGCGAACTCGCGCGCGTTAAAGGTTTCCAGGTCTTCGAGCTTTTCGCCCACGCCGATGAAATACACCGGAATCGGGCGCTCCTGCGCGATGGCGGCCAGCACACCGCCCTTGGCCGTGCCGTCGAGTTTGGTCACGATGAGGCCTGTGAGCTGCAGCGCGTCGTCAAACGCCCGCACCTGGGCCAGAGCGTTCTGGCCAGTGTTGCCGTCGATCACCAGCAGCACCTCGTGCGGGGCCGTGGCGTCGGCCTTGGTCACCACGCGGCGGATCTTCTTGAGCTCTTCCATCAGGTGCAGCTGCGTGGGCAGCCGGCCGGCGGTGTCCACCAGCACCACATCCTTGCCGCGTGCCTTGCCGGCCGTGACGGCGTCAAAGCTCACGGCGGCCGGGTCGCCGCCTTCCTGGCTCACGATCTCGACCGTGTTGCGGTCGGCCCAGACGCCGAGCTGCTCGCGCGCTGCCGCGCGGAAGGTGTCGGCCGCCGCCAGCAACACGGCCGCCCCTTCGCCAGCCAGGTGTTTGGTGAGTTTGCCAATCGAGGTGGTCTTGCCCGCGCCGTTGACGCCCGCCACCATGATCACCGTGGGGGTGTGTTCACCGATGACCAGGGCTTTTTCGAGCGGGCGCAGCAGGTCGGTCAGTGCGTCGGCCAGCAAACCCTTGACAGCGGCGGGGTCGGTGGCCTTGGCCTCCTTCACGCGGCGCTTGAGGTCGGCCAGCAGGTGGGTGGTGGCCTTGACACCGGTGTCGGCCATCAGCAGGGCCTCTTCCAGCTCTTCATACAGCGCATCGTCGATCTGCGTGCCGGTGAACACCGTGGTGATGCTGCTGCCGGTTTTGCGCAGGCCGGCCTTGAGGCGATCCAGCCAGCCCTTGCGTTCCGTGGGGGCGGCTGCCGGTGCAGAAGCGGGCGCTGGCGCGGCGATGGCGGGGGCTGCCACCGGCGTGGATGCCGCAGGAGTTGCCTGAACCGGGGCTGCCACCGGCACAGGTGTGGGAACGGGTGTGGCCGGGGGCGCTGCGGCGGGCACTGGCGCAGGCGGTGGGGCTGGCGCTGTTACGGGCGTGGGCGCCGGAGCTGCCTCGAGCGCCTTGGGGGCAAACGGGTTGCGCAGCCAGCCAAACGCTGCCGGTGCTGCAGCCGGGGCTTCGACCGGCGGTGGCGCGGGCAC
>NZ_JAMXAX010000221.1 GCF_023913775.1 Acidovorax facilis
GATCAAGCGCGTCATCTGTTGCTGTCGCATGGCCTTCTCCTGGGGCAGACGCAAGAGCGTCGTACCTTAAAGATGAGGGCCATGGGGCGCGATTAAAGAGGCATCACTAGCATTCGCTAGAAGAGCCTGAAAATGGCCTCCAGCGCTTGTCCATCAAGCGCTAGATGCTATCATTTTGGAAGCATTGCACTCCACTGCGGCACGGTCTGCGCCCACCACAGCCGCAGGCGCATGGCCCATTCGGGTGTGTAGCCCGAGGTGGCGAACCGCACTTGGCCGTGCGCGTCGATGACCAACAGCGCGGGCACGGCGCGCACGCCCCAGCTGCGTGACAGGGTGCCCTGCGGGTCCACCGCCGTAGGCCAGACCATGCTGCGCTGGCGCTGCACCTGGGCCACCTTTTCGGCGTTGCCCGACTGCATGGCCACACCCAGCACCGGCCAGTCGGCGGACAGGCTGGCGATGCTGGGCTCTTCCAGCTTGCAGATGGAACACCATTCGGCCCAGAAGTGCACGGCCACGGCCTGACCGGGGTGCTGGGCGCGCCACTGGGCCAGGGTGGTGGGGGCGGTGGCGCCAGCGCTGGGGGCCATCACCAGCGCCACATCGGGCGCAGGGCCCTGGGGCAGGTCGCGCGTGCGCCAGGTGTCTACCGCCACGATGGCGACCCAGGCGAGCGCGAGGGTGGCCAGGTGCTGCTTCCAGCTTTTGCGCAAGGACTGCGCGGCACGGGTGGCAAGGGCCTTCAGCATGGCGGGGCTGTGGTGTCGCGAATCAGCGCAGCACTTCCAGCAGCCGGTCCAGCCCGCCCTGGTTGATGGCCACCTTGGCCTGCGCGCGCACGGCGGGCTTGGCGTGGTAGGCCACCGACAGGCCCGCCGCGCCCATCATGGGCAGGTCATTGGCGCCGTCGCCCACCGCAATCGCCTGCTGGGGCGAGATGCCCATGAGCGAAGCCACTTCCAGCAGCGTGCGGCGCTTTTCGGCGCCATCACAGATGTCGCCCCAGGCCTGGTCCACCATGCGGCCGGTGAGTTGGTCATCTTGCACTCCGAGCATGTTGGAGCGGGCGAAATCAATGCCCAGCCCGGCCTTCACGCGGTCGGCAAAAAAGGTGAAACCGCCAGAGACCAGCAGCGTCGTCAGGCCTGCAGCCTTGGCGGCGGTGATCAGCTCCTTGGCGCCTGGGTTAAAGCGCAGGCGCTCGGTGAACACCTGTTCCATGTGCTGCACCGTCACGCCCTTGAGCAGGGCCACGCGCTGGCGCAGGCTTTCCTTGTAGTCGGTGATCACGCCTTGCATGGCCGCTTCGGTGATGGCGGCCACCTCGGCCTTGCGGCCTGCGGCGTCGGCGATTTCGTCCACGCACTCGATGTTGATGAGGGTGGAGTCCATGTCAAACGCGATGAGCTTGTAGCTCGACAGGGACAGGGGGGCTTCAATGCCCTGGACAACAAGGCCGGGCGCGAATTCGGTAGCGTGGGTCATGGCAGAACGTGGGAGTCGATTTTTTGGGGGAGCACAACCTGCAATGGTATCGCCCGCGCCTGCGTACTCGACAGCCCCAAACCGTATCGCCCCGCAGGGCATAAATTCCGCGGCTCGCGGCCGAGAGCGGTTGCTTCCAGCTCTTGGGTTTGCCTTGGATGCGGACGATGTGCAGTACGGGCCCATGGGCGCATATGATTTCTGCACAACATGCACTGAGGGTACTGACGATGGCCATGCACAGAGACGGCAACGCGGGAGAGAAAGTCTCCGCGACATGGATCAACCGCAGGCAGGCCACGGCCGTACTGCTGGCCAGCGCGGCGGTGCCTTTTACCCCAGCGGGAGCGCAGGATGCAGCGGCCCCCGCATCACCTGCCGCATCCCCCGCTGCATCGGCTGCCGAAGCCCCTCTCGCCGCTATCTGGCCTGCTGACGACTGGGCAGAAAGCACGCCCGAGGCGCAGGGCATGGACTCTGCAGCGCTGGCCAAGCTCGTCGACTTTGGCGCAGCGCAGGGCATGGACAGCCTGCTCGTCACCCGACACGGCAGCCTGGTGGCCGAGGCCTTCTATGCCCCGTACCGCGAGGGGCTCAAGCATGCCGTCAACTCCACCACCAAGGGTGTCGTCGCCACGCTCACTGGCATGGCCATCCAGGACGGGCTGATCGCCTCGCGCGATGCGCCTGTGCTCGACTTCTTTGCTGACCGCAAGGTCGCCAACGCCGATGCCTCCAAGAAGGCCATGACTGTGGGCCACCTGCTGGACATGACCTCGGGCCTGAACTGGATCGAGTCGCTCAGCGACGCTGTGCCCGAGACCATGCTGCAGCTGACCCGCACGCGCGACTGGCAGGGCTTTGTGCTCGACCGGCCCATGGCCCAGGCGCCTGGCACGGGCTTCAACTACAACAGTGGCAACACCCACCTGCTCTCGGCCATCCTGGCGCTCAAGACCGGCGGCAGCACCCTGGCCTATGCGCAAAAACGCCTGTTCGGCCCCCTGGGCATCACCGACGTCCGCTGGCGCAAGGACCCGCAGGGCCTGGAGGTCGGCGGCTGGGGCTTGTACCTGCACCCGCGCGACATGGCGCGCATCGGATACCTCTACCTGCGCATGGGCCAGTGGAACGGCCGTCAGCTGCTGCCCGCCGCCTGGGTGGAGCAGGTCTTCAATCCCGTGGTGGACATGGGTTTTGGCTCCAGCAACGGGGCGCCCTCCTTCAAGTACGCCAACGGTTGGTGGAGCATCCCTTCCAGGCGCGCGTACTTCACGGCCGGCTTCAACCGCCAGCTCATCGTGGTGCTGCCCGACCTCGATGTGGTTGTCGCCGTGACCGGCCGGCGCCACTACCCGCTGCCCCTGTTCATCGACCAGATCACCGCCGCAGTGCGCTCGCGCGAGCCCCTGCCTGCCGACGCTGCCGGGCAGGACCATCTGGCCTCCCGTATCCGCGACGCCGGGGTGGAAAAGCCCAGCGCCATCCCCACCACCACGCCCGAACTGGCCGCCACCGTCTCGCGCAAGGCTTGGCTGCTGGAGCGCAACGGCATGGGCATCCAGCGCTTGGTGCTGGATCTCACGCCCGCCAACCCGCGCTATGAGGTCATGTTCGACAGCAGCCGCCCCGATTTGCCGCGCGAGCCGGTTGCCGGCCCGCTGGGCCTGGACGGGAAGTACCGCACCGCGCAGCAGGGACCCAATGCGGTCATCGCCATCAAGGGCCACTGGCTTGATGCGCAGACCTTTCAGCTCATCTCGCGCTCGGTGGCGGATGGCGAGGTCACCGGGGTCACGCTGAAATTCGAGGACGGCGGGAAGGCGGTGAATGTGGGGTTGGAGAACAACTGGGGGTTCAGGGCGCAGGTGCGGGGGCGCGGGGAGTAGCGGTTCGGCTTTGCATGGCCATGGGCAATGGCGCTGCCAGGTTCACCACCACGGCGACCAGACCGGCTCTGGCCAGGTTCTTCCATGATCAGGGCTGGATGGTCGCGTTTCCCGAGCGCCGGGGGCTCGGCGTGCCCCGGTTGATATGGGCGCTCTCGGCCGCATGTTGATGGTTGTCAGGTAGCCTTGGGCTTCCACTCCCCAGCGCCAGCAGGGCATTCGCGAGCTAGGAGGCTGTCGGACTTGGAGCGTCGAAAGCGAAAATCGGCCCCAGCGAGGACAGTTTTTGCCGGATTTGCAGCCCCATAGCCCGGCTATGGGGCAAAAAGACGGTAAAAAATGGACCGCTGCGGTCGATTTGCAGCCGACGATTTCCAAGTCCGACAGCCTCCTAGACCCGCTACCGATAGACTACCGATGAAGACCATTGACGAAATGCTGCACCTGGACTTGCTCACCGCCGAGCAGCACGTTGACATCAGCGCCTGGATTGCGCAGTCAGCCTCTCCCGAAGAAATACTGCAGATGCCTGCGCCCCTGTGGCAGGCCCTGGAGCGCGCCAGCAAAGTGATGGGCATCGACGAGGACCTTTTGCGACCACCGTCGTTCGATGCGGACAGTCTGGCGCTGGGCTAAGAACCTGTTCAAGATCTTTTCAGGGTCGCACGAGTACCTTGCCGGGATGGGATGCAAGGCGCGGGGTGCAGTTGATAGCTTGGCTATCAACAAGCGCCGCAACGCCGCAGACCGCCCGGCAAGGCACTTGCCCGAAGGGTTGGAGTGAAATCGGGCGATTGGACGCCCCGGCTGCTTGCATGGGCACGAGCCCATGCGGCGCATCCGAAGCATCCAC
>NZ_JAMXAX010000222.1 GCF_023913775.1 Acidovorax facilis
GCAAGTAGGCGGTGTCTCGATCTACGGCGATGAAGCGGCTCATGCAGGGGAGGTCTTTTTAAACTGGCGCGATTTTCCAGGCCGCCGCCCACTCGCGGTAGGCGGGAAAGCCCGACAAGCTCCTAGAAACCGGAGCCATCGTGCTTAGGCCTGAGCAGGTGCCGCAAGCCGAACAGGCATTAGCCGCGTTGGACTTTGCGGCCGTTCCATCCGGCGAGATCATCAAGATCGGACTCGGTGCGGAACAGGCGCTGCAAAAGACGCTTGACGGCTTTCTCGCGCGGCTAGACAAGAAAACGGCGTCCAAGGTGTTCGCCCTCTTCGGACGCCTGGAAAAGGGTGTTGATGACGCCAAACTGCCTGAAATCCTGGAGAAGATACAGACCGGCGAGGATCCGGGGTTCTTCGCCCGCCTGTTCGCCAAGCTCACCGGCCGCAAACCCGAAGAAGCCTTTCGCGAGTTCATGCAGGAAGTTGGCGACTTGATTGCCAGCCGGACGCAAACGCTGGCTGACGAGATGGGCCGGCTGGAGGGCGAACTGTCCAAGGAAATGACGACGCTGTTTGGCGAATTGCAGGTGCTGGAGACGCTCAAACTATCGTACGGAACGCACTTTGCCAACTTCACCGTCGATGCGGCCGTGGCCCGGGCGTTTCTCGGCAAGGCCCGGCATTACGTGGCGCAGCAGACGGCGGCAGCCGACCCCGCCGACGTGTCCGCCCAGGCGCGGCTGCGTGAGTTGCAGGACAAACTCCGGTTGCTGGAAAGCCGTGCCCTCGCGCTTGAAGGCACCTATACGCGCCTTCCGGCCGACCAAATGGTGATCCAGCAGATCGAGGCTGCCGGCATCGCCACACTGCAGGAGACGGCCACCACGGTCTCCTCGCGGTTCGCGTCGATCAAGATGACCTTGCTCTCCATCCACGGCGCGTTTGCCGTCAAGTCGGTGCAACAGATCGCCGAGCGCCAGGCACGCCTTGACCAGCAATTGACGCAACTTCGCGGTCAGGCCACCAGGGACGTGGCTGTCGCCGCAGCAAAAGCTCCCGGCGACAACCGGGTCGCGCAGGCGCAGCAAATCGCAGCCATCATCACCCAGACCCGCGAGATCCACGAGCTGGTGGAAGCCGCCAAGCAGGAAACTGAAGCGAAGTTTGAGACGGCGCGGCAGATGTTCGAGAAGTCGCGCGCCGAACTCGCTGCGCTGCGCCAGGCATAACAAGGACCCCGGAGAAGCCATGCTCACATTGACCCTTGACAAGCACGGCGCCGCACCGGCCCGCAAACTGCAGCTCTCACTCAACAAGGGCGCTGCGTTCAAGGTAACCGTCGCATGGCAGTGCGACGCCAGCCACCAGGACGACATCGACATCCACGCACTCGAGGCACGCAACGGCGGCAACGGCGCGAAGGTTTCGGCACTGGAAGAGATCCTGTCCACCTACAACACAACGAAGATGAGCCCGAAAACGGGCGTGCTTCCGACGGCGGCGGACGGCTCCTTCGCCACGCCCTCGGGTGGACTGCAGCATTCCGGCGACGTCCGGGTGCAGGGCAACACCGAAACCATCGTCATTGATGGCTCGAAACTCCCAGCGGGCGTGAACGAGATCCCCCTGTTTGCCACCGTCCACAAGGCCGAGCACGGACAGGGACACGTTGAAGGCGCCGAATCAGAAGACGAAGCTGCATTTGCCGACATTGAGGTCTGCACCGTCACCATCGCCGACGAAGGCGGGCGCGAGCTCGGCGCTTACCAGTTGTCCAAGGAGTTTGGCGAATTCAACGTGGTGCAGCTCGGCAGCATCATGCATGGCGACAATGGCTGGGAGTACGCTCCTGTCGGCCGCGGCTTCACGGGTACGTTCAACGACGTTCTGGGCCACTTCTCCTGAGACCAGCCATGCCGCCCGCGAAGGACAAGTTGCGCCCGACGGTCATCGGCTCCGAGGGCGCCTCCCCGCGCGGCCCTGGCGGTGCCGTCCAGCCACCAAAGGATGGGCCTGCTCGTCGTGCACCGGCGGTCAAGCCGGTGATTCGGCAGCCAACGGCCATGCCTGGCACTGAACGGAGGCGGATTGAAGTGTCAGTGCGGGATCTGCAAGCGTTGTCGCCGGGCGCTAAGACCATGTTGTATGAACGGGCGCGAGCGCTGGTCGGCGCATTCGTCCTCGACCGGGCCGCGCAGCGCAAGGCGATCCTGTGGGGTCATGATTTGCAGCAGACCCACGGCGGCCTCGTCACCGAGATGCTGGACCTTGCGCGCAGCCCTGTGCTGCGCCAGGTGGACGGTTACCTCGCGCGAATGATGGACATCCTGGGATCGATTGACCTGATGGCCGTCTGCGGACATGGTGGCGATAGCGTAATGGGCCGCCTGTTTCAGGGCATCAACAGCCGGATCGACACACCGAGTGAACTTGCCAGGGCCCAAGCCGAGCTGGAGCAGTTGCTTACGCTCATGGCTGCGGCGCTGGACCCACTGCTGGACCTCAAGGACCGGCTGCTGCGTCTTTCCAACTCGATGCAGGGGACTGCCGAACAAGTCGAGGCCTCGGCCATCGGCGCCCTGTTTCTGTCGGAGCGCCTTCGTCAGAACGATACAGCACTGGCGCAGCGATTTGCCGAGCGCAGCATGAGTCTCACCCAAACCCTGGCGCAGATGCGGCAAACCGGCTCTACACAGGAATTACAGATTGAGCAGCCGATGCGTATCATCGGCGCTATCCAGAACGTGGCGCTGGTCGTTATGCCGGCGTTCATCGGCAGTATTGCGTCCATCGCCACCCTAGGCGCCAGGAAGACCACGATCTCGCCGACCGAAGCTGGTGAGCTGGCCTATCGGCTGCGGGACATTATCAGCCAGTTGAAAACCTGAATCAGGAGCACACATGAACAGCAAACTCACATTGAATCTGGACAAGGCAGCCACC
The DNA here is from genome assembly GCF_023913775.1 of Acidovorax facilis. Lineage (GTDB taxonomy): Bacteria > Pseudomonadota > Gammaproteobacteria > Burkholderiales > Burkholderiaceae_C > Acidovorax > Acidovorax facilis. Next base: position 2,935 of record NZ_JAMXAX010000222.1, read on the forward strand.
GCGCTGCGACTCGCGCTCGACAAAGCTGGCGTGGTGGCGAACGTGAGGGCGGAAACTGCCGCGATCATCGACGTCTCTGGGTCCTTCGAGCACGAGCACGAAGAGGGAACAACCAGCATCCTGATTGAGCGACTCGTACCTTACTGCATGGTGCTCGACCCTGACCACAAAATGGACGTCTTCACATTTAGCGCAGGCGAGCGCAACGCCTACTATGTAGGAGCGGTGGAGCCGAACGACGCTCATGGTTACGTTACTCGCAACATCATCGATCGAGTTCCGGGCTGGAATGGTGGAACAACCTACAGCTTTGTGCTCGAACGCGCGCTTGAGCACTTCGGCTGGAAGACTTGCGACGAGGTGCACCGGTCTACGCAGGGTGCCGGCTTCCTCAGCCGATTGTTCGGGTGGTCGTCGACTGGGCAGGCGCACGATCACGGCGCTCCACATACACACGAAAAGAGACGCTCACTCGTACTCTTCATCACCGACGGTGAAAACACCGCCGGCGATGAGACGCGAACCATGCGCGTCCTGGAGGAATCGCAGCGACGTGGGGACCAGGTCTACTTTCTCTTCATCGGAGCCTGCGAGGACAGGAACGTGAAGTTCGAGTTTGTCCAGCGAATCGCCAGCCGCTTTAAGAATACCGGCCTGGTGGTCATCCGCGACCTGGAGGCCTTTGTCGCGCAGTCCGACGAGGAGCTGAATGCGGCGCTGCTCGGGCCCGAACTCGTGGAATGGTTCAAATCCTGACAGGTAGGTCGCCCGCGCCGTTTGTCTCCTTACTTCAAGCGTAGGAATAGCTGCCGGCGAGCGGCAGCTGTACAGGAGGGTGATCGCCAGGGGCTACGGCTGACGGCAGAGTACTTCAGCCGCCAGCAGCTTTTTCGGGGGGCACAGACTCAGGCGGAACGGCGGTTGAGCAGTTTGATCCAGCAACACGCCGCTCTTCAGCCCTATGGGCACGGACCGAACAGCGTGGTCACATTTCAGTCTGAAATTCTCCTGATGAGCATGCTGCGTTGCAAAAACGGCAAATAAGGGCGTCTGTCCTGCATGAACTTAAAGCCAGCTCGGGTATAAGAATCAATCAATCACTTCAGGCCACCGGTATGACCAGTTCTTTGTGGGGTATATGGGGAGACGTGACTAACTGTCACATCCCGGACGATTGCATAGACTCCAAACGCTATCCACTCTTCATGGCGCGAGCGGTTCTAAAGGAGTTGATAGAGTCCTTGCAATCCACCCAGGGAGTGAAGCCATGTTGATAGCC
>NZ_JAMXAX010000223.1 GCF_023913775.1 Acidovorax facilis
AAGAGGGGCAGGCGGCGCAGCCGCAGCAAGCGCCGCAGACCTACACCCAGATGCTGGGCAGCCCGCCCGAAGCAGGCGAGGTGCGCACGACCGATTGCGTGATGGCGGGCTTCCAGTTCAGCCCCACCGTGGCCAAACAAGGCTGGCAGGTGCAGGCCATGGGGCTGGTGTTTCAGCTGTCCACCGGCGGGCAGCCGTTGCGGGCGTTGGTGGAGCGGAAATAGAGGCGAAATGGGCCGTTTCCGCCTGATGGAATTGCCTTTTATGCTATCAAAATGAAAGCAAAAATGGTTCGGCGCGTGAGTGCAAGTGCCTTCTACGGATGGCTTCCCAAAGCGCCCAGCAACCGCGCACTCACCTCGGCTGCATCGGGCGTGGCGAACTGCATGTTGTGCTGCTCCGTCAGCGGGCCGTGGCCCGGCTCCATGCGGCCCGCAGCGTCGTAGCCCATGGCCTTGAACTTCCACACCCCGCCAACCAGCTTGAGCGAGCCCACATGCGCGCCATCTGCGGTGTGTACGGACACCGCGGCGGCGTTGATGGGGAGCAACTGCAAGGGGCCCGCCGGCGGGCCGGGCGGTATGTGGGCAAAGGTGGGGGTGAATGTGAGCGGCAGGGGTGAGGAAGGGAGCATGGCGGTGTTTTTATCGCAAATGGCGTGGCGCTTGCGGCGCAGTAGCTCGCTCTCTGTCCGGCGTGTCGCGTGTTGTGGGTGCTTTGCCGGCCGATCGCAGGTTTCGCTCTGCACCCCGTTGGAGACTATGGGCGGTTTGCATGGATCATGCAATTGGTCTCTAGCACTTATCTGTCTCTGGCGGCCAGGTGTTGCCGGTGGTTACTGGTCGGTGCCGGGCCCTAGGCTGGGCCACCATCAATCCTTGAGGCTCACCCCCACCAGCTTGTTCAGCTTTTTTGCATACGAGTCCCTGCGTTTTACGGCCTTTGTAGCCGTTTCCGTGGCGGCTTGGACTGCCTTGGGCCCCTTGTTCGCCGCAGCTTTGATCAATCCGAGCTTGTGAGCGGCATCTGCCTGCGCCCGCTGGAAAGTGGCGATGAGTTCAGCATGGGCAACGGATGAGTTCACAGGGACTTTCCTTTCAATCAGCGTCATCACCCTTGAAGGGTGACGTTGGTGCGAAGTAAGGCGGTTCTCAATTCGCGAGTCGCAGGTTTTGAAATATCCACCTTTTGAACAGCCACGTCGAACGGTGAGCCCGGCCTGATGCTGGTTGGCAGTATCTTTTTTGCTGGATTCTTGGCGGGGTACGTGCCCTGACCCGGACACATGCGAACGGAAAACCCGAATTCTTCGAGTGCACCTTTTGCATACAACTCTGCCAGTTGTTGAAACGTCACGAAGGTTGAACGTTTAACGTCTTTGAATCCTGGCTGGCTGATGTCGCGAACGATCTCAAATTTACCGAGTGAATCTCGCTGTGTATCGGTAAACGGATGCAGTAAGAAGGTCTGACGAACGCCATTCTTTTTGGACACCAGGGTGTGCTCGACGGTGATATCGGTTAGCAGCATGTTGTTTTCCTCGCTTTTCAGGCTGCAGCTTGCACAGCAGCATCATTCGCCATTCCGCCCAAAGTCGCAGACTGTGTTTTCACACCAAGCTACTGGGTAGCTGATGTCCTACCCCTTGAGATGCGAAGTGTTCGACGCAGAAAATTCTCATCTGAAGGCGGGGACTTTGACTAAACGGCAGCAAATGACAGATCTATATTGCACTGTGACAGGCCGTTTCGCATCGAAAGCTGTCATCAGTCCAAAAGAAAACGGCCAGCAAATATGGAAATTTGCTGGCCTTCTTTCCAATCAGGAGGTAATCACTTCCCCCACGAATCCTTCAACCCCACCGCCAAGTTAAACACCGGCTTGCCCGCCGCATGGTCCACCCGATCCGCCACAAAGTACCCATGCCGCTCAAACTGGAACTTGTCGTCCGGCTTGGCATTGGCCAGTGACGGCTCCACGATGGCGGTCACCACCTTCAGGCTGTTCGGGTTCAGGCTTTCAATGAAGTCCTTGCCGCCCGCGTCGGGGTGGGCGTCCAGGAACAGGCGGTCGTACATGCGCACTTCGGCATTCACGCCGTCGGCCACGCCCACCCAGGTGATGGCGGCTTTCACCTTCACGCTGTCGGCGCCGGGGGTGCCGCTCTTGGTGTCGGGCACCACGGTGGCCAGCACTTCGGTAATGACTCCGTTCGCATCCTTGGTGCAGCCGGTGCATTCGATGACGTAGCCGCCCTTCAGGCGCACCTTGTTGCCGGGGAAGAGGCGCTTGTAGCCCTTGGGCGGCACTTCTTCAAAGTCTTCGCGTTCGATCCAGACTTCCTTGCCGATGGTGAAGTGGCGCACGGGGCTTTCCACGCCCTCGGGTGGGTGGGGCAGTGCGGGCAGGCTGCAGGGCTCCAGGTGGCCTGCGCCCATCACGTCGTCCCAGTTGGTTAGCACCAGCTTGACGGGGTTGAGCACGGCCATGCCACGGTGGGCTTTCAGCTCCAGGTCTTCGCGCAGGCAGCCTTCCAGGGTGCTGTAGTCGATCCAGCTGTCGGACTTGGTCACGCCGATGCGTTCGGCAAAGGTCTGGATGGAGGCGGGCGTGTAGCCGCGGCGGCGCAGGCCCACGATGGTGGGCATGCGGGGGTCGTCCCAGCCACTGACCTTGTGGTCGTACACCAGCTGGGCGAGCTTGCGCTTGCTGGTGATGACGTAGGTGAGGTTCAGGCGCGCAAATTCGTACTGGCGGGGGGGCGGGCTGGCCAGGAGGCCGCCTTCGGTCAAGCGCTCCAGCAGCCAGTCGTAGAAGGGGCGCTGGTCTTCAAACTCCAGCGTGCACAGGCTGTGGGTGATCTGCTCCAGCGCGTCCTCGATGGGGTGCGCGTAGGTGTACATGGGGTAGATGCACCAGGTGTCGCCCGTGTTGTGGTGGGTGGCGCGGCGGATGCGGTAGATGGCCGGGTCGCGCATGTTGATGTTGGGACTGGCCATGTCGATCTTGGCGCGCAGCACCATGGAGCCATCTTCGTGCTGGCCGTCGCGCATTTCGCGGAACTTGGCCAGGTTTTCGGCCGGGGTGCGGCTGCGGAAGGGGCTGTCCACGCCGGGCTTGCTGAAGTCGCCCCGGTTGATGCGGATCTGCTCCACCGTCTGTTCGTCCACGTAGGCGTGGCCGGCTTCGATCAGGTACTCGGCGGCGCGGTACATGAAGTCGAAGTAGTCGCTGGCCTGGTAGGGAGCGGCGTCGGGTGCGCCGTTCCAGTCAAAGCCCAGCCATTTCACCGCGTCGATGATGCTGTTGACGTATTCGGTGTCTTCTTTTTCGGGGTTGGTGTCGTCAAAGCGCAGGTGGCAGATGCCGCCGTAGTCGCGCGCCAGGCCAAAGTTGATGCAGATGCTCTTGGCATGGCCCACGTGCAGGTAGCCGTTGGGCTCGGGCGGGAAGCGGGTGCGGATCTTGGCGGGGTCGGGCTCGCCCTGGGCGTGGTGGGCGGCGTCGCCGGGGGTGCCCGCCCAGCGGCGGGTTGTGTAGGTGCCTTTTTCCAGGTCATGCTCGATGATCTGGCGCAAAAAGTTGCTGGGCTTGACGGTTTCAGGGGCCGCAGAAGTGGCAGTGGCGGCGGTATTGGCGGGGGAGGGGGTGCTCATACAGCCATTTTAGGCGCCGGTTTCGTGATGGTTTACGCATAGAAACAGGCGCGTATACGTCCAGACACAACGTAAAGACGATTTTGTGCCATCCTTTTGCCTACTTGGTGCGTTATGTACCGGTGAGGTGAGTCCATTTGGCTGGCTGCCCTCGCTCAAACAGGAGATTTCCATGACGAAAACCCGTTCTATCTATGCCATGGCCGCTTCGGCTGGCGTGGCGCTGGCATTGCTGGCCGGCACGGGCGCAGCCCAGGCCCGCGACGTAAATTGGTCGGTTGGCATTGGCGTGCCTGGCGTGGTGGTGGGGGCCAGCAATGGCTACTACGCCCCTGCCCCGGTGTATGTGGCAC
>NZ_JAMXAX010000224.1 GCF_023913775.1 Acidovorax facilis
GCCACGCCCCCTACACCGCCGGTGAGCGCTGTATGACAACGCGTACCACGCCCCTGTCCTGGGCACAGCACCTCACCGGCGCGGCCGCAGGCGCTGCCGCGCACCCGCCCACCCTGACGCTGGCCGAAGCGGAGCGCGTGCAGCGCCACCGCGACCAGCTGATGGCGGCCCTGCGGGCGCAAGACCGGGTGGCGCTGATCTGCGCCAAGCAGCACGTCCTGGAGGCTGCGTTCTGCCCGCGCAACGATGCCAACCCCGTGGGTGCGCAGGATTCGCCCGCCGTGCGCCGGGCCCTGCGGGATCTTTCATGGCGCATGGCTGCGCTGATACTGCCCCGCACCGCAGGGCACTGAAGCAGCGTCGAAATATTGAAAGAATATGGCCCTAGCGCTTTACTGACAAGCGCTAGCAGCTATCAAAATTAAAGCAAATTCGCTGCACTTACACCACCACGGTGCGGTTGCGGCCTTCGCGCTTGGCGGCGTAGAGCGCTGAATCCAGCGCGCGAAGGGTGATGTCGAGAGGGCGCAGGGGATCGAAGTTGGACAGCCCCATGCTCACGGTCAGCGCCAAGGGCGGCGTCACCCCCGGCACCGGGTGGGTGGTCAGCGCGTCATGCACACGCTGCGCCACCGCCTGGGCCTGCTCCACCCGGGTAGCGGGCAACAGGGCCAGAAACTCCTCGCCGCCCCAGCGGCTCACCATGTCCGCCGCGCGGAACACATCGCGGCAGAGCGTGGCAAAAAGCTGCAAGGCCTGGTCGCCCACATGGTGGCCATGCACATCGTTGACGCGCTTGAAGTGGTCGATGTCCATCATCAGCAGGCAGGCGGGTTCACCGTCGCGCCGCAAAAGGGCCTGCTCCTGCAAAAGGCGCGCGGTGAACGAGCGCCGGTTGGCCAGGCCGGTCAACACATCGGTATGGGCCAGCACGGCCATCTGGCGGCGCGCTTCTTCCAGCTCCACCAGCATCTGGCCCTGGCGGTCGTTGGCGCGCTTGAGCTCCAGCAGGCGGATCACCTGGCGCGCCAGCGCACACAACATGTCCTGGGCCTTTTGGGACAGATGGCGCGGCCGGTGGTCCAGCACGCAGAGCGTGCCCAGGGCATAACCATCGGGCGTGACCAGGGGCGCCCCGGCATAGAAGCGGAGCGGATTTTCTTGGGTCACGATGCTGAAGTGCGCAAAACGCGCATCCTTCGCCAGGTCGGGCACGATGAAAACGCCGGGCTGCCGCACGGCGTAGCGGCACACGGACTGGTCCAGCGGGGTTTCCCGCAGCGGGAGCCCCACTGAGGCCTTGAACCACTGGCGGTGGCTGTCGAGCAGGCTGATCAGGGCGACTGGGGCTTCACACACATGGGCCGCAATCCCTGCCAGGTCGTCGTAGGCGGGCTCCATCGGCGTGTCGAGAATGCCATAGCGCTGCAGGGCTTGGAGACTTGCGGCCTCGTCGTACAGAGCCACAGGGGAAGAGGTTTCGGCCATGGAGCACAGCGGTCATGCCGCCCACTTGCCTAGAGACTTGGCAGCATGCCACACCGACGCAGCCTGCGCACGGGTGAAAGCACGCTTGCGCCGTGCCTTGGCCTGCCTGTGCGGGCAGACCGGCAGGCAAAGGTACGGCGCAGCAGGTTTTCGGAAGGTGTTGACGAACTCAGGCCATTGCCGCTGGCTCGGCGGCGGCAACAGCGGCCGAGGTGTCGGAGCAGGTCGATCCACCACAGCCCTGGATCAGTTCGCCTGGCAGCGCGTGCGGCGCGTGCACCACGCCCGAGACCGGGTCAAAGCCCACACGGCGCAAGTGCAGGGCCAGCGCAGCGTCCATGCTCTGGGCGTGCTGCGGAAACCACAGCGCCAGTTCGCTGGCCATCACACGCAGCACTTGCAGGTCGCCTTGCTGGGCCCTCACCACCCCTTCGCGCATGACCTGCAGCACCACCCGGTGCTGCATGCTGTGGCAGTTGCCCGAGGCAAAACGGGTGGACGCCATCCAGGCGTCCTCTTGCGCAAAATGGTGATCGGTGTGCTCCACAAGCGCATGCCAGGTCGAGAGCAGCTGCGCATCGTCGGCCCGGTCCACGGCGGCCAGCAGGTCCACGAATTCGCGGTGGGTGTCGTCCATCAGGGGTAGGTCCAGGGCCAGCGCGTCCGACCATTCGAGTTGTGCCATGGGAATCCCTTTGCAGCGAGACAAAAACAGGGCACGAGCTTAGGCCGCCAGCCACCAGGGCGTGTTGATGCAGGTCAGTTCGGCGCCATCGCGCAGCACCATTCGGACCCCACAATAAAAAATGCCCCGCACGGGGCGGGGCATTGTGAAGACTGCCAGCGGCTGGAAGTACCGGCCACTGTGCGGTCCACAGGGGATCAGCTCTTGCCGTACATGCGCTTCATGTCGTCCACACACTTGGACTTGGCATCACCCGACAGCGCATCGCAGCGCTCCTTGGCGGCCTTGTAGTTGGCGTCGTTCTTTTCTGCGTTGGCATCCTTGCGGGCCTCTGCCACGGCGGCGCCCTTTTCGGCGGCGTTGTCAGCAGGCTTGGCCTGCGCTGCGGCGACCTTGGCATCTTCCTTGGCCTTCACCTGGGCAGCCTTGGCGTCCTTTTCACAGACATCCTTTTCATTGCCCTTCAGGTCATCGCATTTTTCCTTGGCGACAGAGTAGGCAGCGTCAGCGCGGGCTTCTGCCACCTTCTGGGTGGCCTTAGGAGTCGGCTTGTACTGGGCTTCCAGTTCTGCCTTGGCTACATCTTCCTTGCCCTTGGCCTCCTTCACACAGATGTCCTTGGCGTTCGCCTTCAGGGCATCACACTTTTGTTTGTCGGCCTTGTAGTCGGCCGAGATGCGCTCCTTGGCGGCCTTGTGCTCGGGTTCGGTCATGGCGAAGGCAGAGGTTGCCAGCAGGCCGGCAGCCACGGATGCGATCAGAGTACGTGCGAATTTCATGGGTTTCTCCTCGGGATTGGGTGATTCAGGGGTGTCCAGCTGTCTGCACCAGGGTGCGGGAGCCGTCGTTTCCCGTGTTGCTGCAGGGCAGGGGCCGGGCCCCTGCGCCGGGCAACCGGTCAGTCGTTGAAGCGGAAGTCCGGGTGGCGTTCTTGCCATTCCTTGAGCTGCTTTTCGGCTGCGTCGCGGGCAATGCCCTGGCGCTCCTGCAGCTTGCCCAGGAACTGTTCACGCTTGCCATCAATGACGTCAAAGTCATCGTTCGTGAGCTTGCCCCACTGTTCAATCATCTTGCCTTTGAACTGCTTCCAGTTGCCCTTGAGGGTGTCTTCGTTCATGGTCTTCTTCCTTGCGGTTGTTTCGCTGCGGCCATGCCACCGATATGGCGGTAAACGGTGCCGGTCAGCGATGAGCCCACTGTAGAAACCCCGCGGCGCGCCACACGTAGGCAGTCAGAGGCAGAGAACGTCGGCCTGTGGACTACACCGATGCCAGACAAGCCGCTCAGGATCGCCGCTCAGAAAACCGTGGGTGAATACGCCATAGTCGAAACCGACCTCATTGGGTAAAAAGTTGCATTTAGTGACTTTTGTAGTCATTCATAACGATTTAGCCCGAGTGGCTCCCAGTTTCAAATCCATACACTTGATTCACCGGCCTTGGCACCCAGGGCAGATCTACCAACGCAGACGGCCCGTGCACGCGATGCGTTGGAAGGCTCTGCGCAGGGTGTTGCTCGCGTGACAAACAACTAGCAGAACCACCATGACACTGTTGAAAGAGGAGCCTTGCGCAGCAGCGCCTGCCGAGGTTGCAGAGGGAATCGACACCACAAAGCCGGCTCCGCGCCCGGCCCCGTTGCCCAAGGAGGCCACGCTCGCCGCCCTGATGGCCAGCGTGGCGTTGGCGGCCTGTGGTGGTGGTGATGCGGCTGATGAAACCGTGAGCCCGCCCACGACGC
>NZ_JAMXAX010000225.1 GCF_023913775.1 Acidovorax facilis
TGGGTGGCTGGGTGGCTGGAGCATTGCTGCAACCATGGGGAAGGGGCGGCTGCGCCTGTGACGGCAGAGGCTGGGGCGGGCTGCATCTTTTGCGCACCACCGCAAGGACTGGGGAGCGCCAACACCGTCACCACGGCCAAGGTCACAGCGGGTTGACGAAGCCAGATCCCTGCGCTGGCAGGCCTGCGCGTGGGATGGAAGCCCCTGGCGCTGCACGAACAGTTTTTAATCAAATAGGGCCCTAGCGCTTATCCATTAAACGCAATCAGCTATCAATAATATAGCAATCACTGTTTGCACTACCCCGCTGCCAAACGAAGCATTCGGCAGCATACGCCCCCGCAGGCACGAAGCCCCCTCACCCAGCCAAGGGCAGATTTCAATGCGCCCGGCACTGCGAAGAGGTGCTGGAAACCACGGAGTAATCGAAGTCCGCATCAATGGAGATACACGCCGACTCGGGTGATGACGGCGGAAACCACGCCACCAGTTCACCGCCATTTCTGGCAATGTGAAAGAAGCGGTCCACCTTGGACCAATCCGCTCTGAAACCATCACTGTCTGAGCAAAACATCCTGGTGCTGGTGTAGCTCTTGCCGGAAACGACGTAGCTGTATTCCACCATTGGAAACTGGGAGATGAACTGGCGCGTTCCTCTACGTACTTGCACTGGGCGACTATCAATTTTGGTAAACCGCACGGGTGTGCTGAGGTAGGCGCACTGGGGAACCGGAGGAGGCAAAAAGAGGGGGGCAAGGGATGCCCCAAGAATCGCGAACAGGGCGATTGCGAGGGCGATGGCGAGGATGCGGCGATTCATTGGAGAGGTCTGACGAGGCTGAAATAGACTGATTCCACATTGCTACCGATGGCATTTGGCACACCGCATCTGACGATGCACACAGCTTTATGCGGTCAACGACGGCCAAGCAGCAAAACCAATTCATGAATCTCTCGAAGCGCATCGAATTCTCTCTAACGCTCTGAGTTCAGCCGCCGCGTAGCAGTCGGCTGCGACGAACAGTGAGACCCGAAGGCCAAAAGGGAGCGCCCTGAATTGGAGAAGGGCGCAGCCCACGCAAAAGCGCTGGGTACCGAAGGGTGCAAGGCGCTACAAGACTGATAGCTGGTAGCGCTTGCAGCACAGGCGCCAGAGGCCAAAAAAGCCTGAAACCGACGAAGCGAACGCAGGCGGAGCCCAGCAGAGCGCCAACACCCCCAAGGAGAAACCTTTGAGAAGGGCGAAGCGCTGGAGTTAATGGTGGCCTGGATATGCGAGTCAGGTTGAGCGACCTGTTATGTTTTAGATTTTATTATTTCGCAGGAGCGAAATATTTTGTCTTCCTTTATTTTATTAGTTATATCAACGGCAAGAGCTTCACCACGCTCTTTTATTGGAATAGCAGTTCCACCGCGATAAAAATTAGTATCTGCTCTCCACACCGTTTTATTGGTTTGCACATCAACCAATTTGACATTATAGATTGCATGAAAAATGCCATATTCATTTCTTGTTCCACCATTTCGGCGAACACTCATAATAGTATCGGCTTTAAACATTTTCATTTTATTGAGATGAATTTTCTCATCCAGCTCTAATGAAGAAATTCTGCTCACCTCTAAAGCGGCACCGCAATCTCTTGCAATAGCACCCAGCTTTGCTTGGAAGGAATCGAAAAAATCTTTCCCAAATTCACTACCTACATCGGTCAGTACAAAAATACGTTTGGGCTCTTTATTGTAATTTTCCGCCTTATTGGAAGCGATTGTTGTTGGCGCAACACAGGCGCTAAGAAGTACAGAAACGATAAATATCAAAAGTGTATTGCGACCAGTGTTCATAGACTCCCCATATTTCGGATGACGATATTACTTTAATAAAACATAACGTTTGAATTCAGCCGACCAGCCAGCGAAGCTGGCGCAGGTCGGCTGCAATGAATGGTTATGCCGCATCGCTCGCCCAGTGAAGTTCAACCTTGTCTAGCTGCCCTGGGCTCAATGCGAGCGCGTCCGCTTCTTGGATTTCGTTCCAGTTGATCAGCGGCCAGCGCTGAGCCGCTTCGTTCATCTGAGTCAGCTCAGCGACCTGCTGCTTTGCAATTGACAGGGCTCGGCTCGCCGCTTCACGTGCGCTGGGAGCTTGAACAAATCCGGACAACTCGAACGAGTCAACTTTTCCGGAGCGGACGAAACCTTCGCCGATGCCAAGTACTTGCCAGACGCTCATTGCGGCCACCTCATGAGGCATAACGTAGAAGTAACCGGCACCGAAGCGCCAGCGAAGGGAACCCAAATGCGCAGCATTTGGGTGTCCGGTTGACTGTCAGGTTATGCCTCACTGCCAGGAATTCCACGTAGCGCTTCTCGGGCGGACATAACGACGCCGGGAGCACTAGAGGATGCCATCTCGAGGAGGACTTCCCTTTCCAGTGGATGCGTTCCCTCGCCAAGTATGTAAGCCAAGTGCTCCTGTCGTGGTTCCGGCCACGATCTCCATTGGCTTTTGATCTGGCACATAACCAACTGCGGGTCTGCATCAATGATGGAACGCGCCTCGATACACCCAACATCAGACCAATAGTCCGCATCGGGAAGATCCAGAAGTTCCGCCAGACGCTCAATCATTGACTTGGTTCGCTGAAGCACAACGGACAAAGTAAGCTGCCCGCCTTTGGCGGGTCAGCTTGACTGCCGGGTTAGGCGGGGCAACTGAGCGAAGCAAGACGGTCTCCTTTAAATTCGACGGTAATTTTCTTGTCACTTCCCTTGGCGGCACTCCATGTCGCCAAAGATTCGGTTGAGCTTTCTGGCATACCCAATTGGAAATACACCTCTGATCTTGGAGAGCCCGCGCTAAGATTTTTGCAGGAAGCAACCGGGTTGGCCCAAGATCCACAGCTTCCATTTTTAAAACAAGTCCGCGCTATGCACACCCCATCGACGGATGCCCACTTTCCATTTCGAACACCACAAAGCTGTCTATCGATTTTTTCGCCGGCCACAAAGTACCCGAGGCCAGTAACCAAGGCCAAGGCGATCACTGCGAAGGGGATGCGATTCTTCATGGCCTAACGCCTGAGTTAAGCCGAGACGCAAAGCGGCATCGGCTTGAATAAATTGTTAGGGCTTGTTCTGTTTACCAGTCTCCTGCAATGCTCGGACAAGGTCTGGAGTGAGGTCACGATTTGGTTCATTACGAAGAATGAGGACGTTGATGATGCTCATATACATATAGTCGTGGTTCTTGGGGTCCATACGCGCGACGAGATCAACTGCAAGCTTTGTATCTTGAAGTTTCACGAGCTTGCCGAAGCCTTCAAGGGCTTGCGAAGTACTCTTGTTGTGTACGTAAAAGAATGCAGCTGAAATGAATTGCGCGACTACGCCAGCGACCCCAAGAACTACGGATTCGCTCAATTTATTCCGGTCGTAGAAATAGGCAATGAACGCAAGAATCACAACGATTAGGCCCGCCGCAGAAGCAACGACACTGCTCCAAAAGCTGACCTTCTGCTGGAAAAGGGTGGAGCCGTAGAACTCATGAAGTTTTTGAATGAATGGGTCACTAGTTTGAACCGGTGCTTCTTGGCTCACGAAATTCTCCATTGCAATGCCTAACTGTCGCATCCCGTACGATCATATGGTCGCTTGTGAAACAGGTGCGGGTGGGTCTGGTACCACTCTTTCATCGCCTGCATCGGCGTACTGCTCTTGAGCGCTGACTGCGGTAACTGGTGGTTGCACAG
>NZ_JAMXAX010000226.1 GCF_023913775.1 Acidovorax facilis
GCGCGCGCCCAGCGACTTGGCGGCGTCTTTCTGCGCGAAGGGAACGTTCAGGTACTGCCGGGACATGGGAAATGAAGGGGCTGCGAGGCAGCGCCATTGTGGATCAAGGGGCCGGGGCCACGGAGCGTATCGGCTATAAACCGGGATTCACCACCTCTCAAAAACATCCACACCATGAACCGCGCAGACCTCGTGGCAACCCTCGCCGCAAAGAACGACCTCTCTAAGACGGCCGCCAACGCCGTGCTTGACACGCTGATCGAGACCATCCAGACCGCGGTGAAGAAGGGCGCTGCGGTGCAACTGGTCGGCTTCGGCACGTTCAAGTCAGCCAAGCGCGCTGCGCGCACTGGCAAGAATCCCTCCACGGGTGCTGCCATCAAGATCCCCGCATCCACAGTGCCCAAGTTCGTGGCCGGTGCGAAGTTCAAGGCCGTGGTGGACCCCAAGGCCGCCAAGCGCAAGGCCGAGAAGGCCGGCAAGTAAGCTGCCAGACCGATTCGCAAGCCGCCCGTGTGCAATAGCCCCGGACGGCTTTTTGTTGGGGTCGCTAGGCTCCACACCTTCCACACACGGGGTTCAACGATGACAGCCTTCTCCGACGCATTCCGAGCCGAAGTTCTGCGCATGGCGCGCAAGGAGATCAAGGGCGAACTGGGCAGCCTGCGCAAGACCGTCACGGCGCAGCGCTCCGAGATCGCAGCGCTCAAGCGGGATGTGAAGGACCTGGTGTCACAGGTGAAAGGGATACACAAGGCGGCAGCGCGTCAGGCGGCTCCGGGCAAGGCACAGGCCCAGGACGCCGAAGTCCCGGCACGCCAGGGACGTCGCTTTCAGTTCAAGGCCGAGGCGCTGGCGACTAAGCGGGAACAGTTGGGCCTCTCGCAGCAGGCCATGGCTTCGCTGTTGGAGGCCTCAACGCTTTCCGTGGCGCGCTGGGAGGGCGGGAAGGCGATGCCACGGGCGAAACAGCTTGAGCGCATCCAGGTGGTGTTGAAGATGGGCAAGCGGGAGGCGTTGGCCAAGCTGTAGGGGTGAATTCTTTGGCGCATATTCATCGCTGATGGCTCCGGGGTCGCCGGCATTGGCTTCCCGAACGAAAAGGCCTCCAACGACTTTGGCAGCAGCTTTTCGGCCCTTGCTCAATGAGCAAGCTGCCCGAGCAGACATGTCAATTACCTGTATTCTGCGGGCTTCGACCGCTGATAGCGCTGAGCAACCTCATACCTTCTGCAGCAAGGTAGAGTTCGTCCTCTTTGGTCACGAATCTAGCGTGCATAGCCGCAAGGCGGATGGGGTATAGCCGCTGGAAGGACTCTCGCACGCTTTCCTGTCGCTTGAATCGACCTTGGAATACTTCTCTCCAGTGATCTTTGCGGCAGATGATCGCTTCGTAGTCAGTGAAGTCTGCGGCCTCAATGAACATGGTGAGGATGACTCCGTTTCCGCCAAGATAAAGCCTAAGTGATTGATTTACTTAGGCTTTTTTCTTGGCCATATTTTTTTCCCCCCATGCCATCCCCCGCATTTCTCTGGTATTTGATGGGACGTCTTGAAATCATTTGACACAGATTTCTGAAGGCTCGGGCGGGCTGACTGCAGCGCAAATCCTGCCATCCAAGTGCCTGCATCGCCACGGGTTCATGGCGTATGCATGGTCCTTCGGGGCCATTTCGCCGCTCTGCAGTCGCGTGGTCTCACGCTCAACGCAACACCCCCAGCAACCCCGTACACCGCCCCTCCAAATCGCACAGCGAGCGCGAGCCATCCACCCTCTCGCGCAGCGTCACCAGCTCCCCCTTGCGCAGACTGGCCCCCTCCTGCAGCGCATAGAACCCTACATCGGTTTCCACCAATGCCCGGGTGAATAGGCCCCCCTTGAGCTCGACCCGCAGCACATGGCCGGCAGCGGTCTCCTTTTGCACGCTTGCACCACTCTCATGGGTCAGCCACCACATCGGGCTCAGCACCAGCGAGATCGCCAGCATGGCCAGCAAGCCGATCCCGATCAACTGAATCAAGGCGAACAGGCCGCTCAGTCGGGCCATCGCCCTGTGCAGGCGCCCGGTACGCGCAGCACCTGAGCGCTTGCCCTTGCTTTCACCTTCGGCCTTGTCTTCGCCGTCGATTGCGTCGTTGGGTTTGATCGTCATCACGGTTCTTCCTTGATTGGTTGAGGGGCTGGGACCAGCGCACGGGGACCGGGCGCTGCTTGTGTGCCTCTGAAGCGGTAGACCTGCCCCATGCCCCGTAGCGGCAGGCCACCTGTGGCTCCGGGCAGCGCTCGCTCAATCCTCGCCGTCGCACTCACCCTGCGGGTCGAGCAGCCAGTACCAGTCCTTGGCGAGCGGCTGGTACACATGGGCCTGCAGACGCTCCAGGGTGCGGCATTTGCCCGGTGCAGAAGAGTCGCTCTCCTGCAGGTGCGTGAGCAGATACCGGGCGCCGCTGGCAAGAACGGCTCCTACCTCCGTCTGCACCGCCACCAGCTCCATCTCTTCCTGCACTTCCCGCAGGAGAAGCTGCAGCGCATGGCGCTCGCGCTGCAAGCGCCTGAGCGCAGCCTCCACATGGGCCGCCCAGGTGGCAAGCGAAACACGTCCCTCCCAGTGGATCCCGGCCAGCTCCAGGTCCTGCGCCAGCTGCTCCGGAAGTGGCTCGGCCAGAATATGGGCGCCGGGTGCCTGTGCAAACAGCGCCCGAACGCCACGCGCGACCTCTAGCACTGCCTGGATGCGAAACCCTACGGTGGATAGCGCCAACTGTTCGCGCTCAAGGCGGCGCTCCAGGATGGTCTGGTCCAGCTGGCGCAGCTGCGCAGACAGTTCGGAATTGAGCAATGCCGGCAGGATGGAATCGGCCACCTGGGCATGCAGGCCCCCGAGTGCGCAGGCCAGGGCGGCCTGGGAGCCGGCCAGGCCCGAGTCCTCCCAGCAGATGAACTCCGGCTCTTGCAGGGGAACCACGGGGCTGCTGCGCAGGACGGACGATGCAGAAGGTGCAGGGCCTTGCGCACCCGCGTTGGAGGAAAGGGAAGTTGCAGTAGGTTTGATCGTCATGATGGTTTTCATGTGAGTCTGGATGCCACCCGGTCAGACCATCTGGCCGGGTTGGCAAAACCAAGATCTCATGGGAAACCGCGAAGTCAAATTGGAGCAAAGCACCGATCTCGGCTTGTCAATGGCGAAACGGGAAGCGCCTGGATGAGCTCAGCATGCCCGTGGCCTGTGATGGCATCTGTTCGCGTTCGGACGTGGTGATGCCATCGCGCACGCCGGTATCGATCTGGTCGCGCTTGACCCATTCATTCAGGGTCTGCGGCACGCAGCCGATCTTGGGGGCAATGGATTCAATGGCGGCCCACAGCGACGGGTAATCGCCTCGGTGCTCTCGCACCATGCGAACAGCGCGTTCGCGCACCTCGGGTGAAAACTGGTTCGACTTCTTGCTCATGGCTCAATCCTCTCAGAGAAGAAAGCCTCCTCAAAACCCAGGGCGATTCAACCGCTCGGATGCGGTCTTCGTATGAATACATGAACTATCTCCAGGTAGTCCAAGTTTTCCGCCGCACCCCCTGTGGCTCACTTTTACTTCGGCGCGGACACTCTCTCGACCGACTCATGTTGATTTCCTTGACCGTGGGTTCAGTGCTCAGATCGTGACTTCGGCGGCGTGACATCTCCGTGAGGCTTG
>NZ_JAMXAX010000227.1 GCF_023913775.1 Acidovorax facilis
GTAGCGGCGAGTGCAGCATGTGCGAGTGCCTTGCGGCGGCTGAGGGGGGTCATGGGGTACCTCGTGAAAACGCGGGGGTGAAAAGCATGTCCTTCACGCAACCGGACAGCAGGGTCGGCTTCTCTGCGCAGCCTCGCCGCAAGAGGGCGGCTTGCAACGCTGCAGGGAAGTCTCCCAATTTTTGATTGGACGTGGTGGCAATGGTCACCATCCAAGCTGTCAGTCTGCTGTCGGGAGTATCAGGGTAAACGCGCTGGGCCTTGCGCAACGGATTGGCCATGAAAAACGCCCTGCGCCGCAATTGCGGGGCAGGGCGTTGTGCTGAACGAATGCTGGGGTTCAGTGTGCCGCTGGCTGGGCAGGGATTACAGCGAGTCGATGAAGCTGCGCAGCTTGTCCGAGCGGCTGGGGTGCTTGAGCTTGCGCAGCGCCTTGGCTTCTATTTGGCGAATGCGCTCGCGGGTCACGTCGAATTGCTTGCCCACTTCTTCCAGCGTGTGGTCGCTGGTCATCTCGATACCGAAGCGCATGCGCAGCACCTTGGCTTCGCGCGGGGTCAGGCCATCCAGGATGTCCTTGACCACGTCGCGCAGGCCGGCCTGCATGGCGGCTTCGATGGGCGCGGTGTTGGCGCCGTCTTCGATGAAGTCGCCCAGGTGGCTGTCGTCGTCGTCCCCGATCGGCGTTTCCATGGAGATCGGCTCTTTGGCGATCTTCATGATCTTGCGGATCTTGTCTTCGGGGATTTCCATCTTGGCCGCCAGGATGGACGCATCGGGCTCAAAACCAAACTCTTGCAAGTGCTGGCGGCTGATGCGGTTCATCTTGTTGATCGTCTCGATCATGTGCACCGGGATACGGATGGTGCGCGCCTGATCGGCAATCGAGCGGGTGATGGCCTGGCGAATCCACCAGGTGGCATACGTCGAGAACTTGTAGCCCCGGCGGTATTCGAACTTGTCCACCGCCTTCATCAGGCCGATGTTGCCTTCCTGGATCAGATCGAGGAACTGCAGGCCACGGTTCGTGTACTTCTTGGCAATCGAGATCACGAGGCGCAGGTTGGCCTCGATCATTTCCTTCTTGGCATCGCGCGAGGTGGCTTCACCTTCGTTCATGCGCTTGTTGATGCCCTTGAGCTCGGCCAGTGGCACGACCACGCGCGACTGCAGGTCCATCAGCTTTTGCTGCAGGTCCTGGATGGGCGGGATGTTGCGCGCAATCACGGCCGACCAGGGCTTGCCAGCAGTGGCCTGCTTTTCGACCCACTGCAGGTTCAGCAGGTTGGGCGGGAAGTCCTTGATGAACGTCTCTTGGGGCATGCCGCACTTGTCCACGATGATGCGGCGCAGCTCGCGTTCCTTCTTGCGCACATCGTCCACCTGGCCACGCACCATGTCGCACAGCTTCTCGATGGTCTTGGCGGTGAAGCGGATGGTCATCAGCTCGGCCGACAGGGCCTGCTGGGCCTTTACGTACGCAGGGGTGCCATAGCCTTCCTTGTCGTACACCTTGTGGACCTTCTCGAACAGCTCGCGCAGCTTGTCAAAGCGCTCCAGCGCCTGCTTCTTGAGCTCTTCGAGCTTCTTGGTCAGCGCCTTGGAGCCGCCCTTGCCGTCGTCGTCATCGGCTTCGTCGAATTCGTCGAAGTCTTCTTCGGCCACATAGTCGTCGGCCTCGTTGGGGTTGGAGAAGCCGTCCACGATGGTCGAGATCACGACCTTGCCTTCGCGGATGTCTTCGCCCATGTTCAGGATCTCGGCGATGGTGGCGGGCGATGCGCTGATCGCCTCCATCATGGCCATCAAGCCGCCTTCGATGCGCTTGGCGATTTCGATTTCGCCTTCGCGGGTCAGCAGCTCCACGGTGCCCATTTCGCGCATGTACATGCGAACCGGGTCTGTGGTGCGGCCGAACTCCGAGTCTACCGTGGACAGCGCGGCTTCAGCGGCTTCTTCCGCCTCTTCTTCGGTGGCGCCTGCGGGGGCGTTGTCCGTGATGATCAGCGCCTCGGCGTCGGGCGTCTGCTCGTACACCGCCACACCCAGGTCGTTCAGCGTGGTGATGACAGCTTCGAGGGTTTCGGCATCGACCAGCTTGTCGGGCAAGTGGTCGTTGATTTCAACGTGGGTGAGGTAGCCGCGCGTCTTGCCCAGCTTGATCAGGGCCTTCAGGCGCGCACGGCGCTTGGCCATGTCCTCTTCGGACAGGACGGTTTCGTCCAGGCCGAATTCCTTCATCAAGGCGCGTTCCTTCGCCTTGCTGATCTTCATGCGCAGCGGCTTGACCTTCTCAACCGTGGCTGCGGTTTCGGTGGTTTCTTCGACTTCACCTTCCAGGTCAGCCTCGATGTCGGACAGGTCGGTGTCGTCACCGCCTTCGTCGCCAGCGGCCGCAGCCTTGGGCTTGCGTCCGCGCTTGGCGGGGGCCTTGGCTTCAGCGGCACCAGCGGCCTTGGCAGGGCGGCCTGGGCGCTTCTTCGGGGTTTCTTCGTCGTCGGATGCTGCAGCCTTGGCGCGGGCAGGCTTTTTCTTCAGCAATTCATCGGCAGCTTTGGTCAGCTCGGCAGAACTTTTCACAGGCACAGTTTTCACTTTCTTGGCAACCGGGGCGGGCGCGGCGGCAGCTTTTTGAGAAGCAGCCTTGGCCGGGGCTTTGGCAGCGGTTTTGGTGGCAGCCTTTGCGGCGGTACCTGGAGCAGACTTGAGTGGCTTCGCGGACTTTTGAGCGGGCATGGAACAACCTCAGGATCAAAAACGGACACAAAGAAAACGCAAGCGCCTCAGGTCCCGGCGCGGGTGGCAACGCAAAGCTACGAGGGCTTTGCGCTTTGAGGGGAGGCCCTCAGGGGCAAGATGTCTGGGCGATCATTTGGTGTGCAGTCCTTGCGATGGTTGGACGGTTGTGCGCGTTTGTCACGGTGGTCCGGCTCGGAGGTGCTGCTGTCGCTCTTGCCAATAACTAACCCTACATTATACCTTTGGCGCTGATTTCAAGCCGCCTTTGCAGCCACGCCGAGTAAAACCCTGCGCTTTTGTTCCAAAGCGCGGTAACGCTCCAGGGCCGTCGGGTCATCAGCCGCTTGGAGCATCAATAGCTTTTGCTGTGCCTCGATGTCCTCAATCTGCATGCGGTTGAGCAGGTCGCGCAGTTCCAGTCGCAGCTCCTGCATTGCGCCTTCGGTCTGGGCGTGCGAGCCCGTCATCACCTTGACGGCCAGCGCTTCGCATTCGTGCTCGCGCAGGCTTTCGCGCAGCACAGCCCAGGCCAAGGGGCCATGTTCATGAAACTGTGCTTCCAGCCAGCTGAACAGCGGGCCGTGGGGGGCGGGCTGCGCGCACAGGGTGGTGTGGTCGTCGTGGGTCAGCTCCTCCAGAAACGCCATGTGCGACAGCAGCAGGCGCGCAGCATGGTCCGCTCGGCTGGCCGTGGGGGTG
>NZ_JAMXAX010000228.1 GCF_023913775.1 Acidovorax facilis
GGGTACGCCGCGTCGCATATCTCGGTGTCTCTGAATCTTTGAGCATGGTGTCCACGATGGTTTACGTGCACACGATCTTGCGAGATGTCGCGGGACTGTTCAAGGTGGTACGGCTGGTCGCTTACTGTCGATGCGCAAAGCGCCGACGTCGGTGAAGACGATCTTGGCGCTCTTGCCGTTGCGACGATTGGCGCCAGCCCCTTCGGGCTTGGCCTGACCGGGCGCATAGCACAGGTAGTGACTCATTTCGGCGCTCAGCACGCACTCCAATGCGGCCTTCTTGAACTGCTTGAAGATGCGCTCAAGCTCGGCCAACGTCACCGGCCCGGGGATCAGTTGTTCAAGTGCTGCGGCTGAGAGTTGCGGGTGCGCCGCTTGTTGACATGCTATGGCTCACACACAAAACTCATGACAGGCTCCCCCGAGCGCTCCACGAGCCCGTGACAGTTCAACTTGAATGGAATAGATATTGATGTTTGTCAGGCTGTGCCCTAAACACAAAATCTGTGAAGGGCTCTTCTCTTTACAGGGAGCGCTTGCGCCAGTCTTGCAGAAGGCGGATTCGCCGCTTGGTGGTGTGAATCTGGCACGACAGATAGAGTGACTGATACGCCGTCCCTCCCGCCGCGGCCGAGGCCTCGAAGTCGCAGTCATTGTCGCGTAAAGCGATCCATGACGTCTCTGCTTTCTTAAGCACTTCTTGCCTCTCAGGCGTCAGCTTTCTCCGGAGTTCGGCGTACGCAGAGTTCAGCGCCTTATCTGCCATCCCAAACTCGTCACCCAGGCATTCGTTGAGAGCATCGACTCGTTCAATCTTGTCACATCGGGTTGCGGCAACTGCACCCCCACCCGCCAACACCAGCAATATCGCCATCCAGATTCGCCAACTATCCACAACGCTCATTTGCTTCGCTCCTTCAACAGCAAGTTTGCCTCTGCACCAACTCGGCTCTTGTACCACTTGGCGGTCACATCATATGCACGCAAAGCAGTCTCAGCCTGTACCCAGCGCCCTTGCAGAGCTGCGCTATAGAAGCCCTGAGCCACTGAAGTCGCAGGCATTCCTACACCTTGATGGAATGTCCTCGAGAAAAGGACCGTTTGCTGTGCCCGCGTGAGATCGGCGAAGTTCTCTGTCGGATCCGAATCATTCCAAGCCTGAATTGCAGCGCCAAGATGCATCGCTTTTACGGCGAAGTCGATCTGCATGGCCTCAGCCCGAGTCACCGAGAGAGGGTTGTTGTTCAAGAAGTCAACCGCATCTGTTTTCGTCAAACTTGTGTAAGGGCGGAGCCTATCCTCCAAGTCCTTTGCAAAGCCAAGTTCCTTCAATTGCATTTTGTTCATCTGGCCGATGTCGTAGCCGGTAGCAATAGTGACACCGCTCCTGCCCAGAACCCGCCCATCCGACATAGGAACATAGCCCTTCAGCATTTGACCTCCTTCAAATTGCGCGACTGCCGAGAAGTCAATATTGGTGCCGAATTTTTCATTCAAAGCCTGGTATGTAACGATCTTCCCAGCATTCGTGACGAAGCGATCCGAGAGGATTTGGTCGTTGGTACGCAGAATGTTTCGCGCCGTTTGATTCAGCGAGCCGTTCTCACCAAAGTAGGCGGAAGCAATCGTCCTGGCCGTCGCCACCATGTCGTCTGGCAACTGCATATTGAGCGCTCTGGCAAGCGAGACGTCGACTACAAAATTCTTCATGCCCTCCGCAGTGCCCAGGTCATACCCTTCGTACTTGTTTGGCGTACCCTGAATTGGCGAAACGCTGCTCTCAAACGAGTCGGTGATCTCGATGTCACGCGCGCTGCCCCAAACACTGCCCATCGGATCAACATATGCCATCGTATGCAGGCGTGTGCCGTCAGCGTGGAGATTCAACTTTCTCGTCAGCTCAGACTCGATACTGACGTTGTCGTAGAGCCTATGCGAGAAAGCACCCGGTACCAGTCTATCTCCGAGCTCAGACTCCGCCCACTGTCCAGGACTCTGCATGCTGTCTGGCAAGCTGCTCTCCAGCGCGGTGCCGAATGCCTCAACAGCCCCGCCCTTCAAAGCCGACGCTTCTCTACCGGCCCGGTCCATCCGCGCAAAGTCTCCTGCAGTCAACGCTGGCTGGCCTGCAGGTTCTGCTATCCACTGACGGGTATCGGTGCCCATACCATCCCGACCCAGCGACTTCGCATCCACCTCACTGAGCCCCAAGCTCTTCACCCAGTCACTGGAGGGCTTTCCCCGCTGTTGCCCATCTTTCCCCACCTGGTTTTGATCTTGGCTTTGCTCGTGCCCCTTGGTTTTCACGCCTTGGAGCTTGTCGCCCAGCACTCCGCGCGAGAAGTCACTCGCAAACCCCGCCGTCGGGTCATCGCTGCCCGCGATCTTTACTGCGCTGCTGGCCGCGCGGCTGATCGGGTGCAGCAAGTTGGCTTCTTGCACGTTCAGGACTCCTGGCTCGCTCAGCTTCAGGCACTGTTCTTTCTCGAAGGTGATCAGCAAGGGCTTGGTGTGCACCAGGTTGATGCCCAGGCCTGCTGCGTTCTCAGGGGTGACGAGCAGGGGCTTGGTCTGTGTCAGCACCATCTGGGTCAGTATGGTGCTGGGGGTATGGTCGGTGAGAGCGAAGAGGGAGGTGCTGGCCGGGGCGGGGTCAGCATGGGGGTACTGGGAGTCGTGCAGGTCGTTGTCGCCGGAGCCATTGTCGGCAAAGGCGCCTGCGTTGTCCCGAGGCTGGTCTGGGAACAGCCGTGCGCTGTCGGCAGCGGGCGGGCTGGCCAGGTCGCCAGGGGCGTAGGTGGAGGCTGATGGGTTAACTTGCATGGCGTGCGACTGTGCCGGGCCAGCGGGTGCTGCGAAACTGGGAAGGCTCCTAGCTAGGGACGTTACTAGCTAGGAATGACCCCTACCTGGGGTGGGCTGGTGTGGTCAGCTGGGGGTGAAAGCAATAGGGCTGCAGGGGTTTTGAGACGAGCGCGAATTGCTATGAAATTATGAGCATCCTGCACACAGGGAGTACAGGGGATGAGACCGAGAGGCGTTACAAACTTTTACGCAGGCGGTGATGGACGGAATGAAGGGCGCTGGAGGCTGTGGGCGCAGTAGGAGCGCAGCCCACCAGGTGGTGACTCATCTCAGCACCCGACGCGCGCTCCGATACGCCTTCTTGAACTGCTGGAAGATGCCCTCAAGCTCGGCCGTTGTCACCGGACCGGGGACTAGTTGCTCAAGCACTACGGCTGAAAATCGCGGCTAAGCCGCCTTGTCCGCTACTGCGGTTGTCTTCCTCTTGCGTGGCATACATTCTCCCTGTTGACAGGCTATGCCTCACACAGAAAACTTCTGACAGTCTCCAAGAACCCGCACCGTTCTCACACACCGAACCCGCCCCTCACCCCGCCACCACCCGATTCCG
>NZ_JAMXAX010000229.1 GCF_023913775.1 Acidovorax facilis
CGGAACTATGTCCAGCGTCGAACTATGTCCAGTCATTCGACTTGCGCCTGAGCGAGCAAGTCTTGCTGGCCAATAACGCTGTACATAGCAATCCTCCTTGCTGGGCATGTCGCCCACAAGGAGACCATCTTGGAACCAACCATTGAAGGCGCGATGGCGCTCGTCCTACGCGCGAAGGGACCGCTCTCGCCGCACCTGCCGGCGTTCGTCACGTCATTAATTGATCATGGCTACGCCGTCGTTTGCCTGCGCGCCAAGGCCTGGCGCGCGACTGAGTTCGATACCTGGCTGGACGATCAAGGCGTTGTGCTTGCCGAGCTTCAGGATGCGCATGTCGAGGCGTTCCTGCGTCGACCGTATCAGCCTCGAAGTGACTGCCGGGACACGCCTCGTCGCCACGAGCCACCGGCCATTCGCCAGTTGCTGCGGTACCTGCGCGCGCAAGGCCTGTGCGCTGTCCCGGCGTCGGCCATCACGCCCGCCGATCAACTGGCGGCCAGCTTCGCGCAGTACCTGGGGCATGCGCGAGGGCTGGCCTCCACGACGATCGGTGGCTACCGGACCCTCGCCCGTGATTTCCTTGCACACCGCTTCGGCAGCGACGATATCGATCTTGGCGCGATCCGTGCCACCGACGTCATCGACTTCGTTCGGCGGGAGGCGCGACGCCTTCGTCCGCGCGGCCTCAAGCATGTGGTCAACGGGTTGCGGGCCTTCCTTCGCTATGCCCAGTACCGCGGCGATATCAAGGGCTCATTGATCAACGCCGTGCCAGCCGTGGCGGCATGGACAACGACGCCACCGCTGCCCCGGGCCATCTCGGCGGAACACGCGCGGCGCGTCATCGACAGCTGCGATCAGTGCACCGCCGTCGGCCGACGGGACCGTGCCGTCTTACTGCTGCTTGCGCGCCTGGGCTTGCGAGGCGGCGAGGTCCTCACCCTGTTACTGGAGGACATCGAGTGGGACACCGGTCTTCTGCGCGTGCGCGGCAAGAACGGCCACCAGTGCCTGATGCCGCTGCCAGTCGATGTCGGCGAAGCCATCGCCGCCTACCTGCGGCAAGGACGACCTGCAAGTTTGGATCGCCACGTGTTCCTGCGCACGCGCGCGCCTCATCAATGCTTGCTTCACGGCTCCGATGGCATCGGGTCCATCGTGCGCAACGCGATCGAGCGTACCGGCGTCGACACGCCTCGCAAGGGATCACACCAGTTTCGGCATGCCCTGGCGGTCGGGATGCTGCGAGACGGGGCGTCGCTACCCGAGATCGGTGAGCTCCTTCGCCACCGCAGCCAGCTGTCCACCTCGATCTATGCCAAGGTGGACCTCGCTGCGCTTCGCCCTCTGGCCCTGCCGTGGCCCGGGAGCTTGTCATGAGCGGGCTTCGAGAGGCCCTGCGCGACTATCTCGAGCTGCGCCGCAGCTTGGGCTACAAGCTGGAAGACGCTGGCCTGCAGTTGCCGCGGTTCATCGACTTCCTCGATACCCGCGGCGCGTTGCACATCACGACGGCGCTGGCGATGGAATGGGCGCAGCAACCGACCGCTGTGCAGCCGGCGGAGTGGGCGCGGCGCCTTGGTGGAGTTCGGGGATTCGCGCGCTACCGCCACGCCAGCGATCCCTTGACGGAGATCCCGCCGCTGGGTCTGCTGCCCCATCGGGCCATGCGTGCCAGACCGTACCTGTATTCGGACGAGGAAGTGCAACGGCTGCTGGCCGCCGCCTTGAAGCTACCGACGAACTGGCACCGCACCCCGCTGTACCCGTGGAAGTACCACTGCCTGATCGGCCTGCTGAGCACGACCGGCATGCGGATGTCCGAGGCGCTGGACTTGCAGGTCCCCGACGTCGATCTTGACCAGGCACTGCTGACCATCCGCAGCGCCAAGCTCGGCAAGAGCCGGTGCATCCCGCTGCATCCATCAACGAGGGATGTGCTGGCGGACTACCTGCGTCGGCGCACGGAGTTCTTTGGCGCCGCAGTCTCAGCTTACGTCTTCGTGTCCAGTCGCGGCAACCGGCTGGATCAGGCGGGCCTGCACCGAACCTTCTACGCACTGTCCCGCAGCGTCGGCCTGCGTGCGACAGGCGCGAGCCGGGGCCCTCGGCTGCATGACTTTCGGCATCGCTTTGCGGTGAAGGTGCTGACGGCCTGGTACGAGGCAGGCCAGGATGCCACCCGGCTCCTGCCCGTGTTGTCGACGTACCTGGGCCACGTCCGGGTCGAGGACACGTACTGGTACCTCAGCGCCTGGCCGGAACTGATGTCGCACGCCATGGAACGCCTGGAGCGGCGCTGGGGGGCATCGTCATGACGGCCGACACCAAGCTGGCCAGCCTGCTGCAACGCTACTTCACCCAGCGACTGATGCACCAGCGCCAAGCCAGCCCACACACCATCGCCTCCTACCGGGATACGTTCAAGATGTTGCTGCAATTCGCCAAGAAGCGGCTGCACAAAGCGCCGTCGGCGCTCGCACTGGAGGACATCGACGCGCCGCTGGTCACGGCGTTCCTCGATGAGCTGGAAGCCTTGCGCGGCGTCACAGCCCGCACGCGCAACCTGCGGCTGACGGCCGTGCATTCGTTCTTCCGCTTCGCATCCTACGAGGCTCCCACCCATGCGGCGCAGATTGCCCGGGTGCTTGCCATCCCCGCGAAGAAGTTCACCCGAGCGCTGGTTCCCTTCCTGAGCAGGCCCGAAGTCGATGCACTGCTGGCGGCGCCGGATCTGCACGCCTGGTCTGGGCGTCGCGATCACGCGCTGATGCTGGTCGCAGTGCAGACCGGTCTGCGGCTGTCGGAGTTGACGGGCATGCGCCGGGACGACGTGGTGCTGGGCGCGGGCGCGCACGTGCGTGTGATTGGCAAGGGACGCAAGGAACGATGTACGCCTCTGAGCAAGGCCTCGCGCGCGGTCATGGCGGCGTGGATGCGTGAACCGCCCAGAGCGCCTGATCAACCCGTGTTCCCGAACGCCCGCGGCGGCCCACTGAGTGCTCACGGTGTGCAATACATCGTGGCCAAGCACGTCGCCACCGCCAGCCGTGTCTGCACCTCGCTGGCGCACAAGCGGGTGAGCCCGCATGTGCTTCGGCACACGACGGCGATGGACCTGACGCACGAGGGAGTCGAACGTTCTGTGCTCGCGCTGTGGCTCGGGCACGAGTCCGTCGAGACGACACAGATTTACCTCGACGCCGATCTGGAGATGAAGTCGAAGCTGCTCGACAAACTGACGCCGCCGGATAGCAAGCCAGGTCGGTACCGTCCAGACGACGCGCTGTTGGCGTTCTTGAAGAGTCTCTAGCCGCTGCCTCCTATGTCCCGTGTTGCATGGCCGCCTTTACGAGGCGGGTCAACGTAGCACTGGACATAGTTCGATGCTGGACATAGTTCCGC
>NZ_JAMXAX010000022.1 GCF_023913775.1 Acidovorax facilis
GCACGGCGGGCGTGGTGCGGGCGTTCTTGTGCAGGGCTATCAACATGGCTTCACTCCCTGGGTGGATTGCAAGGACTCTATCAACTCCTTTAGAACCGCTCGCGCCATGAAGAGTGGATAGCGTTTGGAGTCTATGCAATCGTCCGGGATGTGACACCTAGGCAAAGGTCCAGCTTGAGCAGGGCGCGCACGAGACTTGGGTTGTCCAGCCCGGCGGCCTGGGCCAGCTCCTGTTCTGCCAGGGGACCCAGGTTTGACAGGAGCGTGCGCAGGAGGGTCGGACTGGTGCACTGGGGTGGCAACTGTTCGCCGACCTTGAACGGCCACGGACGGGTCGGCTGGCTTGGCTGCAAGGTTGGTTTCATCGCGATGCCGACGCGAGCTCACCACCAAGTGCCTGCACAAGATCAGGAACAAGGCGCTCGATCTCCCCCGTCGCAATCGCGAAATCGGCGTCGAACACCCCGCGATCGCCGACGCGGCCATCGAACACCGTATCGAGGTAGTCCACCTTTCGCAGCTGCAGCTTGTCCGTGAGGACCAACGAGACTCGATCGTCCCATTTGACATCCTCCCCGCCCTCAAGGACGGGGATTCCTACTGCTAGTCGGCGATGCCCCGCCGCGAGAATGTTCCTGGCAGCATTCACGTCGCGGTCGTGCGCCGCGCCGCAATTGCTGCAAGTCCATTCTCTTATTCGCAAACCCGCTCTACCTTTCGGACTGCTGGCGGGAATGCTCCCGCAGCACGAACAAGTCTGGGTCGTGTAACTCTCGTTCACTACCTCGAAGACGATACCGGCCTGCTGGCCCTTATATTCCAACATCGTCTTCAAACTGGCCCAGCCCGCATCCAGCGTGCTCTTGGCCATCTTGGTTTTGACCAGCCTGCCGCTGGCCACGTCGCCCACGAAGATGGCGGCGTTGTTCCGCACCAGGTCCGTGCTGAACTTGTGCAGCATGTCCTTGCGCTGGTTCTGGATCTTGGCGTGGATAGCCTTGACGCGCTGCTTCTTGCACGCCCGCTGGGCGATGCCGAGCTGGGCTTCGAGCTTGCGGTAGAAACGGCCCTCGATGCGCTCGCCCGTTGAGGCCACCGCAGTCTCTTTAAGGCCCAGATCGATGCCCACGCAGGCCGTGGCGGTGCTGGCCTGGGCATGCACCTTGACTACGACATTGAGATACCAGCGGCCTCTGCTGTCTTCGCTGAAAGAGCCGGCGCGCAGCTCGTAGCCAGCCAGGCCGTAGCTGTCCCACAGCGAGAACTTCTGACCCGCAAACACGATCTGGCCCACCTTGTACTGCAGGGCTCTAGCCTTGAATGGAACCCAGCCCAGGCTGAATTTGCTGCTCTGGTGGTTGGAGACGCGCCAGCGAAGTTTGGCCCGCTTGAACTGTTTGCGGGCCTTGGCATACTCCTCGCACACCTGCTGCACGGTGGGTGAGCCGATGAGCACGCCATCGCACTTGCTGAAGCCATTGGTCAGCTTCTGCAAGTCGTAGCCAGAGAGCCACTGGCGGCGCTCTCGGATGGCGCGGTGGCTGGTTTCGTTGCAAAAGTTCCAGACCTGATTGACATCGCGGGCCATCGCAGACAGCACGCGGGCGTGCTTGTCCTTGATGCGAAGACGCAAGGTCTTGGTGCAATTCATGTCGTGCATTCTCACCAGCCTATGGAACAAGTGCGCATATGGAGTCTGCGCTCTCAACCCCGGGCTAAACCCCGAGGCTTCCCGCGCGATTGGTGATCGCGAGTCTGGTTGGCACCTTGCCCGCCTGGATATGGCCTTGAATCTCCGCGATATCAAGGGCGTGGCGTGCATAGCGCACTGCCGACTTCGAATCGTCTGGCGTCTTTAGCTAACACTCGCGGTCCACGGTGAACGACGATGGAGGCTCGAAAGGCGACTTCGCAAGCGATGCCTCGATAGCAGAAAGCTCGAGGCACGAGTCGCCAGGCGCGACACGAAAAAGAACCAAGTTCTTGAACATACAGAAGGGACCCCGGTGCATTGCTGACATCGCAGCTAGTCGTTGTTAATTGTTATTCTAATTGTTATTTGTTCGCCCGTGAATTTGAGGCCTAAGAACCGGGTCTTTGGTTCAGGCATGAAAGGGAGGGTTGTACCGCCCAACGGGGCAGTACAACTCTCACTCAGAGTTCGCGCATGCCCTTTCGGAGAGGCGCAGGCGGACGTCGAGGCCTTGATTGGCCGGATACACGGTCGCATCCACGGATTCGTCGGGTGACATTTCCAGGAGGGCGCCGAAGTCCCAGTTGATGGGGGTGATGGAGCGGGCTGTGTCAATTTCCAGCTCAAGAAGGACGTAGAAACGCTCAATGCTGCTCATATGGCTCCGTTGGGGTGATCAAGGCGCAAAAGCGATTGCTTTTTGGACGCCCATTCGGTGCCATTTGCCGGAGCAGAACTGATAACCGGCGTCGAGCCGATCCGTGCCGATGATGGATAGAATTGTTACGTGCAGCAGCAAGACATGCCTGCGTCAAGTGCACCGTTCGCACCAATTCCACCCACCTGAAAGGACGAAATGACCACGCTCGTCATCGCAGAGAAGAACTCTGTTGCCGCAGACATTGCAAAGGCCCTGGGCGGCTTCAACCGGCGAGGGTCGGTCTTCGAGCGTCCGGACGTCCTCATTACGGGCGCAGTCGGGCATCTGGTAGAGCTTCATGTCCCGGCGGCGTCAGAAGCACCGCGGGGATTTGCGGGCCTCCCCCTCCTGCCAGAACGGTTCGACCTTCGGGTGATCGAGAAGACACAGGCGCAATTCGATGTGATTGCCAGCCTCATGAGGCGGCAGGATGTCACCACGGTGGTGAACGCCTGCGACGCCGGCCGCGAAGGGGAGCTCATCTTCCGCCTGATCCTCGAAAAGGCGAACTGTCGAAAGCCGGTGAAGCGCATGTGGTGCCAGTCGATGACCCAGGACGCGCTGCGCAGCGCCTTTCACGCCGCAAGACCTGGCGCAACGTTGGACAACCTTGCGGCCGCGGCGCGCAGCCGAAGCGAAGCCGACTGGCTGATCGGCATCAATGCCAGCCGTGCAGTGATGAGCACCCGGGAGCTCCAAAGTGGCATCCGTGAGTCCGCTTCTGCCGGGCGCGTGCAGACGCCAACGCTGGCCCTGGTGGTGGACCGCGAGCGGGAGATATCGCAATTCAAAGCACGTGACTTTTGGGAGCTTGTGGGCACCTTCGGCGCGCGCGCAGGCTCTTACAAGGGCAAGTGGCGTGTCACAGCGGCGGGCGACACCCCTGAGGAAGCGTCTAGCGACAAAGCCTCCGGCGAGAAAAATGGTTCGAGGCTCTTCGACAAATGGGCCGCCGAGGCCTTGCTGGCCCAATGCGCAGGTCGCCCAGTCGAGAAGGTCGATGAGGTGGTAAAGCCTGCTACACAGCATCCTCCACGGTTGTTTGACCTCACGACCCTGCAGCGGGAGGCCAACAAGCGCTTCAAGTTTCCCGTGCAGAAGACGCTGGACATCGCTCAAAGCTTGTACGAGCGCCACAAGATGACGACCTATCCTCGCACGGACAGCAGCGCGCTGCCCGAGGACTACCTGGATACCGCAAAAACGACCATGGAAGCTCTGCGGGCCACCCCATGGGGACATCTGGCCGAGAAGGCGTTGACCGGAGGCATGGTCCGGTTCAACAAGCGGATCTTCGACAACACCAAGATCAGCGACCACTTCGCAATTGTTCCAACCGGAGTGATCTCGGATCAGCTGTCGGACGATGAGAAGCGCATCTACGAACTGGTAGCCAGACGCTTCATCGCGGCATTTTTCCCCTCGGCGCAGTTCGTCAACACCGTACGCACAACGCTGGTCGCCGGCCAAACGTTCATCAGCAAAGGCCGCGTGCTCCAGAGCGCCGGATGGCTAGAGGTCCTGGACGAGCTTGGTGACGACGGGAAACCTGTCCATGCGGGCGAGACGTCTCTCTGCGCACTCAGCGACGGCGAGATTCCGCAGGTACAGGACCTCCAGCTGGTTGCTGGCAAGACAACCCCTCCCCTGCGCTACACCGAAGCCACTCTGCTCGGAGCCATGGAGACGGCGGGAAAGCTCGTCGACGATGAGGAACAGCGCGCGGCCATGAAGGACAAGGGCCTCGGGACGCCTGCGACACGCGCTGCGACCATCGAGGGATTGCTCGACGACGGGAAGAGCTATGGACGCACGAAGGAGCCCTATCTCCTCAGGACGAAGGGCTACTTGGCCCCCACGGAGAAGGCATGCAGCCTCATCGACCTGTTGCGAGGGTGTGGTGCGGGGTTTCTGGCCTCGGCACAGACCACTGGCGAGTGGGAGCACCGGCTCGCACTGGTCGAGAAGGGCCAGCTGCAGCGCGAGGCATTCATGGCCGCCCTGCGGGAGAACGCGAGCAACCTCGTTGACAAGCTGCAGGGAGCGGCGGTGGCCATGCCTGCCAAGGATGCTCCTTCGCTGGCGGCGCCCTGCCCCCAGTGCCGCGCCCATGTGCTGGCGCTGCCGGGAGTCTTCCGGTGCGCCTCTGGATGCGGCTACGAGCAGCGCCGGGAGATCGCCACGCGACGTCTATCCGATGAGGAGATGTCCCGGCTACTGAATGGAGAGGCCCTGGAACGGCTGCAAGGGTTCTACAGCCCGAAGAAGAACGCGAATTTCATCGCTGGACTGAAGCTCGATGGCAAAGCACTCACGTTTGTCTTTGACGCCGACTCCGCGGGTGGTACGGCCACTTGCCGTTGCCTCAAGTGCGGTGGGACCGCCTACATCAAGCCAGCTCTCGCGCAATGCCCCGGCTGCGGCTTGAAGGTCTGGCGCGAGATCTGCGGACGCACCCTCACGGACAACATGCTCCGCCAGCTCCTGGAGAAAGGCAGCATTGCGGCCGTGCGGGGTTTCGTCTCGCCAAGAACGAAGAACAAATTCGATGCTGGGTTGAAACTCGTGGCCGAAACAGGAAAGCTCGATTTTGTATGGCTCGATAGGAGCAAGGGATAGGCGCACAAGAACCTGCACGGCGATGGAACAGCACCGTGTTCCCTTCGCCGCATTGGATGAATGGATGCCTTGGCTTTCATGCCTTCCCAAATAACTCACCACGCAAACGTATTCGTCCACTCTCAGTAGGGCAAGCGTCCGCGCGCCGGGCCACCGCGCGGTTATCGGCGCCCAACTCGCAATTCCTGTCCATAGGGGGATGGTCCCTCAATTCATGGAAAGGTACGAAATATGAAGTTCTTCGAAGGCTTGAGCGTCCCGATCAAGGGACTCGTGGCTACGGTGGAAGGCAAGAACTATCTTCCCTGGCCAACCGGTCTTGCTCTCGCAGGCCGTCCCCGACACAGAATGGTCGCTTTCAACGGCTCCCCGTGGCTGAAATTCTTTGGCGGCGGGGTCGTTGCGGTGGAGGCTGACGGCCAGGTTGTGTACCTGCCGATCATGGACGCTAAGTATCGCGCAATACCTGCTGACCTGATCACCGCGCGTGACGTGAACGACTCGCAGAAGCGCGCGCTTGCCAAGACCCTGGCCATGTGCCACGGAATCGGCATGAGCCTTTACGGTGGTCACGGTGAAGACGTAGGTGCCTTCCTCGCGTCGCTCAACGTTCAACCCGGTAGCCACCTCGCAGCGGTCATGCCCCCTGTCGCGGAAAAGCCGGGCTCGAACAGCGAGTATGTGGAGTGGGCCGTCGCGTACTCTGCCGCCAGGATCGTGCATCCTGACTTTCGGTTCGAGGTGCTGTGTTCCGACGTTCCCAACCCGGAAAACGGGGTGATCGAACGGCTGCCGTACACACGCATCAACAACACGTACTCGGTCGCTGTGCAGGTCAGCTACACAGATGGCGAGCACCAGGTGGAACACGTCGAGTGGCTCCCCATCATGGGAGTCCAGATGGCCAAGGTAAAGGCCGGCGAGAAAAAGCTCGATCACCAGGCGCTCCTAGCGCCCACGGTGACGGACTGGAATCGCTCTATCATGCGCTGCCTCACCCGAGCCATTGCCGAGACCACCGGGTATGGCCTGGCGGTGTACGCGCAGGAGGACCTCGAGGCGCTGCACGGCAACGCAGAAGGCTCGGCCGGAGCGCGTACTGCGAAGCGGGGAAGTGCCAAATCGGCACCACCTGCCCAACAGGAAGCTCGGAGACCGGATGTGGCCTCCACATCTCGCAGCACGTCACCACACCAAACGGCATCCGCCGCTAGTCCCAGAGTGGGCAACCTTGCACAAGAAGTGATCGAGGCTATCCGACGTGCTGGCCGCGACTCTGATGCGGACAACCGCAAGCTGCTCGTTTGGCTGGGCGAACCTGAAGACACGGACATTACGTCCCTGTCCGAAGTGCAACACCAGCGAATCCTGAAGGTCGTTGCAAGGCAAGCCGAAGAAGCCGCGCGCAAGGTTCTGGCAAAGCTCAAGGAGACCGGAAAGGACAAGCCTGCCGACCGCCAGAAGCTGATGCAATGGTTGGGTGAAGATCCCACGGCCGACCTCGCCACAGTGCCAATCCCAAAGCTCGAGAAAGCGCTCAAGGCGCTCGATCCCACCCCGGTGCAGTGATGCACGTGCGTGAGGAGCGACCAGAAGCCCAGCCATTCATTTGGCTGGGCTTTTTTTTGCCCGCACGCTCATCAGCTGGCCAGGACGAAAAAAACCCGGCCATCGTCAGATGAACCGGGTTTGGGATGTGGCGTAGCGCTAGTGTGTCCAGCGTGATCTGCCGTACTTGCGGCCGAGGATGGTGATCCTGTCCTTCGCATCGATAGGCACCCGCTCAAGGCCGCCGCCAAACTTGAGCACATTGCAATGCCCACCGCCATCGCGTGCCGGCGCCGAGAAGCTCGACACATAGAACGTCCACTGCCCTACCCCGCCCTCGCGACCTTGGTGAAAGCCATGAAAGCTACGCACCTGCCAATTCCCCTTCCAGACCGGGGCGCTGATGCCATCGGTACCGACCTGGCGCACCAAGAGAATCGGCGGCGCATCCAGGCCCAAAGACAGCTGGAGCGTTGAGCTACCCATGGTGCACCTCACTCTTGGTCGCGCCCGTCTGCCGTAGTCCCATCGTGTCCTGGTCCTTGCGCACCAATCTTGATGATAAATCCCAACGCGTCGAAGTCATCAAGGCTCCTTATTCGCAGGTACAGCTCCTGTGGCAGCAGCGACCTCGCGTTCACCATGAACCGGGTGTGCAACCTGACGGCCGAGATCCCAGTGATCCACGTGTAGGCCATCAACATGGCAGCGAAGAGAAGCACTGGGTCGCGAACCTGGCCAAGATCCAGTGTGAGTGCACATACCGCCAGGCCAAGGCCGCCCGCAGTGCGAGCGACGGCTCTGCGCAGCGCAAGGCGCAGGCGCCGGCGCGCCGTCGCGTAGATGAAGAGAACCTCGACCTTCGCCTGCGCGGAACTGGGGACCATTTACCGACGCTCGTGTTCGGTTGAGTTGCTGTTGTTCAAAAGACATTTCAAAGTTACCTCCAGGGCAATCCGACATTGGATTCGTCCTGGTTTGCCGCTTCACGGGTGGTAACAACGAAAAAGGCGGGCCGAAGCCCGCCTTCCTTCCTTCAAGTCCCCCTACTGGCCAGCCGGTGGAAGGGCTGCAGGCGCCGGTTGAGTGAGCTGCGCGGTGGCCCCCAGGGTCGAAGTCACCGTGAGCTTCAGGTCCGTGGCCTTGCCATACCAGCCTTGCCGGACATAGGCGCTCTTGCTCTTCACGACCTGCTCGGTGCCGTCCACGCTGAAACGCCAGTCATACGACGCAATGTTGCCCGCTTCCACCATGCAGTCCGCCGTGTAGGTCGTCCCGGAGGTCGTCGCAGTGGATTTCACGTTACAGGTCGGTCCCGGCGCTGGCTTCATCACGATGGTCTCGGACGATTCACCGTAGTTACCCAGCTGCGTCAGCGTGCGAACCTTGATGTCGTAGTCGCCGGGGGACTCCACCTTGATGATCGCCGAGGACCCAGTGAACTCTCCTTGCTTGTTCCCGTTCACGATGAGCTCGTTCGTGGAAAAGCGGTCGCCCCGCGGAAGGCTCTCGATGCGATAGCTAACCGTGTATGCCCCCGGGGCATAGTATTTGGCCCCGCCGTATGGAGACACCACCGTCATGGCGCCGCCCACCTTGGGTGCTGGCAGCACTTCAATCTCGGCCGTCGTCACGTCGGTGATGTTGCCGCGAGAGTCGGCGACCCGGGCCAATGCCTGGTAGCGGCCAGGTTGAGTGATTTCCCAGGTGCCGTTCATGCCGCTGCCGGAGAGCTGCCTCATATTCTCAGGCAAGCTCCAGGTCACGGTGAGCGGCTCACCACGCAATTCGGAAGCCGTCCTGCCAACCATAGCCAGGTTGTAGCGCAGGGTCGCTGGCACGGTCTTTTCGTTCACCGTGACATCGATCTTCCAATCCGGCCATCCGTAGGACCAGGCGCTGATGGGAAACACCGACGTGGCAGTCACCTCGGGACGACCATCCACCCAGGTGAGGTAGCTCACGGCCGTCTGGCCAGGAGCGATGGACAGATCAATCTCCGTGCCCTCTACCCTGGACCCGTCGGGCAAGAGCCACGCGCCGCGCACAACATAGTTCTTCGTGGACGACGAAGACACCACATCGTTGATCTTCGCGGTGTACCGGTAGGTTTTCCCAGTCTCCACGACGCGCGGGCCGTCGATCGAAGCCCTGGCCGTGAGCGGCTGGACAGCCTTGAGGCCGAACACCTTGGACGTCCAGCTCCGTGGTTCATCGGGCGCAGTGGAGTCTTTCACCGACAACGTGACCGTGTAGTTCTGCGCAGCCTTCGGCGTGAACTGGAAGGTTTGTCCGGATCCTGCGCCAATCGCCGCGGCAGCATCAGACCCGAACGAAAGCGCCCACTTGTACACCGGCGATCCAAATCCTGTGACAACCGATTTCAGCTCAACTGGGGTATCTACGTTGGCCGCGGTAGGTCCGTCGATGACAATAGAACCACCAGAGTAGGCCAGTAGCTGCAGGGGCGGACTGGTGAAGTCTTGCTTCGAGTACTTGTTCCGGCTAAAGCCTCGCACCAGGTAGGTGCCAGGCTCGCTGAACCGGCTGTTCAGCGACTGACCAACGTAGGGCCGACCCTTGTCATCAAGCATGGGAGCCCATGTCGTCCCATTGTCCGACGACACCGACCACTGAATTGTCTCGGCCACCTTGTAGAGCTCGGGCTCTTCAAACGCTGCGGACACCTGCGCCGGAAAGGGAATGGCACCGGCTGCCGTCTTCGCGCTGACCTTGAACACCGGGGCGCGGCCGTCGTAGGTGGTGAGATAGAAGTCCTGCACCGTCGTGGTCTTGAAGTCCGACACAGCTCCGTTCGCATCGATCAGGTAGGCGATGGCCTTCATCCGGCGCTGGCCTGGCGTCAGCACGCCCAGATCCACAGAGAACTGCCCTTGCGCGTCAATGCCCACCCGATTCCCGTGTGGAGTCCCGCTGGCGGCGTCCACGACGGCAATCTCCCACTTCCCGTGCTTTTCTGGTGCGTACTCCAGGCGGGAGCCCACCGACTCTGCGAGCCGTCCGGTCACCACAGACGGGCTGAGGGTATGGCTCACAAGCTCTCGGTCCATGAACACCCGCGGGCCCATCGGGACGCCCATCACATCGAACGCGAGCGACACCTTGTGCTCAGGCGCACGGTCGTACCAAGCCTCTACCAAGACAGGTTTTGTTCCCAACGACTCGCTGATCCCTGCGGTCACGGCATAGGCGGCCGACTGGAACGAAGAGAGGAATTCCCGGGAGTTTTGACCAACGGCAACGCGCGTCCGAATGCCCTTGTGCGCACCAGTCACCCCAACATTGCCCACCAGCTGCTCCCCCCCCTCGGGCGAGACCTTCACCAGCTTTGTGGTCTCCGGCAGCGCCATCTGGGCATAGTAGGGGTTGTAGCTCACGTAAGGCGTGAATGCGAGCTTGATCGGCGCTGGCACAGTTCCCTCAATCGAGAACGACTTCGCGCCTTCTGCGGACGGATAGAACGCACTCCTCTTTGTGAGGGGGTTCGTGTAGATCACACCAGGCACGTACTGAAGCTGATTCGGCCCGACCGCAAGCGGCGGTCCCTGGAGGGCTGCGGGTGAGAACCGGTTCGGAGGAATGCCGGCCGTGTCCTTCCACTGTACTGCACAAACCACTGAGTCCATCTCGAAGAGACGGTCTGACTCGGAATAGGTGCGGAGCATGGAGCAGCTGTCGGCGCCGGCGCCGGAGAGCTTCACAGTCACGTCGACATCCTCGACCTTGACGGCCGCAGACGGTTTGCTCGCCGTCACCGCCACCCTGTCCTCGACGCGCCAGCGGTTGAGCGAAATCTCAAAGTTGTTTCCGTCAGGCGCCGTGTTGAACAGCTTGACCTTGCGGACCCCGGTCCCGGGGGTATCGTCGGACAGCAGCGCCGCCGCCGTTCCAGCCGTAAAGTCCACTGACGCGCCCTGGCCAGGCTCCACGCGCGTACCATTTATGACGAATGCCTTGTCGCTATCGTTCACCAGTTCCCGGCGCCCCTGCATCCCCGTGCCTTTCATCGTGTCCACCGAAGTGAGCTTGACGCCGGCGCCCGGGAAATCGACCACGTTGGGGAGGCTGGATGCCAAAGAGCGTACTGGACGCTGCAGCGAGAACGACTTTGTCTTCGTCAAGTTGCCCAAGGAGACGCTGAGCTTGTACTCGCCATCCCTCATCGCCTTGTACCCCGCCACACGCCACGCGCCCAGGCCCTTCGAGACGTTCAACTCGCTCAACAGGTCACCCTGCTTGCTCATCAGAGCGATACCCTGCGTACCAGAAGTGGGAGCCTCGATGCGGAATGCCCCGGCTGAGTTCGCATCGAGCTTGAGCTCCTTGACCCCCTCGCCCTCGTAGTTGAGGCTCAGGGCGACGATGTTGTATTGCCCAGATGCGAGCGACGACGTGTAGACGGCACCTTCCAGGCCAGTCATCCATTTCTCGCGTGCGACGGAAGTCTCGCTCTTGCCCGCCAACTTGGACGCCGTGAGCGACGGCCGGAACACCTTGGACAGCTTGATCTGAACCTCGTTGCCGCTCTCCTGGTGCTCGACGGTCATCGTCCCTGAAATCGCGGGCTTGTTCGAGTCCGAGAGGGCGTGGCCTCGGAGAACGAGTACGGGCGTCGAATCTGGGTTGACAACCGCGGCGCCGAGACCACAACCGTCCTGGCCGGAGATCTCGCAGAAGTTTGCCTCGGCCGCATAGAGCGAGGTGGCAGCCAACAGGAATGTGATGGGGAGTGCTTTTTTGTACATGGGAAGTCCTCCTCAGTTCAGAGGCTGTGCAAAGTCGATGGAGCCGCCCTGCAGCTGGATGCCAAACCGGCCAATGGAGTCCGTGAGCACGCCGTCGGATGCTGGCTTGCCGTTGTGAAGAATGGTCACATCCGTCGGCAACAGCCCGGCACGATTGATGGAGAAGCTGAACGACTGGCTTCGGTCGCCGTTTAGGAGCCCTCCAGCCTGGCCGACAGAAAACACCGCTGTATGGTTTCCGTCTGCAAGTCCGGATATGTCAATTGCCGCATGCCTATAGTCCGAACCAGCAGCTATTTGGAAGGCCACTGGTTGGGCGCCGCCGCCGTCGAATGCGACAGAAATCACGGCATCCCCAACGCACTGGAGCCACCGCGAGAGAGCGACCAGCTCAGCCTGCATGACGCCGTTCACAAGGGCATCCTCCACCCTCGGCGCAAAACACGCTGGAAGATGACCAGGGTCTTGGGCTTCAGGGGAAGTGGCGGTGTTGAGCTTCGCGGACACCCTGTAGCTGTACACCTGACCGCGAACTGGAGGAATGTCGTCCAGCTCGACGGAAGACTTTCCGGAGGAGATCAGCGTGGAATCGCGATAGACGTCGAACGTAAAGCCATCGCCGCCGTCGGCCGGCGCCAGCCAGCTGACACGGACCACCTCTTCGAGCGTGCCGTCCGTCGCCGCCAGCGAGCGAACGAGCTGTACAGGAAGCGAGAATGGTGCGCTCAGAAACTCGATGGGCTTGATCAGCGTGACGCCTTCCGGGGGCACAGCGCGTGCGACGGCGACCAATTGAGCCCGGTACAACCGCGAGTAGTCCAAGTCGCTTGCGCCCCATTCGCCGTTGCTCCCGACCGCGACAAAGCCAGACGCAGCCGCCCCATCGGCAACCGTGCGAATGCCTCCCAGGAATGGTCCATGAATTGCTGTATCGAAGCTTCCTCCCGCGTGGACTTGGGCGTTGACCGTTGGAGGTATTCCGACAGTGCCAGTGGCTGAAACCTGCATATCGGACGACGCCACCAAAACCGAAATGGTGTCGGCCCAGGTCTTGTTCTGCGAGGCGGCGTCCGGGTCGGCATATTTGACGCGGACGATCACACTCTGTGATGACCAAGCAGGCACCTCCGGTACGAGCTTCGATTCGACGAGACGGGCGGGGATGTCGACGCCAGCAGACGCTCCATTGAGGGGAATCCCCAGGTCGGCGTGGCCGCGGTCAATGAATTCGATGTCGGTTTTCAAATGCGAGAAGGCGCCGAGATCGACCTTGATGTTCGCGAATACTCCGTCGCGCCGGGCTGCGACGAACCCAGCCTTGCCTGCGCCGGCATCAAACGAGCCTACGGTCGGGGTCAGCGTCACAACGGGGTCCGGCAACTGCTGAAACGTGACGGACGAGGATGCGCATTGCACGGGGGTGAACAAGGAATTGCCGACGCGCGCGGCGAAGTTGATCTTGGACTCGCCGACGACGAGGTGATCGGCGACGGGGATCGTGGCCGTCCAGTTGGGCCCGTTCAGCGCCATTGGATAATCCTTGGCATCATCTTGGCCGCTGACTTCGCCCCAGGCCTTGACAATGGCTGTCTCGACCGACACTGGGCCTTGCAGGCTCACTGTTACCGTCCCGTTGGCGTTGTATGTCGTGGCCACACTGGGAGATACACCTCCGCAAGTTGGAGGGCCGACCACTTCAACGCTTGCGGCAGCCGATGCGACACCATATGGAACTCCAGCTTTCCAGAAGATGCGGCGCAGCTGGTAGACGCCTGGAGTGGTTGGAGCTGTGGCCGTGAGCGAGGTCGTGGTGTTGCTACCCGTGGCAATCGACCCGCTGAACGCAGCGAAGCCTGCGCCCCAGACACTCGTGTCGCCGGGCGAGTCCGGTCCAGTGCCGTGAGACCCCCCTGACCACGTCTCCGACCCCGTGTTTCTCCAGATCTGCGAGTAGGAAAATGACTGGCCTGTGCCAATCTTTGCAGGAATGCCAGATTGGGACACGAACACGGGAGCGATCTTGGGCCGGATGTTGCCGGCGTCCAGCGCACTCCATGCCGACGAACCAAGGGCGCTTTCGGCACGAACCTGGAACTCAAAGATGCTTTCATCTGTGACACCCGTCCAGTCGTACGAGGCCGCCGTAGGAGTCGCCAGATCCGTCCAGCCTGGCGTGCCCTTCTTCCGGTACTGCAAGCGGTAGCTACTGGCGCCAGCAACCGCGCCCCACGTCGTGTTGATGGAACTAGCGTTGGTGCCATCAGTTGCGAACAAGCCGACTGGAGAGGCCAGGCTGGCTGTACACGTGGGCGCGCTCACGGACCAGGTTCCGGCGGAACACGTCGCGGTAGCGGTGCCGGTGGCGCCAGCGGCGGCATTGGTCAGGCTCTGGCTAGCGCCATTGCTCGCTGCCGCAGTGTTGGCAGTACAAATGTTGCCCGTGCCCCATCCCAGGGGCGCGGCAGAGCAGCCGGGATCCACGTACTTGTCCACCACGTAGGTTTCACCATCCGTGTG
Organism: Acidovorax facilis; assembly: GCF_023913775.1. Lineage (GTDB taxonomy): Bacteria > Pseudomonadota > Gammaproteobacteria > Burkholderiales > Burkholderiaceae_C > Acidovorax > Acidovorax facilis. The sequence goes on from NZ_JAMXAX010000022.1 coordinate 13,844, forward strand.
GTTGTACTGCCGTGACGCTCCACCAATTTGCTCTCGGCATAATGTCGGTGCAGAAGAAACGTACACGCACATGGAATCGGAGCCATTGTTCTTGATAGAGACAATAGTCACCTGCGTGAAGTTCGAGGTGTCAGTAACCCCCGGCAAAATCGATGGCACGGACTTAACCCAGGTCCCACTGAGCGTTTTGATCTCAAGGCCAATTGATCTGCCTGATGTCGAATTGTTCTTGACCGTGATTGGTGCGGCTAGGGCGGCAGACGTGGCCAGGAACGCCAGTGCCGCAAGAAATGCTTTCTTGGTACTCATGAATTATTTCCAAGTCTTGAGGGATTTGCTGTTTCAGGTACGCAGGCAACTAGAGGATTGGTGAGCTCCCCTTGGACGAGGCCCCGCCCGTGTCAAGCAGCTTCAACGCTGCGTCCATCTTTTTGGAGGTCGAGGAACCCGGAGCTGCTACGGCGCCCGATACAGACCCGCCGGAAAAGCCAGTGGTTGTCGTTGCCTGCGCTGTGCCCTGACCCTGGATCCCCATGTCGATCGTGGCCGCACCGGGAAGGCCTCCTCCGACGCTCCCTGCCAGGCCGGGGACCGCACCGCTTACGGCGCCAAAGGACGTGGTCCCACTCCCAAGTCCGCCGCCCGCTTGCCCTGGTGCAGGTGAGAACGGTGCAGCACCACCATGATCAACTTGGGGAGCGCCATAGTTGGCAAGCGGCTGCGAGCTTCCGGCAGTGCCAGCGGACGCCCCGCTCGAGGGCGATGCAGGCGCAGGACTAGGGGTGCCGCCGGTGGCCGAGTTCCACGCTTCGGTTCCATGCTGCATCAGGCTCTTGCCTGTGGTCTGCTCCGAGATGAAGTTGGCCACCTCAATCCCCGTGATTGCCCATCCCACTCCCGGCAGGATCCTGCCGGCGAGTCCCGCGGCCCGAAGCGCATGGCGCGCAGCAGGATTGGCAGCTGCCTCGGTAAGAGACGCAGCTATCGACCCGAGCGACCTCGCGCCGTGGTTTGCGATATCAGCGACGGCACCACGCATCCGGCCTTTACCCATCCCTGCTGCGGCTCCGAGCTTCTCAAGTGCGGCTGCAGCTGCTGCCGGAGAGCTCCGCACTGCGGCGACTGCGGCGCCGGTCGCTGTGACGGCGCCTCGGATGGCACTTGCGGCCTGGGCGCCAACGATCGCGCCCGCTGCGACGCCGGCGCCGACCCCCAGAGCATCAATCTGCCCGTCGGACATCCCCATTGCCTTGAGAGCGCCGCGGGCTTCACCCACAGTGGTCTTCGCCAGATCTCCAAGCTTGGAAATCGCAGCTCCCAGCGAAGCGTTCTTCGGATCAACGCCGCCAATCGTGGCAAGCGCTTTGGCGTATGCACCTTCCACCCCTGCGGCGTTTAGCGTGCCAGCGGCCGATTTGCCTTGCGCAATGGCTCCCTCTGCTTTCGCTCTCTCGGTCGCAAAGGCGGCGGGGGCCTGCTCTTGAGCTGTCGCCACGCGCTCCTGCGCCTGCTGCGCGGCGACTCCTGCTGCCGCAGCTACTGGCTGCTGCTCGCCAACCCGGCGATTTCCCTCGTCGGCAATGGCCCCCTGACTTGCCTGCAGTTGCGCCGAGAGCGCCTTCACTGCGGCCCCGTCGTTCATGATCGCCGCTGCACCAATGGCGCCCTTGAGTGCATCGGGTCCACCTTGGGCCATCATCCCACCAAGCGCATTCGAGACTGCGGCGGCATAGCCATTGATTGGCCCCAAGGCCGCCCCGAGAGAGCCTAGCTTGGCGGACTCTTGGTCCACCCTGCCGAGGATGCCCATGACGTCGTTGGCATCCATGCCTGCGGCACGCAGCTTCCCCATGAGGGACTCCCGCATCGCGAAGCTCGTGCCCTTGCCGAATGTCGTGTTTCCGCCTCCGAAGAGGACGTCTGCGGGGAGGCGGGCAGCAATGGCCGTAAAGGATGGCGTCTTGTACTGGGATGCACCGCTGAACTCCGTCGATGAGGTGCCGCCATGCGAACCGGACTCACCGGCAGAGCGTCGCTGCGACTCAGTAGTTCCCGCCGAGTTGTCTAGTCCTGTACGGTTAGAGCCAGACGTGGTGATGCTTCCACCGGATTCAAAGCGAGCACCTGTCTCCTGGCGAGCGCCATTTCCTCTCTGAAGCGAAGCGGAGGTCCGGTCACCTCGCGATTGCTCGCTTGCAAGCTCCGCGCCGGCCGATCCACCCAGCCCTGCGCTCAAGGCTGGTAGTTTCGATCCTGTACCAGAGCCCTTCTTTGTAGCACCCCCGGCTCCATTCTGCGGGCCATCCGGCTGCCTTCCTCCTTGGGCAACAACGCCAGCCTTTGCATCTAAGCTTGCACGTGCCGAGCTTCGAGCGGCTTCGGTTGTACCAAGGCTGGCTTCAGAACCTTGATTTGCCTGAATGGTCTGCGCAGTACCGGATGACATCCCAGTCCCGCCGGTTCTTGATGTGCCCACTTCTGTACCGCTGCCTGTCGACGAAGTGGTCTTCACCCCGACATCTGCACTTCGGGCGCCTTCCACGCCGCCCTGGTTCTGAAATCCGGTCGTCTGGCCCGCCTTGTTGGTCTCGCCGAAGGTCATCCCACCCTGATTCAGCAGCGCCGCGTTCATCATGGCCTGTTGGGCACCAGTTCCAATCATCTGATGAGCCGCGTGTAGTGCTTCGGCGTTGCCGGAGTACCGGCCATGTGCCACTTGGGCCTTCGCAAATGCGTCCGAGCCATCCTTTGGCCCGGAGGTGCCACCGCCACCAGCGGCGGCCGGGGCGCCTCCAAACATCTTGGATGCGCCCATACCGCCCAGGATGGCCACCAGCGCGAAGGGTCCTGCGCTGACCATTGTCGCGGCAGTGTCCATAGCAGCGACGATCTGCTCGGTCATCGCTGAGAACTCGAACATGCACAGTCCACCGCCGGTGCACGCGGACCTGGTGGGGTCCGTGAGCATTTCGGCGTATGCCTTCATGATGTTCTCCAGGTTCGACCCAAAGTAGTTGTCTGCGATCGCGAACACTACGAAGGGGCAGGCCGCGAAGATCATGTACATGAGGTACATGGGAAGTGCCTTGAGCATCCACATGACATTCATCGTGGCGATCATGAGCATGAAGGGGGAGATCGCGATGAGCGTGACCATGGCAAGGTTGGTGACGCTGGCGGCCGTGGTGCGGGTGTAGTCCGCTGCCACCACCTTGTCGTAGAGACCCATGAACTTGTTGCACACCGCGATCGAGCGGTCATCATCGTTCGTGTATCCCCGGGAAAGGGCACCGGTGCTGCCGCGGCCGTTCATGACACACGATGCAACGATGCTGCTCTTGAACTTGTCGGCAAGCGTGGTGCCGAAGTCAGTGCTTGCCCGGAAGAGGCGGGCCACGTTCTTGTTGAGCTGGTCCTCGCAGTTTCCGGTCTTGCAACCCGCGAGCACGAAGGGACTATCGCGCAACGTGCCAACGATGTTCTCGCATGCCGTTGCGCAGGTCACCAGCGGGAACGAGCCATCGGCGTTCACATAGGCGCCAGATTCAGCCCTGAAGGTGTCCGCGCCTACCCAGATGATCTCGTAGCCGGAATTCACGCCTTCGCCGCAGAAGTTTTCCCACTCCCCGACGACGTTGCCCGAGCGATAGAGCTTGTTGGATTCGGGCAGCGGCTTCTTGGTGCACATCCGATTGAATCGCTGGATGTTCGATGCCCACATATCGTCTCGCGTGACGTTTGAGTTGACGATGAAGTACAAGGCCTTCATAGCACTGCGCATGATGCTGCAACCCTGAGCCGCCGTCGCGCCAGCTCGGTTCTCATCGTCACAGAACTCGACCTCTGAGAACCAGGCCGGTCGCATCGCGATGCTTATTCGATTCCCCACTGAGTAGCCGAGCGTCGTGGCGACCGAGATCGGCATGGCAAGCCCAATCGGCACATCGTCGATGAGCTGCGGCGCAGCAAACCCGTCCACCGATTCCACGTTGACTGTGGTTTTAGGCACCAAGATGCAGGAGACCACGACGAACTGAAGCAGTAGCTTGTCCAGGCGGAACTGCCGCTCGAGGACGCCCACGGTGATGGTGGCGAGGATCGCGATCACCATGCCCGCCTTGACCATCGTTGCGATGTAGTCGTCCTGGCCGAAGAACATGGCCACGGCGCGAAACGCATTCGCGACAAACGCGGTGTCGCCCAGGGTGTAGACGGAGAAGCTCATTGCCGCTGGCCTCCATCATTCATCTGCTGCAGCCGGTCGATGTCGCTCACCATCTTTGCGATCTCGCCCGAGGTGTCGTACTCAACCGCAGCCTTCAGGTAGGGTGCCGTCTGCTGCTCCACGGCCACAGCGCGGCTGCGCAGGAGGTCGATCTGGTGAAGCGCCGATTGGTCCCGCGTGTCGTTGAGGGTCCGGGCCATCACTTGACGGATGCTGTTGGCAAGCTGGAACCGTAGGTGGATCGTCACCCCTCGGGCGTACTTCAGCGCGATGGTGGTCGCGAAGCCAGCGCCACCGGCTCGATTTGCTTCCTTCACCATGTGCAGGATGTTGCCGGGCATCACGCGGGCTATGGCCTGCGCCTCGGGCGTCATGCCGCTGCCGCCACCATAGAGGGCAGAGTGGACGATGGAACCCGGGAGGATGGAGCTGATCGTGGTTACGTCCTCAGTTCCAAACAATGCGCGGTTGACCATTGCCGCGACGCCCGGCCACTCCGCGTGCGTGAGCGAGCTCTTGCTCAGCTTGATGCAGCTGGTGGAAATGTCGCTGCAGCTCCAGACCTCGAGTCCAGTGCTGCTGGTCGCCGTTTTCGGTTCCAGCAGTTCATCGATAGTGATGGTTGGGGCCGCGTAGGGAATCGAATTGAGGCAGCGCAGCTCGGAGGAGCCCGTTCCGCAGGGCTCGCTTGCCCGACTTGGATTGAGGTCCGAGTCTGCAGACGGGAAGACGTATGTCCCATACAGGGACAGCAGGAGCATCGTGGCCTGGGCATCGGACATGTAGCCGCGCAAGACGTTGGCGTGCTGATCGTTGTTCTTGAAGGCCTGGAAGACGATGTTCCCGGTCATCTTGACCGGTGCGTTGTCGCCTGTCGCAATCGCCTTGGCCTGCTCTTTCTGGGTGGTGGCGCTCGCTTTCGCCCGGCCCGCGAGGGCATCCGAGGTTTGACTCCAGGCGTTTGACGCGTGGGTCATGACGTTGTGCCACCGCGTGCTGAGCGCCTCGCGGTCCGAGGAATCCTTGTCGAACATCGCGTTCGCGATGGCGCAGGTGTTCTGGGCCATGGCGTTAATCTCGCGGATTGCGGCCTCAAGCTCAGAGAGGATGGCGTCGCAGCTGTCGCACATTCCCTTGATGGCGGCCCTGAGGGCAAACGCTGGCGCCACCGCGATGATGGAGCGGATCAGCTGCTGGAACTGTTCGCCATTGATGAAGCTAAAGCTTCCGAAGAACGCATCGATCCCGCCACAGCCTGCATCGATCTTTGGCCGGGAAAACTGGATGACTGTGAAGTTCTGCGTGATCGGTCGGACCGAAACTTGCCCTCCGTAGAACCCATTGGCGCGCAGCGTGCTTACTGCCTGGGGATCTGTCACTGAGGACATGTACATCCCGCGAACGGCCTCTTTGAGGCCAGCATTTGCGGGCATGGAGGTCACGGCCATTGTGCTGGCGAGGACGGCGGAGACGAGGCGTATCGCCAGCTTGCGGGTTTTTTGAGTCATCTGAAGTGCCTTGAAACACATGCCCGCTTTTGTTTTGCAACAAAACAAAAGCAACAATTAGACTTTTGGCATGATTTGTTACATACTAGCGCCGCCAAAACAAATTGGCAAGTCAAACCAATTCGTAGGAGTTAGATATGCAAAGTACGTGGATGAGCGCGGCCCGGGCGCGCGCAAAGGTTGTTTTCGGCCCCCTGAGCAGCGCAGTCATGAAGCCCGGTCGGGCAGTCGTTGTGCTGGCGCTCGCTCAGGGCGCGGCCACTGTGGCGCACGCCGGAGCCGGTGGCACCGAGTTCCAGACGGTCTATGACCAAATCTCGGGCTGGACCAACGGTGTGCTGGGCAAAACCCTGGCCATTTCCAGCCTGCTGGTGGGTTTGGGCATCGGCGTGATCAAGCAGTCGGTCATGGCCGCTGTGGTCGGCGTGTCCATGGCACTCGTGGCGGGCTTCGGCCCCGGCGCGATCGATGGGGTGATCACGGTGGGCCATTCCATCGTTGTGCCGATCTGAGGCGCGCTCCACGCCTACCCTCCTCCCCAGGGGCGCTTCGGCGCCCCATTTTGTTTCCCGGAACCAATATGTACAAATTCCAATGCTTCTTCGCTGTACCGCTCTTCTTGGCCGCCGGGCTGTGCCAGGCACAGGCAATCGATCGGCTAACCATGGGGCACACACCGGAGTCGGAGGCCGTTCGAACCATGCAAGGCATCGTGGCCGCAGTGGGGGACGGCGCCCGGGTCGAGCTCCGACCTGGCGGCGACTATGGCACGCAGGCCGTGGTTGTGCGGGCCTTTGCCCTGCCCCTCGGGGAACTGCAGGCGAACGTGGCCATGATTGCGACGACGGGTGGAAAGGCCACGTATGCAAGGTATGTGATACGTCGAGAACACCTCCCTGCCGCACTCAAATTGCTGCAAGGTCGCTGGCCAGCCCACGTGAAAGTTGCATCGGACGAGGCCGGTGTCAACGACGTGTTCTTCGTTTCACCGCTGAATGCGGCTTGGGTGCATCTCGGGACGGGTTCCGGGTATTTTGGAGAGGTGGTCATCACCACGCATGCCAAGCTGCGCGACATCCTGGCGGCACAGAATCGAATCGACGACTGGTGGCCGGAAATCGAGGACGCCATTGCCAAATCGGCCCGTTCGTCGAGCAAGCGATAGGGACGCTTGCCCCAACCTTCAGCGCCTTGGCACGTCCCCAAAGAAGTGCGGTAAAATGCTTAGGAGTCGAGAGCGCTGTCGATAACGGTGCGTTGGGCGATTGTTCCACTCGGCTTACCATTTCATACGGGCTGCGACTTCGCAGCCCGTTTTCGTTTCCGAGGAGTCCCGTGCATCTACTGTATCTTGACGAGTCGGGTCACCCACATGACCCCAGCACCCAGTTCTTCGTCTTGGCAGGCGTTGCTGTGTTCGAGCGGTCGACGCACTGGGTTGAATCGCGCATCAATCCGATCGCTGCGCGCTTCAGTCCACATGACCCGTCCGCCATCGAGTTCCACGGCTCGCCGATGTACTCGGCGAGGGACGACTGGTCGGGAGTGCCCCCAGCTGACCGCGTGCAGGCCCTGGTAGATGTCCTGTCGTTGCTCGGCAACGCGCAACTCCAGCTCAGAGTTTTTGCGTCCGTGATCGAGAAGTCGACGCTGCCCCAGGACCAGATTCTTGAGCGCTCCTTTGAAGCTGTCGCGCACCAGTTTGACCAATACCTCGCCGACATGTGGACAAGACGCAGAGATCCACAACGTGGGCTTGTGGTATGCGACAAGGCATCCTACGAGCAGAAGCTACAGGCGCTTTCTTCCTTGTTTAAGCACGAGGGGCATGCGCTGGGACGGCTGCGCAACTTTGCAGAAGTCCCTCTATTCCTTGATTCCAAGGCATCGCGACTCATTCAGCTGGCTGATCTAGTTGCGTACTGGATCTTCCGCTACTACCAGTCGAAGGATTCGCGTGGTTTTCAGCTTATTGAGCCCTCCATTCTTCGGAGGGGTAACCTGCGAGTTGGCTTGACGGCCTCCGTGACCCCCGCCACAGAGCAGGAGTTGGCGCGGATCCAGCCTCACAAGTATCCTTTCCCGAACCCGACGGTCTGAGTTGCAGCTACCACATGCCGCGCCCTCGCATGCTGAGCGTGCATCGTGGGCAAGATCGCGCGCATCGCGTACGGTATCGCTGCCTCAATTTCCCGTAGCTCGCTGTACTTCACCATTCGCGCTCGTTCGCCCATCTCCACGGGACTGCGCCATGGTCTCAGCGCTACGATTGCGTCGGAAAATGGGCCTTTGGGGTTCAGCCAATCCGGCTTTCTGGCGGCAGCCCGACGGTGCCCCACCGGCTGGTGGCGCCGGCGCTATCCAGTACACCCATATCCCCCACATCCAGCCCAAAGCACTGACGACGGACACGACGATGATCCCCCATTGATCGCTATCTTTGAGCGCAAGGAACCAGAATGGCTGGCTACACGCCCCGATGACACTTGCCCATCTGCGCAACTGCAAGCTGCGAGCCTGCGAAAGCCAGATCGCGGCCGGGCCGGACAGTGCAATGGCGCTTTGGGTGATGAGATCGGATGGCATATGCGGGATTTTGCTTTGCTGTACGGATCAACAGCAAACTCAGTCGCCGAGCAGCGCCTTCCAATCGGCTTCAGACTGGGGAGGCTTGAACGTGCTGTACCGGCCCTTGTCGTTCACGAAGATCAGAGGGAGCCGGTCGATTCCCGACTCGACGGCCATCCTGGAGTTCTTGTCGATGGCGAAGATGCCCTTGCCAAGCGTTGCCTTGACCACGGCATCGTTGCGCAGACGGTTCTTGTCCACAAAGGACGCCTTCTCGCCGTCACGAAGCCACTCCGCGAGCCAAGGGAGCATCCGCGTGGTGCCGGCAGCGCCCATAAGGACGGCCTGCGCGCCAACGTTGATTTCCTTCTGGGCATCGGAGACAAGTGCCATGTCCACCCCTGCCTTGCTCTTCATAGCGGTGTAGCGCTGCAGCAGCTCGCTGAGGAACTGACGCCCCTGAGGCTGCCCGAGATCCAAAACAAGGACGATTCGACGGCTGCCGGTACCGGGCGCGAGCTCGGCCTTCTCCAGCAGCGCAGGCGACATTGTGTTGCCGGCCTGCTCTCTCATGAATGTGCTGCCGAGGTCCTTGCCCTCTTTCATGTCCACCACGGAACCCACGACGGCGTAGCGGCCCGAGGTATCCGAGTAGAGAACGAGACGCTCGGGCTTTCGCTGCCCGTTGGCCGGGTTTTCTATCATGGCTTCATAGACAACCGCCTTCAGACCTTTGATGGGTGTATCCAGGGTAGAAAGCAGCCGGATGTCGCTGACCTTCCCTACCGCTGAGTTCGAGAGCAGCTTCTCCAACTGCTCGACCTTGTTGATCCAGGCGTCATCCACCGCAACATCTGGTGGAGTCTCGATCTTCAGCTTCTGGCCCCCGAACGAAGGAAGCGAGGTAGCCAGGACAGCTACTGCGAGCGAAATGGTGGTGATGAGTTTTTTCACAATTCAGGCCTTGATGGATTGGCTGATAAGACCGTTGAGCAATCCGAAGAACAGTTCTGCCCGCGCTGCCGCGTCTTCCGGCGTCACGACGAACTGGCCCAGGACGCCGAGGGAGGGGGTTTTCAGAACCTCATAGCGCCCAGCCGCGTCAAGCCACTGTTCGATTTGCGCCAAGGTCTGCTTCTGGCGCATCACCACCAGCGCCTTCCCGGCATCCCCATAGCGAGAGACGACCCCTTCGATGTCTGCGAGCGACGGGCTATTCCCCTTGGCCTGCATCAGCTCAAGCGCATCCGCATCGAATTTCGCCATCGTGCCGGGCGCCAGCTTCCCCAGCGCAACCCTGGCCGACATCAGCGTGATTTCCGCCTGGCTGGATGCATTCAGGATCACAGGGTTCACGACAAAGCTGAGCGTGCGCGGTAGTGACTCGGCCCATTGCGCGATGCCGGCGTGGTATCGCTGGCATGCCGGGCACGCGTAGCTGATGAACTCCCGGACGCGCAGCTTGTCATTGGCGACCGGATTGCGCAGCACCTTGTATGGCTTGGTACCGCCCACATCGGGCATCGACGCTTTCTGGGCAAGCGCAGCGACAGGCAGCGCTGCAGCGAGACCCAGCAAGGCCCTGCGCGTGGGAGAAGAAGGGTTAGGTTCCAACTGCACGATTTGCTCCTTCAAATGATGTGACCCCGCGCGCGACTTCTCGCACTGCGGCGGTCTCCAGGGTTCGGTAGTAGGGCTGCGCTTCGGCGGCCTTGCGCAGTGCGTGAATGTCAGACGCTTCGATCGCAATCCGCACCGCTGGCGTCGCCGTGAACATTTCGATGACAGCCTTGCGGCTGCGGTAGCCCGCGATGCAGTGTTCACATCCCGCACCATGCGCGCGATAGATGAGCGAAGGGGCCTCGACCCCATGACGCACCAGGTGCGATCGCTCAAAATCATCCGGCTCATAGGGCTCCCGGCAGTGTTCACAGAGAATCGGGATAAGCCGCTGTGCACAGACCGCGCCCAGTCCCGCCGCCAACGCGTTCGGATTGACCTGGAGGTCTAGAAGCCGCGACAGCGTGATCACTGCGCTGTTCGTATGCAATGTCGAGAGCACGAGGTGGCCAGTGAGCGCGGCCTGGACAGCAACACCCGCCGTCTCTCCGTCGCGGATTTCCCCGACCAGGATGACGTCCGGGTCCTGGCGGAGCATGGAGCGCAGGGCCTGCGCGAAACCCATCTTCAGGTTGACTTCCGACTGGCAGATCCCGTCGAGTTGATACTCCACCGGGTCCTCGACCGTGTTGATCTTGTTCAAGGGGGTTCGAAGCGTCAGGATGATTCCGTACAAGGTCGTCGTCTTTCCCGACCCCGTGGGCCCTGTCACCAGAAAGAGACCTTGAGGCTTGGAAATGACGTCGCGCATCGCCTCCTTGATATCGGCATCCATCTCGATAGCATCAAGAGTCTGGAGGTTCTTGGCGCCGTCCAGCACGCGGCAGACAATTGAGTCACCGTGGGTGGTAGGCAGAATCGAGATCCGCAGGTCCACCACTTTTCCGGACTCCAACGACTTGAAGCGGATCTTTCCATCGTGTGGCAGTTGGCGTTCCACCATCGAGAATCGCGCCTTCATGCGGATCTTGTCGTTGAAGCTGGACGCCATCTCCAGACTCACTCTCCGAACTTCCTGCAGATCTCCGTTGTGGCGAAACCGGACGATCATCTCCGTCTCGAACCACTCGAAATGGATATCGGATACTTCGTGATCGATGGCGATCGACATGAGCTTGTTCAACAGGTCCACAGCTGGAGCATCGCTATTGGACGTAGAGATGAACTGCAGCGGCTGTTCGTCTACTTCCCGGACGCGCCGCGTCGCTGTAGCTTGTTCCATGACTTCACAACCTTCTGTACGTAGATGAGCTTGGCGGCAGGTTTTCCGTTGGGCCCGGTGTTGTATGACCCAATCGCCTCGTTGGTAAAACCAAACTGCCGGATGTTCTGGGCCAGGATCCAGGCGCCTACCTGAGCATTGATGCATGGGTCATACAGGTCCGGCTCGGTGATTCCAAATTTCGCAAGCGTCCCCAGCCACACGGAGTTCACCTGCAAAAGCCCGTGGTCCGTGGTTCCGTTTCTGTTGCGGTTGACCGCCGCAGGATTGAAGTTCGACTCGGTCTTCGCAATGGCCACGAGCCACTCGTGCGGAACTTGCTGGTAGGCGGCCGCGCTGCGCAGACACTCGTCAATCCTGGCCCAGGCCACGGGTGCCACGAAGAGGATCCCGCACGCGAGCATCGCGCTAGCGAGTTTTTTCATGGTTCACCCTCGAGCGCGAGAGGTCGGCGGACTTCGCCACTACGGCGTCCCGAATCTTCCTAGTGAAGAATGGGTCCGAGAAGTCCACCATACCGAGCTTTGAGATCTGCTGTGGCGAGAGGAGGCCGGAGTAGTTCGGATTCACCTCGGCATACTGACCTTCATCCAGCAGCCCGATGTGCTTCGCGGCCAACAGCACGCGGTCTACGATCAGGTCTTCCGACAGCATGCCCTGGGACACCACGACGTGCTTGTCAGGGGGCGCCACCAGGACAGTTGCCGGGTACACAGAAACCTGCATTACCTTGCTGTGCCCGGCGTCCGGCAGGACCTCGTCGTCTGACCTCATGTCAAAGATGGGACCGCCCTGCTTGGTGATGAAGATCACATAGAGCCCATGCTCCTTGGCCATCCGCTTGACGATGGGGTACTGCCTCTCACAGAAGCTGCACTCCGCGTCCAGGAACACCCAGAGCCCGGCCCGGTCCGCCAACTGGCGCATATAGTGCGCTTTGTTCTGGTTGATCTGGCGGTAGAAGTCCGACCGCATCGCACTGCTGATGGGGAAGCGATTTGTTTCGTCGAGCGCGGCATCCAGGACAGCACGCTCCTGGAACTTGTGAGAGAAGTTTGTCGCCTTGTCCACCATTACACGGGTGACGTAGCGGTACTTGTCCATCTTGGCGTCGGTAGGGTCGTCGATCGCATCCTCCATGACCTTGGAGTAGTTCTGCTGGAACCACTTGACCGAGAACGTGGATGGACCAGGTTGCGCCGGCGCTGCTGGGCTGGAAGCAGCCTTGGCGGGTACGGCGGCAACCGGCGGTGGTGGCTTCTGCTCCTTCTCCTTAGGAGGCGGGGGGTCCGGCTGCTTTTCGTACCAGAACCAGCCGCGGGCCTTGTCAGTCAGAAAAGGCTGATCGGCCGCGGACACGAAGCTCGCGGTCACCAGCATTGCTGCCGGTAACAAATAGGATAGTAAACGCATGGATCATTGCTGACAAACGAATTCGTAGTCTACCGTAATTGTTGCGCTTATCAAATGCTGTACTTGAATTAGCCTTTCCGCATCTCTGTCCACTTTTGTTACTGATCGGGCTGCAGCACCCTGATTTCCTGCCGCACGCGCGCCCATCAGCTCACTCACTCGCTTGTACAGCTGGCCATAGTAGGCGCGAGCCTGCGGGGTGCCCTCAAAGAACCCTGTTTTCCAAAGGACGCCCCGCAGCGCCATCAGCTGCGACGATCTCCCGCTCAAGGTGTTCACCAGTTTTTTCAGATATCGGCGAAGCTCAGGATCGGCAGCCACCTGTTCAGACCGGTGCTGCAGCACTCCCACCACATAGCGATACGCCGCGTCAGCGTTCCCATAGCCGGCCGCCAAGCGATAGCCCTCCAGCGTCGGCCCGTCCGTGACTTGGAGCACGTGCTCGCGCAACAAGGAGTAGATGTACCCCATCTTGAACGCCAGCTGACCGCGGAACGTGCCGATCTGGACCTTTGCAAGCGCATCGGCAACCTCCTGCTCGGTAACCTGCTCGCCAGCCACCCAGCGGCTGTAGACCAGGAACAGCAGGTTGTACTGCGCCTGCGGAACGCCCTGCCGTGCTGACTCCTCTAGCGCGGACTGCAGCGAGCGCATCGGCAAGTCAAGCTGGCCCGTGTAGATATTCTCGGCATGGATCAGCAGGTGAGCAGGTTCCCGGCGAGAAATCCCGTCAAGCCAGGCGAGGCGATTCTTCCTGTCCTGAGCGCGCGAGAGACCGCAAAGAGGGTGGGTCGCCTCCTGCCTCCCACCTATCCGGTCCGTCGGTATCCCCGTCTGAGCGTTCGCGCTACTGGCCGGGCCCAGAGCTAGGCCCAGAGTTGCCGCCGCCGCCATACCGCTCAAACAACGGCACGTTCTCAAGATTCGTCTGACCAATCCGATGCACATCATGCGTTCCCTCATCGACGTCGCGCCGCCGGGCCCGGCGCTGCTTTCTCCGCCGCCGCTGCCGGGCGACGTACTCCTCATCGTCCTCATCCCCATCGAACGCCTTCTTCAAGGCCACGATGGCTACTGCGATCACGATCAAGATCAATGCGCCCACAACTTCCACACGTCCTCCTACTTTTCCGCTGGTTTGCAAGCTGCATACGATGAAGGCATCTTCGATTTGTCATTCGGGTCGTAGCAGTTCTCGAACTGATCTACAGCGCGGGACATGTCGAGCAGCTCAGAACTGTTTTCCTTGAGCAGATCAACGGTCTTGACCGCAGGCACTGTGCGATCGATGTCAGCGGTGGAGTCTTCGATGGCGAGCGAGCGGCTCAGATCAATTTCATTGCCTTGCACCCCGTAGCGCGACTCCGGGCTTTGCGGGTTGATGAGTCCAGACTCGATCAAGGAATCGGTCCACTCCATCAAATCGACCTGCGCCCAGTCCACCTGGCCCAGCTCCTGAGGCGTGAACCCGCTGCAGTTCACAGAACACCCCTGAACCTGGTACCCCGAACGGCCAGGAATCAACCCTTTCCGCAAGATCTCTGTCGCGATCACTCGCGCTGCAATGGACTTGTAGCAGCAGTACAAATCACGTTTCTGGATGCAACCCAGAAATGCTACTTTCTTAGAGCAACAAGTCCCCGCGAACGAACACAATCGCCATTTTTCATTTGCCGCCCACTCGTACTCCGGCGTCTTGCAGGCAAAGATGATCTGAACGATAAGGCGGAAGATCAAGTACGAATTCATCGCCAATTCAAACCCGGGAGTGAGCGTGATGACCTTGTCCGGACCGACCATGAAGATGGCATTCGCCAGCTCTGGGCTGATTGCATTCACAAACTCAAAAGCACGCTTCATCAGCTCCTGCTGGAAGCTCTTCAACGCACTGCCGAACTTCCCGAAGTAGGACTGAGCTGCTGGGAGCTTCGTGACTCCATCGGCCGCGGCTTCCGCAGGAATGGTGGTGGACGAACCCGATGCCCCAAAGAATCGATCGAGACCGCTGCTCACCGGCTTTACGATGGAGTCGTTGATGAAGGCCGAGCCCTTGTCATAGAGATCGTGAAACGGCGCAGTGATCTGATCGGAAACCTCTCCGTAGAAGCGCCCAGCGTTGTTGTAGACATCCTTGATCCCAGTGTTGGCAAGGTAGCTTTGGGTGATCGAGTTCTCGCCGATCTTCTTGACGATGTAGTAGCCCTGCAGGTACTGCATCCAGTTGGGTGCCTCGTTCTTCACGTCCTTTCGGGCCTGACGGCAGCAGTTCCCATCTACCAGTGCCACATCGGTGATCACCTTCCCGCTACCGACGGTATAGGAGCAGTAGTACTGTTTCCCGCCAAAAATGGACAGCGTGCAGGTTTCCGTGAGCGATGCAGGCGGTTTTCCAGTCTCCGCGCACACCATGTCGTACTTCATCATGTTGAGCGCTTCCATGCCACTGGCCGCTGTCGCGAAGTCAGCTTTGGACGAGCCTGTCAGATTGGGCCGCGTGCACTCGGTGCCTACGCACCGCAGCGTGCCCTGACAAACATCAACCTGGTTCTCGGTGTCGGTGGTCCAGTTTCCCGGAGCCTGCTCCCCGCAGTCGAATGCCTTGTTTTCCACATAGCAAATCCCCGAGAACAAGCCGACGAACCGCTGGTCCGCGCAAACGCTGAACGCCGGCAGCGGGCGGCACTGGGAGAGCTTCTTTCCGTCGACGTTTTCCGCGTATGCGCAGTTGCTCTGGTAGACCTTGTCGCCCTCCGTGATTTCGTCAAACTGGACTCCCTCGCCTTCCATCTTCCCGCACTGCAGCAGCGGGCCGCCCTTGGCTCCCCAGCACATCTTGTCCAGGCCGAACCAGTCTTCACTGTCGCTCGCATTTGGAGCTGATGGGCCTGCCTCGGCGTAGTCCGGGAAGGACGCGGAACCCTTGAGCCAAGGGCTCAGCATGTCAATGAATCCCGAAGTCGCTAGCCCGTGGCCAAACGTCACCGAACCACTCGTCACGGTCGAGCGTTGGTCCGTGCACGCCATAGTCGGCTTTTTGCATAGGTTGTCGCTAACCATCTTGAGGTAGTCATTGCAACCGGTGATTTCATTCACCGTGACCATTTGCAAGGCGGCAGCGAACTCAACTTCGGTGCGCGAGCTGTCTGCGGTGGCGCTGACAGCTGGGAGCCAGCCATCCGAAGGGCGACCAAAGTGGCTTGCGGTCGCCGTGCCCCCGAGCATTCGGATGCGGCTCACGCCCGTCTTCTTGGGGTCACCTCCGAAAGGAGAGTGGATGTATTCGACGTAGTAGCCCTCCTCCGGCTCGGTATTGCAATCCGGGCAGTCAAGAGCGGGCGACAGAACCGGGAATCTCGCGATGTTCGCGACGGCACCCTGCACAGGGACAGGGTCCCTGCGGTACGTGAACTGGCCCGTCGGCTTCCCGAGCGCGTCCAGCACTGGCAGCTTGACCTTGTTCCACCCACGGACTCGCAGATAGACATGATCCCCAACCTCAGCGAGTCCAAACTGGCGCTGCATGCCAGAGCATCCGTTCGGGGTGAAGGCCTCTTTGATGATCTTCTCGCAGTTGTTGACCTGCTCCCGGTTGTATGGCTTCCCGCCGTTCTGCGTGAAGCTGCCGTCGCTGATCCGATTGCACGAGTTGACCAGCTCCATGGCTTTCGTGCCAGAGGACGCGTTCATCTTTCCCACCATCTGCGCCTGAAGCCCAGTGTCGCTGGAGTGGTCGTTCCGTGCTGTGTTCGCGATCGCGTCGTTGACCCACTTGTGCCCAGTGTTCGCGGCCGTGTCCTGCCGGCGATCGTCATACATTTCGAGCACTGATGCACCGCGCTCACCAGGACACCAGTTGATCACGTCCCCGCCTCGCGATGGGATTGCGCATGTCGTCGGGGGATCTGGCATGCATCCGGATGGCGGAGGCTCGTAGTAGTTCACCTCCGTCCGGTACAAGTCCGCAAGCAAGATCACCTCGCTGGTTCCCTGGGGAACCGACGTGGTGATGACCGACGTCCACTTGTCCTTTGCCGTCCCGTAGCTCGCTACATGCTGCGTGGCATCCTGCATTGCACCATTGACCACGAAGAAAAGCCTGTGGTTGTATGTGAAGTAGTTGTACTTCGTGCCTGCTGAAAATGGCGTGTACTCGTACCGAATCGCATGTCCCTCGTCGACCTGGTCCTGCCAGGTACTGGCGCTCGCGCCGAGGGTCGGCAGCTGCAGCCGCACTTGGCCTTGCGAGTAGGTCGAGGCCTTCGTGTCCACGTCGAATAAAGGCTCCTGGACGCACTCAGCGTTCGGATTGCCGTTGCGAAAGCACGCCTTCTTCTCGGGGGCACCCACCACAGCCCGCTTCTCGGTTTCTTGGAAGGTGATGCGGTAGATCCGGTGATTGGCATCGGCCGCGCGAGCTGAGCTCGTCTGCTGCTTGTAGAGCGACACGAACTCGGTCCTCCGGCACCCATCCTTGCGACGGTTGCGAGAGTTCTGTTTCGTCAAAGGCTCAAGCTTTGTGGGGTCGGCATACGTGTCCTTCCCCATCTGTGACATCTCGTTCGCCTCAGTCTGGTTAAAGTTTGGAAAAAGCTCGTTGACATTGACCTTTCTCCCCGTGCTGCTGGTCGATGTCACACCATCCTGAGCACGGTTGTAGTCCGCATTCGGGTTGGGCATCAGCGCATCCAGTGACTGCGAGGCCATGTCCTGCCCTGACTGGGCGCTGTCCAGCGTTGCGGCCTTCGAGGCGGGCGCAAACTGGGTGGACCACTTGGTCGAAGCCGCGCGATCAAGGCTGACCTCACCCGCCGTCGGCGCTCGGTAGATCGCGGAACCTGCCAACGGCGTGACGTTCGGCGAGGTCGGCCCCGGGAGCGTTGCAGGTTGGTCAATCCAGCCTGTGACGTTTCGTTCTTTGGTCGTAGCAGCATCGAGCGCGGACTGCTCCATCCGCGTGGTCACGGCCTGGGCAAGGGCGCCAACGCTGTAGTTGAACCCGAGAACGGCTATCAGGATTCTTCCGGTGAGTTTGAGCCACATGGTTTAGGGAGCGGGGGTAATACCGAAACAGCAGTCGGTGTATTGAAAGATCATGTAGGAGTGGTCTTCGCCGGTGGCGGGAACGTTGCGCCACATGCCCCACAAGGGGGTAGGCAGGCCCGTCGGGTGCGTACAGGTTCCTCGACCATGAGGCCGGTCGATCATTCGTACGGTGGCACCGTTTCCGCTCGCACCAGGAATGGTGTTGTACTCGGGTGATGGAGCGACCATCTGCCAGCGGAACGCATCCTTACGCATGATGGGCTGCACCTTGCGCTCGCAGATGTTCGACCCACCGACGGTGCCGCGCAGCAGCCCGAGGCGGTGCATCAGAGCCATCGAGCGCGCAGCGATCAGCGAGGAAAAGCGGACGGTGTCCGAGGTACTGCTTGACTCGTCAAAGCCCGTCATTGGATAGAGCATCCCCCACTGCCCTGCTGCCCAGTGCAGATAGTTCAAGGGCTTGTCATTAACGATGGTGCTCATCGAATCGATCGGCATGGTGGCCAGCGCGCTCACGGTGCCAAGGAACATGCTTTCAGGGTTCATGAACGCCGCGTATCGCCCCACAACATCGTTCCAGTTCGGAAACAGCGGACTCATGTTGATGACGTCGAAGTCCAGCAATCCGTCGGGCGCGCAGGCGTTCTCATCGAGCAGCCGCATCATGTAAATCAGAGGCGCGCTGTATGCGACCCAGTTGTAGAAGCCGTTGCTGCGGTCGGCCCGGCCGGTGTTGCTTCCAGAACCGAACCAGCCAATGCTGGGCATGGACGCACGCGTTCCCCCAAGCGAGGCAAAACACATGGGCTGGCGTGTGACGTCAATGACCTTGGCTGGAGCCCAGAATCCCACGGAGAACCCAATCTTCGGAAACTGGCCTTTCGAAATGTCCCCACCGCACTTGCACAGTGGGCTCTTGTAGGCGTCCTCGGGAACCCCGCTCTTTCCGGAGATCATCGTGGCACCTGCGATGCGGATGGGGAACATGCCGCTCCAACACACGTCAGTGAACATGTTCTTGAGCATCGAGTAGTTGTTGCACATCGTGCTGCGGGCCTCGGCCCAGGCGCTCGATGTGGCGGCCAACAGCACGGCGAACGCCACGCACCGGAAAAGGTGTGAAAGCATCTTGCTCATGGCCGATCCCCCGGCCGAACGTACTGGATCACCAGTTCCTGCCCCTCCGGCCGTACGAGCGCTGGAACGGCCTCTACACCGAACGCGCCCGACATCCAGTCATAGAGCGGGTATACCGGGGCGCCGATCTCTTGCTGAAGACGTGGGACCTCTGCCGAAGACACAAAGAAGACGTCCACGCTCTGGGCGCCGTACTGCTTCACCCATGACCGCGCCAGAGCGATCTGGCTCGCGTCCTGGCCGTTGATCACGACCACGGTCCGGTCGAACTTCGAATGCGCCAGCGGATTGACCAAGCCACCTGCAGGTGCGAGCACCTTGTACCCTCCCTGCTCCACCACGACCACGTCCTGCTGGACCGCAACGCGGGGAGAGTGCCGGATGCGTCTAGTCTCTCCAGCCGTCGGGAGCATGGACTGAGCTCGAACCTCGCCCCTAGAGGCCTTGTCGGCAAGTTTCGCCTGGATGCCGGCCCAGTCCAGCTTTGAGCCCTCCTTCTGGATTACGTCCAGCACGTCAGGTTCTGCGATGGTGTACATCGGCCCGATTTGCAATGGTCCGCGCTTGCGGACGTTCTCCACAGCGCCAAACAAGCTGATTTCTCCGCGTGATTCAAACCAGCTCTCCTTGTCCTTGACCAGGAACACGGGCACGGCTTGCGCCTCGACCTGGCGGAAGACGTTTGGATCCACGTCGATCAGAACGTACTCTGATGCGGGGTCGGGGAAGTGAGCTCTGAAGCCCGCGATGGTCCGGCCCAACTGGCGCGGTTCGAACCCGCGGACCGCAAAACGAACCTTCTCCGCGCCATACTCGTGCGCCTGGGCGAACAGCGCCCGTAGCGCACCGGCAGGCATCGAGGAAGAGATCAACACCACGATTTCTTCGGTGCCCTCAAGGTTGCGCTCGCGCTCCGCAATGTAGGGCTGCATGGGCGCAGAGAACTGCGACGCGGCCATTCGAGCCGTTTCCTCAAAAGAGGGGTTTCGCGTATCCGACGATGCGAGACTGCTCAACAGGCCCAAAGTAGCGGCTATCAAGGCTTTCCTTCTCGGTGCCATACGCAAACCAGGTGCCTTCTGGCACTTTGTACTTCGCATCAAAATCCCCAACAGTTTTTCCAGAAATCGACTTGGCCAGCCACAGTCGGTCGTAGGCCCAAGGCACCCCACGCATATACAGCTCGGTCCCCGCGATCTCCACCAGCTCGCCGGGTAGCGCCGCCACGATCTTGACGGCGCGTTGCCCTTCTCGGGCCCCGACTCCAAGGTTGGTAGCCGGATAGCTGAAGACCGCGTAGTCGCCGCGCTTCGGCGCGCGGATGGGTTTGCGGTAGTCCAGAAAGTACACATAGGACGGCAGACAGCTTGGGAATCCCAACAACCTCTGCACATCGAATCCAAGGCGGAACGGGGACGCAAGGATTGAGCCGCCGATGGCGCCGGTGATAGCCGAAAGCGCGAGCGTCCAGCGGATGTACGACCCAGCCGTTCTACTCACGGCTTTTCCCCCGGAGAATCACCTCTGCCTCTTCGGGTGGAAGCCCACCGCTGGTGACGCGCTCCATCACCTCTCCTTGCCACTGCTTCTCGCGCGCACCGAGGAACTTGCAGTCCCGACCGGGCAGGAGCGCATCTCTGGCCTGCAGCGAGGCCTTGTGCTGAAACTCCGACCAGGACGAGTCACTGGCGTTGAACATGCGCGCGATCTCCACTGGCATGTCCACGACCGCGAGCAGTCGCTCGAGCCTCGCGCATTCATCCTTCTCGTTGAAGACGGCCGCCGCCCAAAGACCCGTGAGGACGACCGCAACGAAAACAATTGTTCGACCCAACATGTTTGCCCTTTCAGCCGTACTCGGCGATGTAGTCGTTCACAGCGTCGACTGCAGGTTTGCCGTTATCGATGTCGGCCATGACCTGGCTACGCTCCCGTCCTTTGGTGGAGAAGAGGACCTGCGAGAAGCGATCGGTGATCAAGCGAAAAATCCCGATCCCCGAGGAGCAGATCACCATGAACTCGGAGTACTTGCCGAGTACCGTGTGCACGGAACCCATTTGCTGGAAGACGTTTGCGCCCAGGACGAGCTGTTTGGAGTCCTGGATGCGGGCAATTGATTCAGGGTTCTGCTTCATCACGATCTTGAAGTCGGAGTTCGTGGCAATGGCACGGCCCGAAGCCGACTCGTACAGGTCCGCAATATCTTGGGTGATCAAGATCCCGCATCCTTCGTACTTGCGGAATCGACGCCATGCGTCTTCGAGGAACCGCGCCACAATGGGATCCTTGAGGAGGTCCCAGGCCTCGTCGAGCAGCAGGATCAAGGGCCGAGACTTGCCGGCCAGGTACATCTCGTGCTGAATCGCCGAGATCACCTGCATCAGAACCACCTGTTGGAGGACTTTGTTGGACTTGAGCTCTTCGAGCTCCAACACGACGAAATCCTTCGAAAGGTCAACGTTCGCGCGCCCGTTGAACCAGGAGCCCATAGAGCCCTGCTTTGTGAACGAGAAGAGTTGAGCGCCAATGTCACTGATGCGAGGGTCGTCCTGCTCCAGGAAGTAGGTGGCGACGTCGTCGATGGTCGAGGCATTCCCGTGGGACCCCCACACCGCCTTGATTCCCTGCTCAACTGACGACCGCTGGAAGTCTTCGAAGCCCTTCACAGGCGCCGCCATCTTCTCGATCAGTGCGCCAATGAGGGTCACCTCGTCATCGATCTTGACAACGTTCGTGAATGGGTTCAAGCAGATCCCAGAGTCGGCCCGAAAGTCAATGAACTCGCCCTTGTAGGCCTTGCACTGCTTGTAGTAGCTTCGGCCGACGTCGATGGTCCAGACTTTGGCGCCCGCGGCCAGGTAGTCGCTGACCACTTGCTGGGCCCAGAACGACTTGCCGGCACCTGATCCAGCAAAAACCACGGCGTTGTAGTTTGCAGAGCCCGAGTAAAAGTCCAGAGTGCCCACCTGCCCACGGCGCGTCGCGTAGAGCATCGCGGCCTTGTCACGCTCCGTGCCCTTCCACTCGCCCATCAGGGGGGCCAGTGCCAGCGCATGGCTAACGCCCATGGTCGAGTACCGAAACAGATTCTTGACCGACTCTGCGGTAGGCGCCAGCGGAAGCAGGTTGGTGAATGCAGGGAGCACAATTCCCTTCTCTTCCTGCATGGTGATGTTGAGCGAGTCGTAGTAGGTTGCCAGCGCTGCCGTAGCGCCCGAAAGTAGTTCGCTGTCTGAATGGATCAGCGCGACACCGAGGCTCGCCTCGATGACGGGCTCACCGCGTTCGATGCAGTCCATCACGATGTCCATGCTGTTTTTCTTCGCGGCGAGGCGAGGAATGAACTTCAGCAATGGGCCAAAGGCTTGGTAGCTCGCGATGACCGATTTGGTCTTCATGTCGGACTTCTTCTTCGCCTGGTCCGGAAAATGAATGGACAGCGAGAGAAGGTACGGGCACCGCAACTGGTTGTTGTTGCCGAGGTAGTCGCCCAGCATCATGTAGCCCAGCGCGAGGCTGGCGCTCTTGGGAAGGGCTTTCACCCCCAGCACTCGGATGTCGGTCGCCTCGTTCAGCACCAGTCTGTCAAGCTCGGTGTCCAGGCGGTCCCCTGGCTGGAAGCACTGCTCGTCAAGCGTGAGGTTGTCGACCACTTCTATGTTCTGTGCGCCTTCCCCCGACTTATAGAGCGAGGCAATTAGGTCGACATAGTCCTTGCCGCGCATCGGCCGCCCGAAGATGCCTGCGGCACGCAGACTGTCCTCGTACTTCAGCTTCACGTCGCACAGAAACTTGGCTTCCTTTTCGGTCGGGTTCAGGCCCGCGATTGGAATCTTGAGGCTGATGATCAGGCGCCGATCGTGCATGAGCTGGCCTGAGCTTGGGAGCAGCGGCTCCTTCGCGCCAGCCTCGATGAACGCTGCGCGACGCGATGACACCTCCAGCAACGTCCGTTGCGTCTCGGAGCTCTCCACACGATGCATGCCCTCCGCCTTGACCTTCAGGTAGGACGTCGTGTACTGCTTGATGTGAGGGAGGCCGATCATGCTGAACTGCAGGAACGAGCCGGCCGGGAGTTGCAGAGACGATGCGTTCGCCAACATGTCCGCAGTCTGGTCGTCCGCACCAACCATGGGCGCAGATTCCCAGCAAACGCCGAGGTATCCCCCGCGGCACTGAAAGACATAGTTGTCAGAGTCGTATGCCAGGACCGGGATGTGGACGGATGGTCGGTTTCGCTTGGCCATCTAGCGATCTCCCAGGACTGCCTTCACCACATCGCCCGTGGCGTCAAAGACTTCCAGAGTCTCCGGCGCAGCCAGGATCAGCGGCTTGTTAACCACCAAGTAGCCCTGGTCAGCCAGTGACTTGGAGGCACGTTGGATTCGGTCGGAAAGCTGGGCCGCGTCGCTGATGCCGGCAGACCCAATGCCACCGCTCTTGAAAATTTCGTCGCTCACTTTCCGGATGTCGATCGTTGCGATCTTGATTTCCGGCGCGGCGTGATCTTGGTTCATCCGCGTGTATCCAAAGTACACGGACACAGACACCACCACGTACACCGCCAGTGCAATGGCGATCGATTTGACTACTTCCATGTGCGTCCCCTAGAACAACAGATTCACGCGGCCAGCGAGCCACTCATTCACTGACTGAAGAGCGCTGGGCAGCGAGCGGCCCCGCTTCACAACAACAGGGCGAGCACCCGCGAAGTGTTTTTCAGCAACGTCCTCGATCACGGCCACTTCGTCAATGAGCTTCATCTCGAGGGCGACATCAGTGGTCCAGACTTCACCACCATCAATATCGGCGGCTGGGGAGAGCTTTCTTCGTTCCCGGACCTCCGAAGAGAATCTGGCGCCCAATGTCTTCACGATCTGCATCGCCTTCTCCTCGTTTGCCGCAGTCGAAGGGATGTAGGGATTCAGCATCGCCTTGTAGGGACCCGATGCGTAGGCCTTGTAGGTAACTCCAACCTTGTTGAGGAGGTCCGAGAAGTTCCCGTTCATCAGAACCGCCCCAATCGAGCCCACCAGCGAGTACGGACCTGCCGCAATGACAGAGCCTTCCAGGGCGATCATGTAGCCGGCGGACGCGCACAGCCGCTCACATACGGCAACCACTTTCTTCTCGGGGAACTCGCGAACCACCGACGCGATGCGATGTTTGATCCTCACCGCGTGATTGGGGTCTCCACCAGGCGAGTCGATGGCGAGAATGATCCCGCTCTTCGACGAGGCCATAGCGCGCTCAATTTGGCGATGCAGGCTGTCAATGTCGAGTGCCGGGCCGATCTCGCCCGTGATTCGGACGACTGGCACGACGTTTTGATCGTCCTTCTCTCCGCTGAACAAGATCAGTACGCAGAGCGTGAGTACCACGGCCACTACAGCGCCCCAGGCGAGGCGGCGCATCGTCTTCCAGCGTGCGTTCGCCCGCAGATCGCGGGAGGCGAGTTCGTAGTAGGTATCCATTGGAGTTTTCATTTCCGCAGCACCCCTGGTTCGCGATCGCCGCGGATCTGCACAAATGGCACGGAGGTTCCGCCGCTCCTGATCTCCTTCTCACCAACCTCCCAGCGGCGCTTCGAGATTTCGACGAAGGTGTAGCGTGCCCAGTGAAGGTTGTCCGCCTCATCAATCCAGGGTGCAATCCAGATCCGCGCTACCTCCGATCCCGACCGCAGGGGGCGAACCGCCCTGTCGCCCGGCACCTTGACGGCTGTGGCGTCAATCAGGCCGCGTGTCTCCTTGCTGGCCCTTGTGTCCTGGTTGAATCGCACAACGTCGCTGGAGCTGGCCTTCCAGCTCTTCGGCGTGCGGCCCATGCGTACCTCGGACGAGTTTCCATGGGTCGCCTCATAGACCTCGATTGGCGTCGGGCATCCCTCCTCCTTCTTGCAGGCGAACTCGGTCTCGCCGACGTTGAAGGTGGACGCGCAGCCGACGGTGGCTACCGAAGCAGCGATCAATGCTGCGCCCAGGCCAATTCGATGGAGTTTGTTCTGTTCTGTCACTTGAGTGCCCCCAGGGTATTTCGTATTGCGGAATTGATGTCGTCGCTCAGCGACTCTGGCTTGGAGCTATCTTTTTCCGGCGTGCCAAAAGCTGCGCCGGATTGCCAGACAGGCTGCGCCTGGGGTTGCTTCGCAGGATCTTTTTGCGCCGCGGCTTCTCCACCCTTCGGCTGCGATGTCGGCCGGTGCAGCGCGGTTCTCACCGCACCATCGCCTGAGTCGGAGGCGATTCGGTTCAGCGAGGTCGATCCTTTGAGCGGGAGGGGTACGCCCTGGCTCACGACCACCGTGACCACTTCGCCCGCAGCCACGTCGATGACCGGGAACGTCTCTTCCGCGAGCTTCAAATAGTGCTTTGCGATGGCACTGGTGGTCTGGGAGAACCCGCCAGCAACGCCGCTTTGAAGCACTTGGCCCATGCTCTCGTCCTCGTAGATCGAGCCTGCACCAGGTGCCAGGTTGAGGGCAGGCACTCTTGACCTTTGGAGTGGGGACGCAAGTCCAGAGATGGTGCCGCCGAGGAGAGCATTTGCGATCAGCTGGCCCTGCTTGCTGGTAAGGCGGCCCGCAACACCTACTTGGCCATCTGAGCCGACGATGTAGGCAGACAAGGGCGTCTCCAGGACACCGCCGTCAGGGCGCACGCAGGTCAGTGCCTCGCCGCGAAGAATCACGCGCTCAGTGGCCATCTGCCCGTAGCCGGAGGCCAGCAAAAAGCAGTCGCGCACGTCGATGGAAGCGAAGTTCGCAAGGATCGCCTCGCGCTTCACGCGGAACACCATAGGAATCGGGTTCTTTTGTGTTGCGGCCGACGTGGGCATGGACGCGCCGGTGAGCATCACCGCCGTGAACATAGAGCCCACGGGCATGAACACGTTCTGCGCCTTCTTCGCGTCAAAAGCGGCTTCAAACGCCTGCGCCTTCTCTTCCTTCACCTTCTTGAAGTCGAAGCTTTGACCACTTGAATCGGTGATATTGATCTGGCGCGGCTGCACACTTGCGGCTGGCTGCCCGGGTTTTTCCGCAGCACTGGCTGGCGGCACGGCAGGTGCCGGGGCGCCGATTGGTCCGGCCCCAGCCAGAGGACGCGGCAAAGGTGGCGCGAGAGGTGGGGCAGCCTTGAGATCGAGAGTTTCGCGCTTGACATTGAACTCGGGCACCCGTTCAGCTGGTGCGTCCCGTTCGCGATCAGGCGAATCGCCATGTTTTGCACGGCTCTGTGGCTTCTCAAGTTCGGAAACCCGCTGATTGAGCGTCTCCATGGAGCTCTGCTGCTTTTCAGCGATCTTTGTCAGGTCGGAGAGGCTCTTACGGACTGAGTTCATGTCCGAGGTGAATTGCTCAACGCCTGTGAGCCCGCCCTCGCGATAGATAGTCACCTCCGGCTTCTTCAGGGAAGGGCTCTTCTGCTTCTTCTTGTCGCCCCAGACCGCCATCAGAAGTGCAACGCCAAAAAGAACGATGACGGCAGCGGTGATGTAGAGAACGCGCTTGGCCTTCAGCTTGTCAATTTCCATGCTGGGCTCCCGTCACTTCGAAGTGCGCCGACCAGCTGGCCGCTCTTCGGAAGCAAAGTCCTTGCTGAAGTCCGTCGCCTTCTCACTGATCAGAAAAGCGTACGTGAACTCCCCAGGTTGTAGCGAGACTTGCGGAAAGAAGGTGATAGCCTTGATGCCCTCGCGGTAGAACGCCCCCTCGTTCATGTCGATAGGGACAGTCCCTTCGTTCGTGAGCTTGTAGCGATAGATGTCCAGGTAGCTGCCCTGCATGACGAAGTTCGGCACGATGCGCACGTCATCAATGCGTGCTTCGCCGACTTCCAGTGGCACGGGTGAGAATCCAGGGACGTTCCCTCGAATCGCGCCTACCACCAGCGAGGCCAGCATCGCCTCGAAGTCGTTGGAAGCAGGCTTCACCACGGGGCCAACATCTGGCACGAGCGAAAGCTGCCTGACGGACCGGAAGTTCTCCAGCTTGACCAGCAAGTTCTGGCCCGGGATACCTGCCCTTGGGACAATCGTCAGGCTGATGGTCTGGGTCGGGTTGCCCTTGTCAAAGATGTAGATCCCGATGGGGTCGACACCAGAGGGGAGGTAATACACCTCGCTGCCCGTGATCTTGTGTTTCTCGGACTTCGGGTCGGTAATATCAACCACGATGGGATCTTCGAACGGAGTCGAGATTCGATTCAGAAAATCCGACGAGAGCGTCACCATCTCATTCACGCCCACCCGTGTGTGCAGGACAAAGGGCTTGAATTGTGGATCGTCGGGTTTCAAGCCCGGAAGGCGAATATCGCGGACTTCTGGGGGCGGTGCCATTCCCGCGCGGGTGCGCAGGTCGGCAGCTGCCTTCAACGCTTCGCTGGGCGCGCCGCGTTGGATGACCGTTTGCTTCGACTCCCCCTTGACCGAGACTGCACCTTCTTTCGCTGGAGCCTTCGCCTCCTCGCCTGGACCTGGTTGAGCGAATAACGTGTTTGCAAACGCACTGAGAATCAGCGCGGCAAATGCAGTCCACAATTTTCTGTTGCTATTGAACATGGGCATTAATCGGCCTTAATTGCTGGTTTTTCTTTCAACTCGGTTTGAATCGCCTCCTTCAGGTTGCGTACGGGCAGGTCGCGCTGCACGATAATTCCCTGAGCGTCGATTTCACTGGCTGCCTGGGCCTCTGGAGTTTCCTCTCGGCGCTGCACAGGCTGTCGTGCCGGTTCAATGTCCTCGATCTTGTTCTTCGCTTTCCCCATGAGAATGGTGAGACTCTGTGGAATATTTCCTACATAGGACGTGAAATGCGTAATCCATGGTCTGCCATCGGAAATTGCGACGGTTAGCTCATAGACAATATTCCGCGTCTTATCTACGCCTGCTCCTTTTGTCCGCAGTGTCCCAATCACGAACACCCGATCAGTCTCCTTTTCATAGTGGACTTGACTAGGTGAGAAGTCAGTGCTTACTGCAGCCGCATTCAGGACTGGATCCTTGATTACTTCAAGTGCTTGCCTTCGGAACTCGCCAAATATCGCTGGCGAGACAAAAGTTGACATCGTGTCGATAATTCCGGGCGCGGAGAGCGGCTGGAGATTTGCGACTTGGTTCACAAAGAATAGTCCGAAAGCCTTCTTGTATTCGGCATTTGCCGCCCTGGAACCAATCTCCGCCCCTTGCGTCATTTGCGGAGGGATCACACGCGTGACAACTTCTCGTGAGGAGTAGGAGAACATAAATATCACTGAGGCCATGGCGAGCAGCACGTTCGTGGCAAGCGAACCGGCCAGTGCGAACTGCATCCAGCTCAGGTTTTGTGCGTATTTTTTGAAATCCATTTTTAGTCGTCGAATCGTCGATTGAGGCCGCTGTCGTGAACCGAGTTCATCCGAATCAGCCCGGGCCACCACAGCATATGAAACAACAGGCCTCGCATATTCGATCCCTTAACACGTGCGAATGCTTTTGTGAAAGCTATCGACGCCACGATGGCAAGGAATGTCATATCCCAGAGATAAAGAATCACAAAAATTGTGAGGGCCGGAATAAATTCATCGGCCTCCCAAAAGAGGATATGCGGAGGATCGTCGACGATCGCGGATGGGATATCGATAGTTCTCATTGCAGAATTGCCCTTATCTCGATCACTGGGTTATCTGTAGCCATTACCTTCATTCCGGCCACAACGAACTTCCCGCGCTGATAGCCCGCTGCCAGGAACTTGGGCAAGACCTGCTCTGCCCATGCCTTGTCGATGCCCTCAAGGTCGGTCTCTGTCGCGACGACGAAATCCACCAAGTAGCGTTCCGCGTCTTTTGGCAGGAGCGATGTGGTTTTGACGCCTTGAAGGTCCGCCTCGCCATGGCGTACGGCAACGCGCGCGATCTGCTTCGTCGACAACGCAGCCGAACCGACGGATGCCTTCCCAGGCTTGGTTCTCACGTAACGCACGGGCTTGTCCCAGACGACGATGGCGAGGTCATCGACGCGGTCGGCGTTTCGTGGCCCATAGACCGGCGCGCCCCCCATGTCCGCAAGCCGGTAGGCCTCTTGCCGTGCCGGCAGCGGGGCCGAGCATCCGGCGACCAGCGCGCAAACCGGGATCAGGATGGCCGCAGCCTTCCAGCAGTGGGTAACAAACATGTCTTGCAAGGAGGATTGGTGCATTTGGTGCGTTATGTTACGCCATTCAGCGGCCTGACACCAAGAACAATTTTGTTATCACCTCTGTTTTTCGCGTTTGTTGCGTCAAAACGTATAATTGTTTCGTTACTTTCACCTAAACAAGGAGCCTTCATGCGCCCTGCCTTGCCTGTTCTTTTAGCGTTCTGCGCCGTTGCGCTGACGGGTTGTGCGACGGCACCCGCCCCTTGCTTGTCCTTTGGGGACCAGCACCGCATTTATCGAGCCGAGGCCTCGGGCGTGTACGACGCGTCGGCCCGAGCAGCAGTTCTCAAGAAGATCGGCTGCGAGATCCCGGATCCCCAAGCAAGGGTGTCGCGCCTGGAAGGAAGGCCTGAGCTGGTTGCAAGCGACTCCATCCCGCAAATCTACTCATGGTTTGGCAACTCCCAGGATGCGGCCGCGTGGGCGGCTGGCTACGCCGCGCGTCATCGAAGCGCGGAAGTCAGCCGCGCGCTTGCTCAGGCCTTCGAGCGCAACGAGCGCCCGACAGCCACCGCGCTCTACGCAATGGCCCTGAATCAAGGCAGCGTGGAATCTGCTCATGACCTAGCCTTCGCCTACCTTCACGGCTGGGACGGACAGGCCAAAAGCCCATGGGCGGCGTACTACTGGTACCACCACGGTGCGATGCGAGGCATTCCCGAGAGCCTCAAAGCATGTGTCGCGCTGGAGGAGACCTTGTACGCAGCAACACCCGCATACGTCACGCCTTGCAAGACCATCGCCGCAGGAGGCCTCAAGTGAAGAAGCTTCCACTTCGCCTGCGTCCGGCCTGGCGCACCTACGTTCTGAACATCGGCTGCTCACTCGCCTTTCTGGCACTGGCCCTCTACGTGGGCCTTGACACGTGGTCATCGCCCGTGGTGCAAGAGACGGTCGTGTACTGGCTCAACGGCCTCGCTCTGCTGGCCGCGGGACCTGCCCTGTATTGGCGCTATTCCCACCTCTACGTCCTGGAGGATGGCCGTGTCACCTCGCGAAAGGGCATCTTCAGCGTGAGCACGACCACCGTGATGTTGCGGGACGTGCGGTCTGTGAACATGACTCAGTCGCTCATCGGCCGAATCTTCGATGTCGGCACCCTCACCTTCAACACCGCCGCGGCCGACGAACCCGACGTGCTGTTCGATGACATCTACACGCCAAGAACGGTGATGCAGCTAGCCCAGCGTTGCATCGCCTCTCCCGGAAAAACGTCCACCGATTGAGGAAGTCATGTCGAAACCCAAGCGCACACTTCGCGAGCTTCTCCCTGTCATCGAGTTCGGCGGGCGAGAAGACCTGCTGACGGCAGGATCTATCGCTGCAGGACTGACCCTGGCCAATCCCGGAATCGCATCACTCGCCAGCAGCTTTGTGAGCAGCCTCTCAGCAAGTGCCCCGATTGCGTCGGCTATTTCCGCCGGTGTGATTGGAGCATCGGCAATGGGCCTCTCAGCGGCTGGGGCATGGCGGCTGGGGCGGACCATGCGCGAAGTCGCGCTGTCGCCAAGACGGGCGCACGAGTCCAAGGTGAATATCCTTTCGGATGTAGATCTGCCCTCCCCCGCACGATGGAACGACTGGGACGGGATGATGCTTGGCTATGACGTCGTCACTGGCCGCCCTGTGACCGTGGACTGGGAGCACTGGATGCGACATGCGCTCATTGCAGGGCAATCAGGTGTCGGGAAGACCGTCCTTGCCGAGTGGGTCACACTCCAGCAGATAGCGCGTGGTGGCGGCGTTGTCTTCGTGGACGGAAAGATTGACTCGGACAATCTCCAGAAGATCTATGCGATGGCCTGCTGGGCCGGACGAGCGGCGGACCTACGCGTCATCCATGCTGGAGACCCGAACCTGTCCAACACTTACAACCCGGTCCTGTTTGGGGACCCGGACGAGATCGCCTCCCGCGTCCTGTCGCTCATCCCCGCGAGCGAGGGAAGCCCTGGCACCGACTACTATCGCCAGGCTGCGAATCAGGCCATCGCGACCCTCGTGAATGCTTTCAATGACATTCCGGCAAACCAGCACATCGCCGGCATGCGGGGAATCGGGTACAACTTTCTGGACCTTGCCATTGCATTGCAGTCGCCCGCGGCCATGATGCACCTCGAGCGCCAAGTGAACCTGGACTCCGAAGGCGGGCGGATGTTCAAGCTCTGGCTAGACCAGTTCAAGGTCGCCTCGCGAGAGGCTGGCGGCAATCCGACCCTCGACATGAAGAAGATGCGCGATCTATTCGGCGGGATTGGCGGTCGTCTATATGGCTTCGGGACTGGCAGCTTTGGGCAGTTCACGAACACCTATAGTCCGGAGTGCAACCTGTTCGAAGACATCATGGCGAACAGGATCATCTACGTCGCCCTCCCCACGATGGGAAAGGCCGAAGCGGCGTCGAACTTCGGGAAGATGTTCACCGGGGACTATCGGACCGCCATCAGCTGGATCCAGCAGCTTCCGAAGCATATGCGACCATGGCCCCCAACTCTTGGCCTCTTCGACGAGGCGGGGAGCTACGCCACGCAATCGTGGGCTCGGATGTTCGAGCAAGGTCGATCAGCGCACCAAGCCCTGGTCCCAGCCATTCAGACCATTGCGAACCTGGATTCCGTGAGCCCGGAGTTCCGCTCGATGGTCGTCGGGAACACCTGGACAAAGATCTTCTTCAAGCTCGGTGAAGAGGAGACTGTCGCGGCTGGTTCGGCAATGTTCGGAGAGGAGGAAGCAATGGCCTACAGCGTGAGCAGCAGCCGGTCGTCGGCGACAGGCGCGAGCGAAGGTCAGCTTTCCACGGCGAATCGCACCCGCTCGGACGGCATGGGCATCACGAAGCGCTCCGAGCGTGTACCTCGGGTCCACCCGACGACCTTTCAGAAGTTGGGCAAGGGCGAGGCACTCGTCCTGTATGGCAACTCGCAGATCTACCACATCAAGATTCCCAAGTTCGACTTCACGGCAGACTTCTACAAATCCATCGGGCAGTACGCGGTGAATCGCCTCGCGACTCCTACGGTCAAGGGACTGGACTTCTACAAGAACCCACAGCGGTGGACCTCTTCCGAGAGCCAAGGGGGTACCTCCTCGCGTGGCGCCGGGCGCGGCCTTAGTCCTCTGTAAGGAGCAAGAATGCTGCGAGCCTTGGTCTCCGTTTTCATTGGCTGGAACATCATCGCGCTGTCTGCCGGCGCCCTCTTCTCTGATCAGCCACTGGACCTCATCTACTCCCTGGTGCTCTTCTTGATGGTGATGGCCGCGGCGGGCGCGTTCGCGGCCCTCTCGTTCACCGATTTCGACCTATTCGACTCCGAGTGGAAGGGGCTACTTGGAAGGGCAGCGGGCCAGACGCGCTTCGAAATCAAGAACTCGATGGGTGCCTTGCCGACAGTACGGTTCTACCTAGCGGCCACTCCGGGAACGCCGGCTCAAGAGCTGTGTGTCAAGCGCGCGCGGATCGGCGACATGACAATGTGGTGGGACCCGCAGCTGAGGGGATGGTGGAACCGATATAGGGCGTCGCACCCCGACCATGCTGCGGTCATGACGGCCTGTGCCGAGTTCCTCCAGGCAAATCGGTCCGTGCCAGCAACGTTCCATCCTCAAGGCCACGGGGGAGCCAGTCTTATCGACCACTCGCAGAACGTGGTTCTGATGATGCACCGTCATTGCGCGGAATGGAGATACACGGGGCACCACAACAAGGCAGGGGCAAAGATGTTCGAGCTTCTGGATCGGTCCAAGCCTTCTCACGCGTTCGACGCTGACGACCCGCTGCCACCCCTCGCTGCATTCGCGCACGACATAGGTAAAGCGATCTGCTACCAAGAGGGAAAGGCTGGTGTCTGGACCGAAGTGCATGCGGACCATGACACCATCGGCGCGCGAATTCTGAGGATGCTTCCAGAATGCGAGCGATTGGACACGGCGGAACTGATGCGGCTCCTCATCGCAGTGGGCTACTACCACAAGATCTCCCGCATTCCCGGGACGCCGAGGATCGACGATCGAGCCCGAAGCCTCACTGAACTCCTCTATCGCGTCGACAACCTCACCGGGATTGAGGAGGCAAAGGGCCGTCTCATTGGCACAAGTGAGGACGCACAAGGACCGGTTGACAATGCCGAGCCTGCCCTTTTGGGGAACGCACAGCCTGCGATTCCTGTTCCCTTTCAGAAGCCCATGGATGAAGCCGACGTCGCACAAAGTACCGTGCACGCTTGGGATCAGTCCACCGGTGTACAAGGCATTGCCGCGCCCGCCTCGATGCAGGATTTCGACACGGCCGCCATGGTGGAGCCTGACCGTGCGGAGTTGTGGGGCGAGCTCGCCGGCCGGGAAGTGGAGCCAGAAGTCTCCTATCGAGCCGGGCCACAACGACAAGCAGGACCGCCACCGCAACACGCCGAGTCGATCTCCAACACGTTGAGCTCCTGGGAGGCTCCAAGCATGGACCATGGGCTTCGGTTTGAAGCTCTGCTCGCTCTTCTGCAGGGGGCGCAACATGGAAGCGGCAATCCCAGGGGACGAGGTCTGGCGTATCGGTTCGGAGACTGGGCCTACCTGATGATGGACGAAATCATCGCGGGCCTTCAGGCGAACGGCTACCCTGTGCCCGAAGAACTGCTCCACAGCGCGGACTGTGCCTCGATCTTCGAGCAGAGCATTTGCCGCGTCCTGGAAGACAAACAGGCACTGTTCCGCCTGCACGCGGGGAAATACTATCCGCCATCTGCGTCCATCTTCCTCGTGAAGAAGGAGCCCTCTGCGAGTGTTGCACGGCGGGCGATCATCGCCCTGGCCACGAGCATCGACGTGGAACACTCCGAAGAGGCCAAGCACCCATCGTTTATCGCGGAGCCAGTGTTCCCGTCCCAAGGTGAATCACACGATCAGCTTGTGCAGAGGGCACTCGTGAAGAGGCAGGCGACCGTCGGGAAGAGTCCCTCAAAGAAGAAGGATCTGGGCGGCCCACTAGGCGATCCGCTAGTGTTTGACGCATCGCTGCTATTCGCCTGGCAGACGTCGAACCCGGGCTCGAATCCGATGGTTCGGACAGACATGGGCTCGTTGTTCCTTGTCGAGGCGGTGGAGGCAATGAACATGTTGCCGCCCCAAAGGTCGAGCGTTGCTGAGCATGAAGGACGCAGCTACTACCTGGTACCAAAATCCCCCAGCCGACGCCGATAAGGTGCAAGCTGGGATCCGAGAATGAAAAAAGCCACCCGAAGGTGGCTTTTTGTATTGCGCGATCAGAACTTGTCACGCAGGGAGCGCTTCCAGCGTGCTCGATTCGGACTCTTCGTCCGTGGTGTGACGGGCGATGATCGACTTGTCGATACCTCGCTCTGTCCACCACCGCTTGTAGGCAGGGGTACCCCGCCGCGTCACCACCGAGAAGTAGGGCCCTACCAGTTGGTCCAGGCCCAGGCTGGACATGAGCACCTTGGCCTCTTCCTGCACCGGTTTGAGCTGCGTTTCCGCCTCCGCCAGCCGCTTCACCTGGCCATGGTACATACCAATCGCGTCCTTCAGAGGCACATCCAAAAGCTTGGCACGTGAACAGTTAAAGGCGAGTACCGGCTTGCTCCGGTATCTGTCGATCTCGTCCTCTGTGGCGCCCACTTCCTCGATGATCGCGCGCCAGTCCGTCTTTGGCTTTGGCGTAACCTGCTTCAGCTGGAAGCCGTCTACGCGTTGCCCCTCCGACATGGCTTGGACTAGAGTTTGCTTCGAACCAAGGACCAACTCTTCTGCGGCAAGCCTCTCTCGGATGAGAGGTTCGATCTTCTCGATGAACTCCATGAACCGGGGGCCTCCCGCCGGCGCCACGTTCTTGCGCAACGAGTCGATGAATCGCTCCTCGGCCGCAAGCAACTTTCGCGCAAGGAACTGGAGCTGCCCAGAGTTGTAGGTCACCGTGGCGATGTCCTCGAGCTCGGGATGACCAGCGCAGAAATAGCCCACGAGATCGGGCCTCCAGGTGTCAGGGTGGCCGTGGTAGACCAGGAACTGATGTGCCAGCTGCGGTGTGTAGTACTCCGGGATTTCCTGAAGCAATGCGCGCTGGTAGCACTTCTCGCTGCCCTTGATCTCGGTGATTCGGT
Source organism: Acidovorax facilis (assembly GCF_023913775.1). Classification (GTDB taxonomy): domain Bacteria; phylum Pseudomonadota; class Gammaproteobacteria; order Burkholderiales; family Burkholderiaceae_C; genus Acidovorax; species Acidovorax facilis. Next base: position 48,857 of record NZ_JAMXAX010000022.1, read on the forward strand.
CGTCGAAGGAAACACCATCGAACGACGAACGGATCCGCCGGTTGAACTCGCACTCTCCGAACGATGGCATCAGCGGAATGCCTGTCCGCCGTTCGAAGCGTTCACGGATTATTGGCTCAAGCTCAGTGCCCCGCCGCATTGCCTCATTGGTCTGCACCTTGAAGCAGTCATAGCCGCGCTTTTCGAAGAACAGCGCGTTGATGTGTCGGACCCACGAAGGGGGTTCGACCAGGCCTTCGGCGGCTGCGATGATGATTGCATCAGAGCCGCCTATCCCACGCTGGCGCCACTTGTGCCATTCGGCGGTGTCAGGTGTGCCGGACTGCGCCTTGAAGTTTACGTAGATCATGAATTCTCCTGTTTATGAACCCGGCCTCGCCGGTACAGGGAGAATTGACGACCCGCGGCTAGTAACCGCCCCTACGGATGCCGCGTTGCCGCATCGATTGCCGCGACTCGTTGCATGACCTCATCAGGAATGCGCTGAACACACGCATGCTCGTAGGAGATGTAGGTGGCCTTCTTGACCCCGAGCGCGGCGGCCATCTCGGCCTGTGTCAAGCCATGGCGCTTGCGGACGGCCTTGAAGACCTCCGCCTGGTCCTTGCTGCCGCTCCCATACTGATTGCGCACCCGGCCTGCGGCCGCGCGCGCGACGTCTTCTTGGGCGAGCGTCTCGAAGTCCAGGTCCCCGCCAGCTGCCGCCCGCACGCTATCGCAAAGTGTCGCGAACGCCCTACTTGAGTCCAGGTGCTGTTCCACCTCCACTGCCACGTCATCCCGCGCAGGCAAGGCGTCCAGGACGTGTGCGTGATCACCTTCGGGATCGTCTCGGACGACCGGGCGGTGTTCATCGTACTTTCGACGGAGTGCGCCAGCAATGAGAAATGCGCAGCGATATGCAAGGCCGGCAAGGGGGCGATCGTCGATTTCGTGCTTGCTCAGCTCGATCCAGGTGTCTTGCTCGACGTCGTCTACATGGTGCATCGCGCCGCGCTTGTAGCAAGCCAGCTGTACAGATCGGCGCACGGCAGCCCGTATAGCCGGGTCGCGGCTCAGGTGAAAAGCGTTGGCCATGTGAACACACGTCGCTTGGCGATAGAGAGCTGTGTAGGGTTGGCGCCGATGAGAAAGCAGCGCATGGCATCGCCTGTCCCCGTGACGCCCACAACACCCCGCGCAATCATCTCGTCGAGAAGCTGCGGAGCCTGCCCATGGCTTCGGCACGCTTCGACCGCTTCGGCAAACGGCATCCCGGGGTATTGCCAGAGATCCGCGGCGACCTGCTCCGCTTTCCGGTACTGAGGGAACGCATGAAACACCATGTCGCCGATTTCCGCAGGGATTCGATCCGAGAGCAAAGGGAGGCTTCGGTGAAGCGGCGCGTCTCGCAGCCAGAGTTCATACATAGTGCGCAGCTGGACGACCTCAGGCCTGCAGCTCAATGCTTCGCAGGAGAGGTGGAAAGACACCCCCTTCGCGTCTTTTGCCCCGTTGACAAACAGCCATTGCACCGCCCTCCAGCGGGATTCTTGGCTGGAACCTTTGGAGGTGAGCACCTTAATGTGCCTTTTGAGCCTCATGACGATCCAACGCGTCTCGGGCTCGTAGTCCTCGTCTGTTACCTCTGGGGTCTGGCGGTCATCTTCAGCAGCGTCAGCAACCCGGTCGAACAATTCGGCCATCTCGCTGTCAGCTGGCGTGAGCGTGTTCTCGAACGCGAACGGATCGAAATCTTCAGGCACCGCCTCGTCATCGAACTCCGACAGTTCGTCGAGATCTCCGGGCCCTCCAGACGTGGACAAATCCATGTAAAACCTCAGCCAGCGTTGTCGAGGGCCTCGTCACTACCTCCAGTCGGGCCGCCTTCGATCGGCGCCGTGTCCGGGGATTGTTTGGCGACCGCCTCCCTGCGACGCAACATTTCGTCGCGGTACGTCGTGATCCAACCAGGCACGGAAAGAATGTCCTGCCCCTGATTGGCACGCTGCAGCAGGTCCGTCTCGATGTACACGACGTCGCTGATGATGCCCTGGCCGTCAGGGGCGGGAACGATCTTGCGACGCAGCCTGCCCGCGACCTTGATAGCCACTCCAGGGTGCTTTACCCGCTCGAGTTGGGGTCGAACTTGCGAACCCACCAGGCGAATGGGAAGCGACTTGTCCCGTTCTTCGTGCTGGCGAATGTCGACTCGCCCATGGCCATGCTCTTGGTACTCGTTCGGCGGGACGTAGGAACGGCGATCGACGAACCCTGCAATCATCACTCGGTTGCCGTTGTTGTCCAGCGCGCCTGTCCGGTTGCTACCGCGCGTCATTTCGTACATTTCAATGATGGCCGAGATCGCCTCGTCTTGACTGTTTTCCTCCTTGAGGAGATCCAAGAACTCCTTCTTGATCGAGCCATCGCGGTGGTACGGAAGCTTGATCTCGCCCATCAAATGCTCCAGCTTCTCGGAAGAGATTTTGTTTCGGAAGCCAAGCAGGAAGTTGCTCATCGGTGGCATGGTCAGCACCGACGGATCGCTGACCGAGACCACGACCGGCTTAACGCTCGTGCCCGAGTCGGTGATGTGGGAGTAGCAGTGGACCACCACCGTTTTGATGGAATTGCGCGGCGGCATCCGGTAGCCCAGGTTCGGCAGGAAGACCGGGATGTCGAGCTGCTCGTTGCCAGTCTGGCGGACATAGAAGCGGTCGCGCTCTTCGGTGATGACGATGGCACCTGTCAGGTAGCCAATGTTGAGCATTGCATTGACGAAGCGAAAGTTTGCGTTGGCACCGGCCATGTTGGCTCCTCGGAAGAAGAAGGCGTTATTAGTACGCGGATTGTACCAAATAGGACTCGACCGAAACAATTAGTGATAACAATTTTGCAGCACTCGCGCCAAAGAAAAAGGCCCGCGCAGGGCGGGCCTTTTGGTGTGATGCAAGCTGGTCATGGGCTTGAGGCCCCTCTCAGGGTCTTGAGGTAGTCATTCCAGTCGTTCCCGGCGGGTGCGGGATCGTCGATGACATTCAGCTCAAGGGTTGCCAGCTCCCCAGAGATCTTCGCCATCGCGTCCCTGCCTGGTTCATCGTTGTCCAGGCCGGTGTGGAATGTCGAGTAGCCGTGTGCTTTCATGCTCGAAAACCATTCAACCTGCCATGAATTTGTCCCAGGAATACCCATGATCGATCTCGTTTCACCGAGCTCAATACAGGACAGGACGTCAATTAGGCCTTCGACAATTTTGACCTCCTTTTCCGCCTTGATGAAGTATGGATAATTCAGAGAACCAAATCTCAGTGCCTTTTTAAAGGTTTCTGATTCTTCGACCATTCTGAACTCTACCGCACAATCCTTGGGCAATATACCCACGACGGGTCTGAAGGCCGCCGCAGGCCATTTCTTTGGCGCTGTCAGTAATCCGCAGTTCTCGGCTACATCTTGACCGCCAAGCACTTCGAAGATCATCTTTCTAGCAAGATGCACGTCACTCGGGAGAAATCGCAATTGGTCTGCCTCCACCATCTTCTCAATGGAGGCCGAAGAAATGCAACGTCCCCGCAGATATGCGAATACCTTGTCGTCTGGATGTTTCGATAGGCCCTCTCGCAGCAGTTGGATATGCGAGCGAGACATCGCGCTGCTCGGCCGAGATGGCCGTTGCGGCGGACAGGGCTCTTTCGCGTCCGAGGGCGCGAACCGTACCCCATTGCGCGTTCGGGCGAACGCATCTGCCGTTGAGCAGCCGGTGGCCGCTACGATGAAATCCACAATGTCACCATGACTGCCGCATGCCTGGCATTTCCAACGCTCCTTATCATCCTTCCCAAAAAAGATGCAGAAGCGATTGGAGTGCGGGGTTCCGATGCCACAAGTTGGGCACCGCGGCCCCCCGAACGTGCGTCCTTGCTTTCGAACGGGATAGCTGAGATCCAGCGCTGTTTGTACGAGTGACATGGAGCCCTCCGTTGTTGATACAGCACTACTTGCGCTCAGTGCGCGGATAACTGCCCGGGAGAGATCGCGAGGTCTTCGACGTTTCCGCCATTGTTGCGGTAGGCAATGAACCACTCAGGCCTCTTTCCGGCACCAGACCACGTGATACTCGCGTCCAGAGGATGGCGATAACGAGGCTCGCCCTTCGACTTGCGTCTATTGGCTGGGATCGCGAGAACCCGGGAGAACATGATCTCCTTTTCCCAGGGTTTGACGATTTCTAGGATCACCTCGGCGAGCGGGCGCTTTCGTAGTCTAGACAGCTCGGCGATGGATTCGCGAATGGAGTCGTACGACTCCTTCACGCGCTGATCGACTTCTTTTCGCACCCCCTCCATTCGGTCCATTGCGGCTTCCAGATCGCCCAGTGGCTCAGGGATACTGTCATTTGCTGGTTTGCTTCCTTGCATTTCCGGCTTAAACTCCATTAATACTCGTGCGGTGCTACAATTCAAGATCGGGAGTAATAATCTTGGCTGCAAAACCTTTCCTATTCGCATTGTGTGCACTTGGGCCGTCCGTATCGATGGCTTCCCAGTCCCCGGATTCCACGAGCAACGCCGTTTTGGTAACTGTGCTCATTTTTATCGGCATTCTGGTTTTGGTGTCTGAGAAGCTGAGGACATTTGCGGCCTGGTTGGTGGTGAAACCTTTCATTTCTTTTGGCAAGGCCCATGTTTCGCTGGCGAAGCATTTGTTGCCGAAGGATGTTGTGTTTCCTGACGTGGCCAAGCGGACTGCCACGGATCAAACCCCTTGACGGCGGCCTGTCTAGGCTGCGTCCAACTCGATCTTGAAGGGTCGCATCCGCCCACTCGGGGTGCCTGCCACCCCGTAGACGTCTGATTCACTGAGGGACCTGACGGACGTTGCAAATCCCGTGACCTTCCCGTTGGCGTAGCGTGCTTCAAGGACCTGCGCAACGCACCGATTCGCCGCCTCGAAGTCTAGGTCATGGAACAGTGTCATCCCGAAGTCGTCGACCATCAGGAAGTCATACTCCGAGAGGAGCGACATGAGGCTGCTGCCTTGGTGGGACTCTTCCGCGAGAAGCGCCTGGACCATGTCATACGCCGTGACGTAGATTGCTGATAGCCCTGCATGGCCCATCTCGCGCACTAGAGCGATGGATGTATGCGTTTTCCCATGGCCGTGCTCTGCGACCAGCACCAGATCGCAGTCGGTGAGGTGTTTGCTGACCTGAAGTACGTATCGATCCAGGAGTCGCGCAGCTCCCGGGAAGAACGAGGCCACGCTTCGGACGTTGGCTTGCGAATACTTGGCCGGTGGGTTCGTGCTCATCAACCCCGCGTTGAGGAACAAAACCGACCGGACTGCTGAAAGATCTGACACTCGCGACCCCTCGTGAAAACAAATGGTACCGCAAATGATACCATTTGTTATAGATCACAGGGGATTTCGCGTATCAAATAGTGTCGCTTTGGGCTTTGTTTGTTACGTTCTTGCTGCACAGAGTTGGAACTGCTGCAGCACGGCCTTGCCGAGCGCAGTGCCAGAGCTCGGGGTCGCCTCCAGCAGGTCTGCAAGCCCTGTCAAGCCCTCCATCCCACCCGAGAAGAGCCAATTCCGCATGTCGTAGAGAGCAGCGCGAGCCTCTTCAATCGACTCAAAAACCAAAATGGTGTCAAGTCCTTCGCTAAGCCATGACAGTGTGGCCTCGTACTCGTTGATGGGTTCTATCGAGTAGGTGCCGTCATCCTTTGTATAGGCATCGGCGCGATAAAGCTTTGCATGCATTCCCTGGTCCATCAGCACGTCGTAGAGCCATTCCTGCTCTGTACCAATGAGTTCGCTTGGAGCTGGGTTGCCGAGGCGCCCGAGCAATTCCTTAGCCGTGATTCGCTCGAACATCACACGATCAGTCACGTGGCAAATCGTCTTGCGCTCCAGTTGAACCTGGGCAACGAACGATTCCATGTCTGGTGCAGACCAGCACTTCGGCAATCCCTTTTTTGGTACCTCAACAACGTAAAGCATGCGTCCCTCGAAGCAAACGAAATGACAATTATGAGTTATTGTCACGAATTGTAGCAGTCAATACTTTCTCATTCCCGACAAAGGTGTAACAATACATTGTTAACTGCCAAGGTATTGACCACGAGCAGGATCGCAGGCTAGCTCCAATTGTTCCAGGGTGATCCGCCCCTCACGGGAACTGGTGGCAAAGACAATACGCTGCACCACGTCGGTGCTTGGGGACAACATATAGACAGCGCCTGCAGCCCGAGCAATTGCAATGGCCGGGCGCCTCAATGTGGCAGAGACCGCCATCGCGTTTGCGAGTGCCCGCCACATCTCCCTCGAGCTGAATTGGGCCGTCCAAAGATCGGATGTGTGCTCGGGGCCATGGCCGCTGCCTGAAAGGACGATGAGGCCGTCACCCAGCTCAAACAAGGCCTCGGGATCTGCCCGCCAAGCTCCAAGGCTGGCACTCTCGCCAGAAAGCGACAGCTGCACTGGCAGACGGCCAATGAGCATCGGGAGATCGCGCCTCACTGGAGGGAAGCCGGCAATTGCTCTTGGCGAGTGAAAGGCAGCCTGTACTCGAACACCAAGGCGATCGGCAGTTGCGTCCCATCGGATCGGGCTTGCTTTCAAGGTGCCCCCCCTGCCCGCTCACGCTCCTGGGCACGCTTGATCGCGGCGCGGATAACTTCGGCCGTCCGGAGCATCGACTCATCGGCCAATTCTCGCGAAGCTGCGGGTAGAACGAGAGCGTCGTTGTTGCGCGCCGCGCTGGCTTCGCTGGCCTGTTCCGCGTGCAGATGCTCGACGTTCCGCACCTGGCGACTGTCACTGCCAATGAGCGGCTCACCGGCCGGAGTAAGCACGGCGAGGCCGATCGCGCCGATGGCCACGCCCACCATCGCGCTCACGCCGGCGGCCACGGATGCGCGCCAGGTTGTGCCAGTTTTCAGTCCAGGGCCAACAGCCTTCAAGTCATCTGCAGGCTCAGGCGCGGTTTTGGTGTCGCGCCGCGGAAGCTCAAACGGAATCCATCCGCCGGGCCCGCCAAGGTCCAGCTCTGTCCCAATCGCAATCATTCAGCACCTTTGATTTGTTACCTCATGCAATTCTATTTGTTGTGCGCAGTTATCTCAAAGTCTCCTGCAAGTGTGGCTGTACTGCTTGCGCAGGTTTTTCTGGAGATTCCAATGAAGTTCTATACCGTGGTTGCACAAGATGGCCTCACCTATGTGGAACCGTTCGTTCGCTCGCCCGCGTCATCGCTTTCCGTCGTGCGGGCCTCAGCCCATCATTTCGCTCATCAGGTCGCCAGTGGGTGCCGATCATTCTGGAATTGGTGCTGATGCAGTACCGCAGTAGCGCTACAAGGCCAGCATGCGCGCCAGCTGTTCCGCCTGATGGTGGTTTCGTCGACCTCTACAGCTCTCTTGAGGGGTTTGACGGTGACGTCGAGCGCCTTTCGTACGTATCGCATAATTGCTATCGCGGCCAGACCATCTTGCCGGTTGAGGATGTGCCCTTCTAGGAGGGCTGATTTGACGCCCCATAGCGGCCGCCGTCGAACCGATTGCACCAAATGGTGTGTTCCATCCCAAATGCCGGCAGTAACAACTGTCGGCATTTTTTATGCGCAAAACGTTTTTCGTCCTGGCTCTGTGCGTTGCTTTGGCTAACTGCGCGGGCTCACCCAACAATCGCTCGCGTTACGGAACAATCAAGGAGGTGACCCTGGAGAAGGTGTACACGCGAGGCGCGTCAACCGGCGCTATGGTCGGTACGGCAGTCGGGATGCTATCCGGCAGCCTGAGCGTAAGCGACCAGCCGTACCACCTTGAACAGTCCCGCGACATCTCGCAAGATCGTGTGCACGTAAACCATCGTGGACACCATGCTCAAAGATTCAGAGACACCGAGATATGCGACGCGGCGTACCCAC
>NZ_JAMXAX010000230.1 GCF_023913775.1 Acidovorax facilis
ACACACCAAGCCCCTCACGGTCACTCCAGAGAATGCTGCGGGCTTGGGCATCGACCTGGTGAGCACCAAGCCCCTGCTCCTCACCCCGGAGAACGCAGCAGGCCTGAACCTGCCGCCGCAAACAGGCAGCGCCGCCCCGGCTAGCGCCACAGCCCCCAACGCCAGCCCCACCGAGATCGCTGCCCTGGAACTGCTGCTGGCCGAGCCCGCCAACCAGGACATCATTGCCCAGTACGGCCCGCCCCTGCGCCCCCTGAACACCGACACCAACGTCGGCCAAGGCATCCTCGCGCGCTTTGGCCCCGACCTGGGCGCGCGCCTGACCCAACTGCAAGAAGCCCAGGATGGCGTGCGCAACGAATACCTGCACGCACTCGACCAAGCCACCCAGAGCCCCGGCCCCGACACCCCGGGCAGTCAATGGGTCCCTGGCACCGGGCAAGGCGAGACCGCCGAGCCCGGGTACTGGAAACTCGACCCCGCAGCGTTCTCGCGGCACTACGCCCAAGGCGACAGCCTGGCCCAACGGGTCTTTGCCGACATGCATGGCCAAGACCCCCTGGTGTTTCACGAGGGCAGGGAAGGTGACGCCCACAGCGAACCCAGCTACCACACACTAGGCCCCTTCAGGCTGGCAAAAGGCCAGCCCTACGGCAGCGACCCCAGCCTGCCTGACGCCTGCCTGCTGCGGGACTACACCCAACTCAGCCCAGAGCACAGCGCAGACCTCATCAACAAGGAATACCTGTGGTTTGACCCCGTCAACGGCTGGAGCACCAGCGCAGACAACATCCAGGCCCCGACGGGCTTTCTGGACAAAGTCCTGCCCGTCGCATTCAGCGCACTGATGTGCATGGTGGCCTTGCCGCCTGTGGGCACCCTGCTGTCACAGGCAGGGGCAGGCACCTTCGTTCAAGGCGCTGCCATGGGGGCCATGGGCAGCGCGATCTCCCAGACGGTGATGACTGGCGGAATCGACTTCGGCAACCTGCTGCGATCGGCCTTGACGGGGGGCATTGCAGGCAGCGTCATGCAATACACAGGCCTGAAGGACATGCTGGGCAGCGCCGACCTGGCCAAGAGCAGCCTGGCCCATCTGGGCAAGGCGGGCCTCACAGGCCTACTGCAAGAAGCCACGGGCGGCAAATTCAAAGACGGCTTCATGAACAGCGCGCTGGCCAGCATCGCGCAAGGGGTGGGAGACCATCTGAATCAGCAGATCGGAGAGCTCAAGGACATCAGCCCCGAGCAGGCCAGCGTGCTCAAGCTCCTGAGCAAAGCCGCCAGCAGCGCCTTGAAGATCGCGGGCACCAACGACCCGGCGGCGGGGTTTGCGGGCGAGTTTCTGAGCGGAGTGCTGGGCGACGGGCTCCAGGGGGCGCAAGGAAAGGGGCAGGAACAGGGCCAGGTAGGGAATGAGGGACAACCGGGACAAGCTGCACAGCCGGGAGACAGGCCCTCCAGCGACTGGGTGAGGAACCTGGGGGCCAGTGAGGTGGATGCGCAGACGGCGCAGTGGGTAGAGGCATTTGCCAACCCGGCCATATTGCCACCGTCGCAAGGCATCCAGGTCGCGTCAGCCCCCATCGGCACAGTGGGTGATGCGGGTTACTTTGATGACAGTGGCGCTTACATCGAGCCCGCCCAACTGATCTGGGCTGACGGCACCACCAGCACGCTGGCACAAGGCAACCAGGGCGAGCCCATGCTGCCAGAGACCGAGGTGCGGGAGACTGCGCAGCCCATGCTGCCAGAGGACTTTCGCAGACAAGAGATCGAGTATCGCAACAGCACAGAGGTACAACCACCACAGTACAGCTTCACGGAACTGGTGGAGATGTCCCACAGCCCCGTTGACAGCTACAGCGCCCAGGAGTACCGGGACGCCGCCGCGCAGTACCGAGCGAGCGTGGGAGAGGACTTCCGGCGGGACAGCATCTACAACGGCCTGTGGACCCGAGCCGCAGCGTTGGACGCAGCTGCAGGCGGCGGATGGGGGCAAGAGGTGATGAATGACATCACCGGCTTTGCAACGGAAGAAGGGCTGCATGCACAGACAGGGGTGGCGATAGGCGGTGCGCTGGGCCGGGGTATTGGAAACAGGCTGGGTGGCAGCGTTGACAATGTGGTCGAGGCTGCGGGCACGAAGCCGGATGGGGCTGTGCCTGCGGCTGGGTCGGGTGTGGGTGGTGTTTCGACCAATGGGGCCAATGGAGGGACAGCGACAGCGGGAGGTACTGCAAACGCTGCGACCTATGCTGGCTTGAAGTTGGATCTAAAGACGACCCAGGCTGCAAACGAGGTAGTCGAAAGCCTCCAGACTACTGGGAAATTGCCTCCAAACTACGTCGATAAAGCGCAAGCAGCTCAACAAGGATGGCAACCGGGCAAGGCGTTAAACAACTTTGTGCCGGGTGGACAATTGGGTGGTGATGTCTTCAATAACGTTCCACCTGTCAACGGGCTACCGCAAGCTGCAAACAGGACTTGGCAGGAAGTGGATATTGGAATGAGTAATACCATGTCCAGAAGCAATCAACTTGGTACACGGTTGCTTTATTCCAATGATGGTCTTCTGTACATAACAACTAACCACTATAAAACGGTTACGCCAATCGGTTCTTGGAAAAAATAGGGGAAAGCATGGAAATACTCATTGATGGTGATGCGCTTGAAACGGCGAGTGATTTTCACCGCGCATTTGCGTCTGCGCTTGGAATTGAAAGTTTTTATGGTGAAAATCTTCACGCGTTATGGGATGTTTTGAGCGCTAGTATTGAAAGGCCCGTGACGCTGACTTGGAAGCGGTCTGATAAGTCAAAACAGGCGTTAGGGGCTGACTTTGATGCAATTGTTGATGTGCTTCGACGAGTTGAGTTGCAGGATGAGAAATTTGGTTGGGCAGACAGGTTTTCTTTTGCCCTTGAATAGGTGTTGCGAATGAAGGAGTCAAGACCGAGGCGGAGGTAAACGCGACGTTCTTGAGCTCCCAGCTTGATAAGAAATTCAAGGGCGCGGATGGCTTTGGGCTATCGATCACAAAGAAATATACAGAAAACCTGTCGCAATACCAGTCCGCGATTGAAGCGCACCATTGGTAATGGAGGAATCTATTATCATGGAACATATCAGTACGTCCCAGGGTCAACATTTCACTTCAATCCGATTACAAGCAACGTAGTGGTTGTTGGAAAAGTCCTAGGGACCCTCTGCACAAATCCCTGCGTAATGTGCTTACGAAGGCTTGAAGCCGAGACAATAAGGCCATGAAGCAAAGCAGCCTGGGCCTGAGCAATACCACCAAGCGCACCCGCAAGCGCGAGT
>NZ_JAMXAX010000231.1 GCF_023913775.1 Acidovorax facilis
GACCTGTGGAGCGTGTTCAACCGCACCCAAGAAAACCTCATCAAGGGCGGCCTGCGCGCCCGCGCCGCCAATGGGCGTCGCCAGAGCACCCGGCCCGTGCAGGGCATCGACCAGAACCTGCGCCTGAACCGCGCCCTGTGGTTGCTGGCCGATGGCATGCGCCAGCTCAAGGCCTGAGTTCAGCCGGAGGGGCCCAGCCCCTCCCTACATGCCTGGTTTTTCTCGCTTCCCTTTTTTTCCTTGTCCCTTTCTTTGACCGATAGGAGCTTCATCATGAACACCGCTACCTTTCAAGAAACCAACGCCAACGCCAACGTCACGGGCAGCGCTGCCGCCGCCATGGCGGCTTCGCCGGAACTGCTGCTGATTCCGCTGTCCAAGCTGCGGCCCTCCAGCCGCAACGTCCGCAAGAGCGGCGGTACATCGATTCCCGAACTGGCATCAAGCATCCTGCGTGTGGGCCTGCTGCAAAACCTCACCGTGGTGGCGGCGCCCGATGGCGAGCATTACGAGGTGGTGGCCGGGCGACGGCGCCTCGCAGCCCTCAAACTGCTGGTCAAGCGCCGCAAGCTGGCGAAGGATCATGAAGTCCATTGCCTGCTGGTGCAGGATGATGCGGCGCGCACCGTGAGCCTGACGGAGAACGTGCAGCGCGAGGCCATGTCTCCCATCGAAGAACTGTTTGCCTGGAAAGACCTTGTGGCCGAGGGGCGGCCCGTGGAGGACATTGCTGCCGATTTCGGTGTGACGCCGTTGGTAGTGCAGCGGCGCCTGAAACTTGCCAATGTCTCGCCCCGGCTGCTGGCAGACTTCGGGACGCAGGCAGTGACGCTGGAGCAGTTGATGGCTCTGGCCATCACCGATGACCATGCAGCTCAGGAAGCTGCGTTCTACGACTCGCCGCAATGGCAGCGCAGCCCGGACGCGCTGCGCGACCACCTGACCAGTGAAGAGATCGACGCCAGCCGCGATGCGGTGGCGCGCTTTGTCGGGCTGGAGGCGTACGAACAGGCAGGCGGCGGCATCCGCCGCGACCTGTTTGCGGATGAACACAGCGGCATCTTCCTGACCGATGGGGCGCTGCTGGACTCCCTGGCGCGGGACAAGCTCGCCCCACTGGCCGAGCAGGTGCGTGCCGAAGGCTGGGCCTGGGTGGATGTGGCGCCGCGTGCTACAGCATCCGACCTGTACCAGTTCCAACGCGCCCGCAGTACACGCCGGGAACCCACCAAGGCCGAGGCCAAGCGCATTGCCAAGTTGGAAGACCAGCAGGGGAAGCTGCAGGAGCAGTTGGACGACGAGAGCGAGGACATGACCGACGAGCAGGCGCAGGCGCTGCACGAGGCCATGGACGCACTTGGCAATGAGCTGGAGGTCGTGGAACGCCAACTGGTCGAGTACCCGGCTACCGTGGTGGCGCTGGCCGGTGCCGTGGTGTCGGTCGATTCCATGGGCGGCATGGTGGTGCACCGTGGTCTGCTGCGCGAGGAACAGGCCAAGGCACTGCGGGATCAGGCGCGGCAGGAGGAGGGCGGGGCGGGCGGCAACCCGGATACCGACACCGACGAGCCCGCCAAATCCGGAATCTCGGAGAAGCTGGCCAAGCGCCTCAGCGCGCACCGCACGGCAGCGTTGCAGGCCGAGGTGGCGCGGCATCCCCATGTCGCACTGGTGGCCCTGGTGCATCGCCTTGCGCTGCGGGTGATCGTGGAGAGCTACGGGGCGGGAGACTCGGCAGTCAACATTTCTGCGACACCCCAGGATGGGCTTGGACTGCATGCGCCCGACATGGCCGATGCCCCTGCAGCCGTGGGCATGTGCAAGGTGCGGGAGGCCTGGGCCCATCGCCTGCCCAACGATCCGGACTCGCTGTTCGCGGAACTGCTGGCTTTCCCGCAGCAGGAGCTGCTGTCATTGTTGGCGGTGTGCGTGGCCTGCACAGTCAGCGCCTTGGTGTCGCAGGAAGGAGAAGTCCCCGCCACTGCGCTGGCGCAGGCCGTGAACCTCGACATGCACGACTGGTGGACCCCGACCGCGGCAGGCTACTTCGAGCATGTCTCGAAAGCCAAGACGCTGGAAGCGGTGCAGGCGTTTGCGCCGGATCAGGTGAGCCGGCTGGGCAAGCTCAAGAAGGGCGAGATTGCGAGCGAGGCCGAACGGCTGGCTGTGGGGACCGGGTGGCTGCCGGTGATGTTCCGTGGGCAAGACGTGGCTGTCGAAGTCGAAGCAGAAGCGGGGCGCGAGGTCGGGGGTGATGCCGATGTCAGCGCCGGTGCCAGCGGCAGCGTCGATTCGGAGGTCCACGAGGACGCACACGTTGCGGTGTGAGCATGAAGCCCCGGCCAGTGGGCCGGGGCATTTTGAATAGGCGCGACGCGCGCGGCAGGTCTGCCGCGCGCGTTTGGACTTCCAGGGTATCAAGTCCGCTGCGACCAGAGCGGCGCGCTACGCCAGAACTCGCTGCGGTGGGTGGTACGGGCCTGCGGGTCACGGGAGCATCGAGCTGCACCGATCACCCGCAATCCTGCGCAGATCTGGCTTGTGACAACGCACCCGGACAACCCATGAACCACCAAGGCGTCAGCGAGATATTCTTTGAAGAGTCCTACACCGTACCGGCGGACCAGACGGCGAAATCGCTCTTTGCCCGGCTGCCTCACGGCAGCGGGTATGCGGAGCGGCTGATTGAATGCCTTGCCACCGGCTACCTGGTGGCGGTGATCGAATCCATCTGCATCCGGGAAATGCAGCAGTACGTCGATGCGGCCGAGGTGGTGGTGGGTCGAACGATTCGCATCGACCACCGAGGACCCATCCCGCCAGGATCCTCTCTGCGGCTGCGCGGATGGCTGGAACGGATGGGGGAGCGGAGCGCGACGTTCCGTGTGCAGGCCTGCGACACGGACGAAGTCGTGTGCGAGGCCACTGTTACGCTGGTAGCGGTGCAGCGGGCGACGATCGAGACACGCATCGCGGCCAAGGTCGAGGCGCTGCAGCGTGGGCATCGGCCGGTGGGAATGGCGCGATAGCCCGTGGCTGTCGGCATGCGGCCGTACTACCAGGACGACTTCGTGACCCTCTACCACGGCCGCGCTCAGGACGTGCTTCCGCTCTTGCCCAAGGCCGACGCCATCGTGACCGATCCCCCCTATGCGGAGACCAGCTTCCAATGGGACCGGTGGGTTGACGGATGGCCTGCGTTGGCGGGCGAAGTGGCGAACCAGATGTGGTGCTTTGGTTCGACGCGCATGTTCATGGAGCGCGCAGCGGA
>NZ_JAMXAX010000232.1 GCF_023913775.1 Acidovorax facilis
GGCAACGCTGAGCCAGCGCGCAAACAACGCGATCGTCGCCACGCAAACTGCATCCACCTTCTTCATCATGCCCGCGATATTCGCGGGACATGTGGCTCAACTCAAGATGCCTCGGCTGGACGCTTACAAAGATCACATCAGCGCCTGACGTCATACTGGCTGAAGTTGCTCTTCCTCCGTTGAACATGTCTTCAGAAGAGCGCGAAAAGGTGACTGAGCATGGTCGCCATGACGTACGTAACAGCTAAACAGGCAGCCTGCACAAATGAATCACTGTGCGTGTTCTCAGAGTCAATTCTGAAGGAAGTTTTTGTGGGGATTCGTGTATGCCCAGCCGTAAATTGTCGCCATCGCTAAACTGGCTTGGCAATCGCTAGCGACCTCGCTTGCTCTCATTCATCAGCCTGGAAACCGCATGTCCGACACCCTCTACACGCCCCCCGCCATCTGGCAATGGAACAAGGAAAACGGCGGTCAGTTCGCCAGCATCAACCGGCCCATTGCCGGTGCTACGCATGACGAGGAACTGCCCGTAGGTCGCCACCCGCTGCAGCTATATTCGTTGGGCACGCCCAATGGCGTCAAAGTCACGGTCATGCTGGAAGAGCTGCTGGCGCTGGGCCACAACGGGGCGGAGTACGACGCATGGCTGATCCGCATCAACGAGGGTGAGCAGTTTGGCAGCGGGTTCGTGTCTGTGAACCCCAATTCCAAGATCCCCGCGCTGCTGGACCGCACCGACCCCGCCAACCCTGTGCGGGTGTTTGAGTCTGGGGCGATCTTGATGTACCTGGCCGAGAAGTTTGGCAGCGCCTTCTTGCCCAAAGACGGCGCTGCGCGCGCCGAGTGCCTGTCATGGCTGTTCTGGCAGATGGGCAGTGCACCTTTCGTGGGCGGCGGGTTTGGTCATTTTTATGCCTATGCGCCGGTCAAGATCGAGTACGCGATCGACCGCTATGCGATGGAGGCCAAACGCCAGCTCGATGTGCTGAACCAGCGCCTGGCCGTGACGGAGTACGTGGCGGGCAATGAGTACACGGTGGCCGATATTGCGATCTGGCCCTGGTATGGCTTGCTAGTGAAAGGGCAGGCCTACAACGCGGGCGAGTTTTTGCAGGTGCATGAGTACAAGCATGTGGTGCGCTGGGCCGAACAGGTGGCCAAGCGCCCGGCGGTGCAGCGGGGGCGCAAGGTGAACCGCGTGCAGGGCGACCTGGCCAGCCAGTTGCGCGAGCGGCATGACGCCAGCGACTTTGACACAAAGACGCAGGACAAGATCGAGGCTGCGGCAGCAGCTTCTTCACCCGCACGCTGAGTGTTTTTGCAAGGCGTCACCATGATCACTTTGTACGACTGCACCACCGCGCCCAGCCCGCGCCGCGCGCGCATCCTGCTGGCAGAAAAGGGTGTGGCCCACGACACCGTGCAGGTGGACCTGCGCAATGGCGAGCAACTGGGCGATGCCTACCGCCAGATCAACCCGCAGTGCACGGTGCCCGCGCTGCGCACCGAAGAGGGTTTGCTGCTGACCGACAACGCGGCCATCACCGCGTATGTCGAGGCGCGCTACCCACAGCCTGCGTTGCTGGGCGAGACGCATGCAGAAAAGGCCGAGATTGCGAGCTGGAACTGGCGCATGGAGTTCGAGGGCCTGTTGGCCATTGCCGAGGCGCTGCGCAACAGCGCGCCCGCCATGGCCAACCGGGCATTGCCCGGCGCGGTGGACTACCCGCAAATTCCGGCCCTGGCCGAGCGGGGGCTGGTGCGCGTGGGGCAGTTCTTTCAGCTGCTCAACGAGCGCCTGGCGGACCGCGACTTCATTGCCACCGACCGCTTCAGCGTGGCCGACATCACGGCGGTGGTGGCGGTGGACTTTGCGCGGGTGGTCAAGCACAAGCCGGGCGAGCAGCACCCGCACTTGCTGCGTTGGCGTGCGGCCATGGCGCAGCGGCTGTCGATGTCGCTCTAACTATCGCGCTGCTCCAGTCCCCGTTTTAGTCGCAATGGGTGGATGCAAGGATTGCGCATCGGGCCTGTTCCTTGCATTGTTAGCCCATGCGCCTTCGCCACATAGAAGTTTTCAACGCCGTCATGCTCACCGGCAGCGTGAGCGCGGCGGCCCGCCTCATCAACGTCACCCAGCCGGCGGTCAGCCGCATCCTGGCGCATGCCGAGCTGCAGCTGGGCTTTCCGCTGTTCCATCGCCTCAAGGGCAAGCTGGTGCCCACCACCGAGGCGCAGACGCTGTACCCGCACATCGAGCGTTTGTTCACCCAGCTCGATGATGTGCAGCGCCTGGCCAATAGCTTGAAGGGCGATCAGCGCGAGGGCGAGTTGCACATCCTCAGCGTGCTGGCGCTGAGCTACGAGGTGCTGCCGCGCGCGCTGCGGTTCTTTCGGCAGAAGCATCCCGATGTGAAGGTCACCATTGATGCGCTGCACTCGCCGCAGATCGTCTCTGTGAATCGCCCCGGGTTTTGAGGAGGCTCAACACTCTGAGAGGATTGAGCCATGAAGAAAACGAACAAGTTCTCGCCCGAGGTGCGTGAGCGCGCAGTGAGAATGGTGCAGGAGCAGCGCGGGGAGTACCCATCCCTGTGGGCTGCCATCGAATCCATTGCCCCTAAGATTGGCTGCGTGCCGCAGACCCTGAACGAGTGGGTCAAGCGTGCCGAAGTTGATGCAGGCACGCGAGAAGGCGTCACCACAGCCGAAGCCCAGCGGGTCAAGGAGCTGGAGCGCGAGGTCAAAGAATTGCGCCGAGCCAACGAGATATTGAAGCTGGCCAGCGCGTTTTTCGCCCAGGCGGAGCTCGACCGCCGGCTCAAGTCTTGAGGGCCTTTATCGACCAGCAGCGCAATGCTTTCGGGGTCGAGCCGCTCTGCAAGGTCTTGCAGGTTGCCCCGTCAGCGTATCGGCGCCACGCCGCGCTGGTGCGCGAGCCTCACAAACGCTGCGCCAGAGCGAAACGAGACGAATTGCTGATGCCGCAGATTCAACGAGTCTGGCAGGCCAACAGTAAGCGTCCAGCCGAGGCATCTTGAGTTGAGCCACATGTCCCGCGAATATCGCGGGCATGATGAAGAAGGTGGATGCAGTTTGCGTGGCGACGATCGCGTTGTTTGCGCGCTGGCTCAGCGTTGCC
>NZ_JAMXAX010000233.1 GCF_023913775.1 Acidovorax facilis
GCAACGCTGAGCCAGCGCGCAAACAACGCGATCGTCGCCACGCAAACTGCATCCACCTTCTTCATCATGCCCGCGATATTCGCGGGACATGTGGCTCAACTCAAGATGCCTCGGCTGGACGCTTACCATCGACATTCCCCGCGACCGCACGGGTAGCTTCGAGCCTCAGCTCATTGGCAAGCATGAGCGCCGCTTTACTCGCTTTGATGACAAGATCGTCGCCATTCATGCGTGCGGCATGACGGCGCGCGAGATCCGAGGCTTTCTTGCCGATATGTACTCGGTGGACGTCTCGCCCGACCTCATCAGCAGCGGCACCGACGCCGCGCTGAGCGAGGTCACAGCCTGGCAAGTCTGGGCACACCTACGGCGTGGGCACAGTCGCCCCCGCCGATGATCTCCCCGAGTTTTCTCGCAAAGTCCAGATGCCCACAGGATGCTCCAAAGCCATATCAGGCCTTCTTCACTTCAATGTGGTACAGCCCCCAGGGGCACAGGCCAAAGCGTTCCTTCACCGGCTTGTCCTTGAAGGCGGGCAGCACATCGGCGTCGTACACCGCCCACTGCGGGCCCAGGCCGCCCAGGGCCATGGGCTGGCCGTCGATGTGGGTGGCGACGATCATGCGGTAGGCCTGCACGTCGGCCATGCTGATGGTGACGTTGTAGCCGTCCACCGCGCGCAGCACCAGCTGCACGGGGCTGCCAGCGGCCACACCCGCAGCTGCGAGCACGGTGGTGAGTAGGGGGCCTTTGAGCGTGTGGGGCTTGCTGTCGTATTCGAGCGTGGGCTTGATGGTGACGGCGGGCATGCGCTGCAGGGCGGCAGCGTCGAGCGCGTGGGCTTTGTCGAACTGGATGCCGTGTTTGCCCATCATCTGGTCGATGGTGGCATCGAGCGCGCCCCGGTTAGGCTGGGTGATGGCGCCGCTGATGGTGAGCAGGGCGGGGCTGGCGGATGTTTTGGCGGGTGGGGCGGCGTGGCTGGTGGTGGCGGCGGTCCACAGGCCTGCCAGGCCCATGCCGACCGCGACGAAATTGCGTTTTCTCATCGTGCTCCTCGTTGCAAATGGGACGATGGTAAGTGCAAGACGCAAGGGCGCCATGCAAAGAATCGCCGTGGTCCCGCCACCGCTTGCAGGGCGCCAGAGTCCGCCGACTCCGGCCATCGCGCGCGAGGCCCGTGGCGCAGCGCCGGCATGCGGCAAGCACGGCGCTCGCTACGGTCTGCGGAAAACCTGCGTGGCGGTGTGCTCCTATGATTCAGGTCAAGCTCTCGTGCCCGCGAACCCACCATGGACCCTATGGCCCGACTCTTCAGTTGAAAAGGCGTAGGCGTACGATGGGGGTCACTGCGATGTTGTGTGAATCGCTGGTCTGCACCTCGCGTCACGCAAATCTTCATTCGCAGAGATCCCGAGACTGCACAAATTGTGACTGATCCCGAATAGAAACGAAGTCTCATCAATGCAGTCAACGGGTAACGGTTTTATTATTTTTATCACAACTCCATACCTTTGCAATGCAATCGCCCCGCCGGATAAAGATCATTTGCGTAGTGGGTACTCGGCCGGAAGCCATCAAAATGGCTCCGCTTATTATTGCATTGCGCAATACCCATTGGGCATCGGTGCGGATTGTTTCGACAGGGCAACACCCTTTCTTGGTCGAAAAAATGCTGTCGAATTTTTCACTGACTCCGGATTTAATTTGCGAAGTCATGAAGCCAAATCAGAGCCTGACAAAACTAACCATCCGATTGCTTGGTGAACTGGATCGTTGCTTTCAGGCTGAAAAACCGGACATCGTGATTGGACAGGGTGATACAACATCAGTAATGGCTGCTGCACTCGCTGCGTTCTACCTTCGCATTCCCTTTGCCCACGTGGAGGCGGGCTTGCGAACGAGAGACTATGAGAATCCATTTCCAGAGGAAATGAATCGCGTACTGGTCGGAGATTTAGCGCAATGGCATTTTGCGCCGACTGAGATTGCTCAAAGAAATCTCCTCGAAGAAGGAAAATCTGTCGATAGCATTTACGTGACGGGCAATACGATCGTGGATGCCTTGCTTTATACGGCAGGCCGCTGCCCGCCCTTTGACTTTCCGGAATTTGCGAATTGTAGAATGATATTGTTTACCGCACACAGGCGGGAAAATATTGGACAGCCATTTTTTGAAATCTGCCGGGCTGCGCGATATCTGGCTGATCTGAGAGACGATATATTTATTCTCTTTCCGGTTCATCCCAATCCTGCAATAAAGGATGCGGCATACTCATATCTTTCGAATCATCCGCGTATTCGCTTGACACCCCCGCTTGACTATATTGATTTTATCGCAGCCATGAAATCTTCATTTTTTATACTGACTGACTCAGGGGGAGTCCAGGAGGAGGCCCCATCCTTGCGCAAGCCGGTGCTGGTGTTGCGCAATGAAACCGAAAGGCCCGAGGGCATAGAAGCCGGTGTTACCAAACTGGTGGGGTGTGATTTTGATTCCATCGTCAATTCATCGCTGCAACTGCTTGATGACGATGCTGTGTACAAATCATTCTCACGGGGCAATTCACCTTACGGTGATGGCAGGGCATCAGAAAAAATCGTGAATATATTGCACAAAGCACTGGCAAAGCATAGTTATGCGCATTCTTCTGATCGCCTATGAGTTTCCTCCAATCATCGCAGCCCAATCATTACGATGGTTCTATCTTGCGAATGAATTGGCAAAGCTCGGTGTAGAAGTGCATGTGCTTTGTTCCGACATGCCTTCACTGCCGCCCTTTCATGAGGATTTTGCGTCTGGGGTTATCGTCCATCGGGTCTGGCCTGGTCCATATGTCGGTTTTTCTCAAAAAGCCTATTTAAATTTATCCAGGTGGGGACGAGGTGGTGGCGCGGTGGGGCCGCTGGGTGGCGATTCGGTCTGGTTAAAAATGCACCGGTGGGGGCGGCGGGTACTCGACCAGATTATATTTCCAGACTTACGTGTCGCATCCCGTACGATCATATGGTCGCTTGTGAAACAGGTGCGGGTGGGTCTGGTACCACTCTTTCATCGCCTGCATCGGCGTACTGCTCTTGAGCGCTGACTGCGGTAACTGGTGGTTGTACA
>NZ_JAMXAX010000234.1 GCF_023913775.1 Acidovorax facilis
ACCAGCGCCGTCGCCGCCGGCCGCGCCCGCGCCCGCCGTTCGATCAACCGGTGCACCGGCTCCACCTCCACATACCGCTGCTCGTTGACGCCCCAGCGGTTCAGCTCTTGGCGCTCGGCCTCGCTCAGCACTTCGACCGCCCCGAGCGTTCCCTGCGGGGCTTGCGCCAGCGCACGCAGCACGGCCATGTAGTGCCCGGCCAGACGCTCGATCTGCCGGGCCGAAAAGACGCTGCCCTGGAAGGCGTAGCCGACAGTCAGCGTTTCCCCATGGTGCACTGTCAGGGTCATGGGGTAATTCGTCTCCTCCCGGTTTTCGTTGAGGGACACCCGCATCGCTCCCCATTCCTGGCTCAGCGCCTCATCCACCGGATAGTTCTCGAATACCAGGATGCTGTCGAACAATCCCAGTCCCTTGTCACCCGCCCAACGCTGAATCTCAAAAAGCGGGGCATGTTCGTGCTCACGCGAGGCGATGTTCTGCGCCTGAAGCTCACGCAGCCAGTCCCCCACCCGCTGCTCCGGCCGGGGCCGCGCCACGACAGGCAGGGTGTTGATGAATAGGCCGAGCACCTCGCCGGCATCGGGCAGATCCGACGGCCGACCGGACGTGGTCGCACCGAAGCACACGCTCGCCTGGCCGGTGTAGCGCTGCAGCAACAGCGCCCACCCGGCCTGCACCAGGGTGTTCACAGTGACCCGCTCGGCACGGGCGAAGTCCGCCAGACGAGCTGTTTCTGCGGCATCGAAGACCTGAATGTGCTCCCGATGGCCATGACCATCCGCCGAGGGCTTGAGCACGGCAGCGAGCCGGGTCGGCTCCTCCACGTCCGCCAGCAGCGCGCGCCAGTAGTTTTCCGCCGCCACGCCGTCCGCCCCCTGCAACCAGGCGATGTAATCGCGATAGCGTCCGCGCGGGGGCGCGGGGATCTGCATGGCATGACAAGCGAGGATTTCGGCCATCAGGCGCGCGGTGCTCCAGCCATCGAGCAGCAGGTGGTGGCGAGTCCAGACGAGGTGGTGGCGGCCAGCGGCACATTGGACCAGGACCAGCCGCATCAGCGGCGGCTCGGCGAGGTCGAAGCCGCGCTCGCGCTCGGCCCGGGCCAATGCATCGAGCGCCGCAACGAGGTCGGCGCGGTCGCGCCAGTCGTACTCGACGAGCGGCAAGTCGACCGAGCGGGCCACCCACTGCAGAGGAGTCTCGCCGTAGACGAAGCCGGTGCGCAGCACTTCGTGGCGGTCCAGCGCCATCTGCCAGGCGGCCTTGAAGCGGGCGGCATCGAGGCCTTCGAGATCCAGCCGGAGCTGATTGACGTACGCCGTCCCCTCCGGCTCGAGGATGCTGTGGAACAGCATCCCGGCCTGCATCGGCGACAGGGGGTAGAGGTCAGCCAACCGTTCCCATGACAACGGAAGGCCGTCGATCTGAGCCTGGGTGAGCCGGGCAAGGGGAAAATCGGACGGCGTCACGCCCCGCTCACCGCTCAGGCAGTACTCGATCAGGTCCTCGAGTTCGTCCAGGAAACGCCGGGCGAGGCCTTGCACCGTGACTTCGTCATGCGCGGCGGCGCTGTAGGTCCAACGTACGCGCAACTCGCCACAATGCACGTCGGCATCGACGCTCAGCCAGGTTCGGCGCCGGCTACCGGGAGCTCGTTCCTGGCCTGCACTTTCGCGCGCCAGCTGCCACACCGAATCGGCGTCGAAGCTCTGATCGAACTGGCCGAGATAGTTGAACGTGACCTGTGGATAGGCACCATCGGAGAGCATACGACCCTCGGTGCTCAAATAGCGCAGCACGCCGTAGCCCACCCCCTTGTGCGGCACCTGCCGGAGTTGTTCCTTGATGCTCTTCAGGCGGTGACCGGGGCTCCCGCCCCTTTCGCGTTGGACATCCCCCGGCGCTAAGCGGACCGGGTAGAGGGAGGTAAACCAGCCGACGGTGCGGCTGAGGTCGATGCCGTCGAAGCGGTGATCCTCCCGCCCGTGGCCTTCGAGTTCGACCAGCACGCTCTCGCGCCCGTCCCAGGCGCACAGGGTGCGCGCCAGAGCCGTCAGCAGGACTTCGTCAATGCGCGTGCCGTAAGCCTGCGGCACATCGCCGAGGAGTTGCTCGGTGCGTGCCTCGCCCAGCGAGGTGGCGACGGTACGCGCGTCGGCCACCGTGTTGTTGCCTTCGGCAACGCCTGGCAGCGGCGGCTCGGCGGGGCCGACAACGCTCTGCCAGAAAGGCAGTTCGGCACGCGACTCGGCGCTATCAGCATAGCGTGCGAGAACGGCTGACCAATCCCGGAACGGCGTTGTCGCGGGGGGCAGGTCCGGGGAACGTCCTTCGCGAAGCTGCTGGTATACGGTCTGCAGATCCTCGAGGATCACCCTCCACGACACCCCGTCGACGACGAGGTGATGGGCGGTGAGCAGGAGCCGGCTGGCTCCCCCCTTACCCAGGTCCATCCACACAGCCTTGAACGGCCGCCCCAGGCTTAGGCTGCGCTGTGCGCGATCGGCTGCATCTGTGATGGCCGCACCAACATCGCGCGCAGAGCTGAGGTCGATCTGCTCGAAGACGGGCTGCCCGGACGATTGGCTGGTCAGCGACCAGCGACCGTCGGCGCCGAGTTCGAAGCTCAGGCGCAAAGCCTCGTGGTGGGCGACCAGCGCTTCGACGGCCTGCTGCACCCGCGCAGGCTCGACCACCTCGGTAGCGCTGAGCAGCAGGGACTGGTTCCAGTGGTGGATGTCCTCGAACGCCTGCTCGAAGAACCAGGTCTGCACGGGTATGGGTGCGAACGGGGCGGCCGCATCGGACGGCGCCACGACCGGTGGAGCGCCGGCCATCGGGTTGGCATCCTGACTAGTGACCGCCGCGACCGCGGCAACGGTCTGACGCTCCATCAGCTCCCTGGGCGTGAAGCGCAGCCCCCGTTTGCGCGCTCGAGCGATGATCTGCAAGGTAAGGATGGAGTCGCCGCCGAGCTCGAAGAAGTTGTCGTGGCGGCCGACCCGATCGACTCGAAGCACCTGCTCCCAGACTTCAGCCAGCGCCCGCTCGACTTCGCCTCGCGGCGCC
>NZ_JAMXAX010000235.1 GCF_023913775.1 Acidovorax facilis
GCAGGGCTATCAACATGGCTTCACTCCCTGGGTGGATTGCAAGGACTCTATCAACTCCTTTAGAACCGCTCGCGCCATGAAGAGTGGATAGCGTTTGAAGTCTATGCAATCGTCCGGGATGTGACACATAGCGAAGGGCCAAATTCAGTTTCGCTTGGGCAAAAAAAAAGAGGACACATAGTGTCCTCTTTTGCTATTTCGCCAGTAAATCAGTTGCTGGTCGAAGGGTTCATGGCGCGGATGTAATCCATCTGACCTTGAACCACATAAAGTGCAGCCAAAGCAATATCGCCTTGACGCTTGTCACCACGCACGGAAGCGCGCTCAACCGCAGCCCAATAGGACCTGAAGAGTTTATTGAGGACGTAAAGGTCCTTCTGAGAAGAGACTTCTTGAAAAGTCTTAGCGACGACAGTGTCAGTGCCCGGAAAGTTCCGAGCGATAGACATGTTCCAGGCGCGTTGAGCTTGGTCAGCGGCTACAGACGTGTTGTCGATTGCGAACGTGTTCATGGGAACTCTCCGGATAGTTGAAGGAGCCTCGGGGGAGGCGGATTGGTTTACGGTCCTTCTTGTCACCAGAAAAGTGATAACCAAGGGGTAGGCGTCGCATCGTCGAAACGAAGGCCTGCCCTGAACGCCGGGTTGATGGTTTTGCCGCGCCTAATAGTCCATCCCCAGTTTGTACGGATGGGCTTCGAGAGTGAATTTGCCGGTAATGGATTTGAATCCGAGTGTTGATATTGCGTCGGCAGGTGAAACAGGTTTTTTCCGATTCACATATGCCTGCGCGAGGAGTAAATATGAGTGAGCCAAGTTGAGGATATGGATCCCCCGATGTCTGCAGCCCTGTTGATTCTCGGAGAAGCATTCTTGGGGAAGGTTAAATTGTTTCGATAGTTTTCATTTGGCACCAAAATGGTGCGAGAACGTATTGAAAAATTGATGCGATTGTTAGGCGTCCGGCGTCAAAAATTGCGCCAAAAGTCCACAGCGCGGACTTTTCCCGCTACCAGGTTGCATTCCGTCGGTATCCTCGACGCAGGAGTCGAGTTGCAAAGGTAGGGTTGGGCGTATCTATCGCCAGCGGCGGATCTTGGCGCACGGATGATCGGCATGCGAGGTTCGATAGGGGCGAGGCAACGTCGAAACCATATCTGTTTGGTCACTTGTCGACGTCGGTAGCAATTTGGTAGGTGGTTTCCGTATTGGTGCAGACGTCCAAAGCTGGCATAATTAACAAATAAGCAAACTTAGTACCTCGATATATTTTGATTCGAGCAGGAGCAATCATGAAGGCGTGGACCAGTGGTCAGCGACACCAAGGGCATGGGAAAAGTGCCCAGATGGTCAGGGCTGGCCGGCCAGATGCAGTGGCGCCGCGCGGCATCTTTCTGACCAGATACCAGAACTTCAAGCTGCTTCATCTCGCTTTAGGTTCTGACGTGCTGTTGACGGCAACAAAGGCCCATGTCTCGAAGGACCGCGCGGAGCGGATCTTGGCGCAGGAGGAAGTGATTGATGACCAACTGGCAGAGCACATGGGCAGAATGATCCAGGCGCCTAGCTGGTTTGACACGGTCGGAGCTGTACTTGATGACACCTTTGTCGAACGGATCAAGTCTTTCCAGGCTGAAGATGAAGACGAGACGCACAACCCTATGAGGGAGACCACAATGACCGCACTCCGAGTCCAATCTGACGTGAACGAAATGGGCGCCACCTCTGGTGGTGGGCTGAGCCAGCAGGGCAGCGCTCCCGCTGCGCCGTCTTCTGTCGCTGCGAACGCCGACCAGCGAGCAGCGGGCCCCAGCCGCGGCGTGGAAGATCGCTACGACCTGTTTGCGGCCTGGCTTTCGAAGGAGATATCTTCAAGGCCTGGCCTGAAGTCCGAGATCACTTCCTGGCTTGGCATCGAGCTATGGATGCTAAACGGCTGGCTCAGCGCTCGTCGCCGCATGTTCCTCAATGACGTGGAAATGCTCAGCAATGCGCTGCTGCAGCACGGACATTCCTGGGGCAACCAGGTGCGGGGGAAGTTCGATGAGTTTGTGATTCGCCAGCTTCCCACCGCGCGCGGTAGAACCCGTCGGTCGCAGTCGGAAGTGGGCACCGGTGCGGGCGAGGCTGTGAATGAACTCGTAAATGCCGCGGCTCAGGCGAGCGCGAGCGGCTCGTCGTCCTCCGAGGCACCTCCGCCCGCTGCGAAGCCCGCACAGGCCCCTAGCCAGGCGTTGGCAGGGCCCGAGCATGCTGCCGGAAAGGTGGCGGCCGGAGGAGCAAAGGCTGATGCACGGCAGCGCGCTCTGCCTGCTGGGCCTGGAGCCGTGGCGAGCAACCGAGTGCCCGCAGCGCCAGCCAGCCAGAATGTCGCGGGGAGCTTCGAGATCGTCGAGCCCGGCAACCCCGAACCGGTGATGGCAGAGATTGTTACGGCGGCCCGGAGTATCGCTGCGACCCTCGAAGCGGCGATGAACATGCTCGCTGAGTCCCGCCAGAAAAAATGAGGTAGCCGGCCAGCCGCGCCGAGTAGCTGGCCCCGGCTATCGCCGACCAGCTCGCGGCGACGACGCAGCGCTTCGCGGCTGCTTTGGCCTTGTACACGGCGCGTCCGCCTTTCGCACCAAAGTTTCTACCTCGTTCACACTGCCGATCGGGTAAGGCGTGGAGAGCTGCTCCACCAAACGGATGGCGAGGGTTCGGGCTCTCTCCAGTCCGGTGCAGGCCAGCGCGAGAGCAAACTCGTCACCGCCCAGTCTTGCCGCAATGTTTGTTGCATGGAAGACGTTCCTGGTCGCATGGGACTACTGGCGATGGACAGCGCAGCGAGTGGGGGAGCGATCTGCGATGCCCCTTCCGGGAAGCGTTGGACCGGGAAAGGCGCCCAGAAAGCGAAAACCGACCACCCTTTCGAATGATCGGCATCGCCGGCAGCATTATTGATCCGGCGGGAATTATTCATGAGGCCGCATAGGCGACATGCTTGTCGCCAAAGTACTTCCGGACCCGCTCTGGCGTGTTCTCCAACATCGTCATGTGTTCTGTCGCCGCCGCGCGCAGCT
>NZ_JAMXAX010000236.1 GCF_023913775.1 Acidovorax facilis
GGCGCCGCGAGGCGAAGTCGAGCGGGCGCTGGCTGAAGTCTGGGAGCAGGTGCTTCGAGTCGATCGGGTCGGCCGCCACGACAACTTCTTCGAGCTCGGCGGCGACTCCATCCTTACCTTGCAGATCGTGGCGCGGGCGAGGAAGCGCGGCGTTAAGCTCAGGCCGAAGCAGTTGATGGAGCTGCAGACCATCGCCGCGATCGGCGCTGCCGTTGCACTGGAGGGCGCCGCGGTGGCGGACGGACCCGTGGCCACCAGTCTGGAAGCGTCTGGCGAAGCGTTCGCGCTGACGCCGATTCAACGCTGGTTCTTCGAGCAGCGCTTCGACGAGGCCCATCACTGGAACCAATCGCTGATGCTGGCCCCAACGGAAGTCCTGGAGCCGACCAGGCTGCGGCAGGCCGTCGAGCACGTCGTCGCCCATCATGAAGCGCTGCGCCTGTGCTTCTCCGCGCCGGAGACGGGCGCATGGCGACAGGCCTACGGTCCGGCGCACGGCCTCGTCGGCTTCGAGCGCATCGATCTCGCCGGGGAGCAGCAGGCATCGTCTGCAGTTGCGCGTGCCGCCGACGCGGCGCAGCGAAGCCTGAGCATGGACCAGCCGTTCAAGGCGGTATGGATCGATCTGGGGCCGGGGCGGCCCGGGCGGTTGCTGCTCGTCGCCCATCACCTGGTCGTCGATGGCGTGTCGTGGCGCTTGATCGTCGAGGATCTGCAAACGGCCTACCGGCAGCTGGGCGCCGGGAGTCCGGTTGAGCTGCCGGCAAGGACGACCTCCGTCCGGGCCTGGTCGGAGGCCCTTGCTGGCTACGCCCGACGTGACGCGGTCAAGGCCGAGCTGCCGTATTGGCAGTCGGTGGTTGGGGAGAATGAGCCGAGCCTGCCAGGCGGCGCCACGGCGAGCAACCTCGTCGGCGATGCCCGGACCATCGAAACTCTGCTCGGCGAAGACCGCACCGAGCAACTGCTGATCGAAGTCCCGCAAGCCTACCGTACCCAGATCAACGACATCCTGCTCACCGCCTTGGCCCGCACGCTGTGCGAGTGGGACGGGCGCGAAAGCGTGCTCGTCGAGCTGGAAGGCCATGGGCGCGAAGAGTTCGCCGACGACATCGACCTGTCGCGGACCGTGGGATGGTTCACCACCTTGTTCCCGGTGCGTTTGAGACCCGGTCGGGATGACCGGGGGGCGAGCATCAAGGCGATCAAGGAACAATTGCGCCAGGTTCCGAACAAGGGGCTGGGGTACGGCGTGCTGCGCTACCTCGCCGAGGAAGGGCGGGTGCTCGGCGAGGGCGCCTATCCGCAGGTGACGTTCAACTATCTCGGCCAGTTCGACCAGACCTTCGATGCTGACTCAATGTGGCGCGTCGCCCGCGAAAGCGCCGGCCTGCAGCGGTCGCCGCTCGGCAAGCGGCGCACTTGGCTGGATGTGGGTGCCGTCATGCACAAGGGCGAGCTCCGGGTGAGTTGGACCTACAGCGCGGGAATACACGACGAAGCGACCGTGCAGTGCCTTGCCCGGCGCTTTCAAGAGGAACTCGAAGCGCTGATTGCCTACTGCACCGATGGGGCGGTGGGGTTCACGCCTGCGGATTTTCCGCTTGCCCGGCTCACACAGGCCCAGCTCGACCGCCTGCCGATGCCGCCGGAAAACCTGGCCGATCTCTATCCGCTGTCGCCCATGCAGTTGGGGATGATGTTCCATAGCGTGTATGACGACACGGGCACCGTCTATGTGAACCAGCTCCGCGCGGACGTCGAGGGGCTCGACCCCGCGCGGTTCAGGGCGGCATGGCAGGTGGCGTTCGAGCGTCATGAAGTGTTGCGTACGGGCTTCCTCCAGGGAGAGAAACCGCTCCAATGGGTGGCGAGGTCGGTCGAAGTGCCGTTGGAGGGACAGGACTGGCGCGAGCGTGCGGACCTGCCTCAGGCGCTCGAGACATTGGCCCAGGCCGAACTCGCCCGCGGCTTCGACCTGGCGGCGGCGCCCCTGATGCGCTTGGCGTTGGTGCGCACGTCGGCGACCAGGCACCATCTGATCTGGACGCGGCACCATCTGCTGCTGGACGGGTGGAGCTCCTCGCGATTGATGGCCGAGATCCTCGCCCTTTACTCGGGACAGCCGACTTCGCCCCCGCGAGGCCGCTTCCGCGACCATATCGCCTGGTTGCAGGGGCGGGACACCGCGGCCTCGGCGAACTACTGGGACACACTGTTGGCGAGCCTTGCCGAGCCGACCCACCTCGCTGCCGCGGTCAAGCCGGCGGAGAAGGGGCAGGGCTACCGGAAGCATCGTCAGCCGTTTAGTGCCGAAGAATCGGCGCGCCTGGCAAGCTTTGCGCGGGCCGAGCGCGTGACGGTGAATACCTTGGTCCAGGCGGCATGGGCACTGCTGCTTCAGCGCTACACCGGGCAGGACGTGGTGTGCTTCGGGGCGACGACGGCCGGGCGTTCGGCGGAGCTGCCGGGCGCCGAGCAGATCCTGGGGCTGTTCATCAATACGGTTCCGGTAATCGCGGCGCCGCAGCCCCAACACGGTATCGGGCAGTGGTTGCGCACGTTGCTGGCACAGAACCTCGCATCGAGAGAGCACGAACATACGCCGCTGTTCGAGATTCAGCGCCGCGCCGGTGTCGGGGGGCAAGGCTTGTTCGACACCATCGTCGTGTTCGAGAACTGCCCGGTGGACGAAGCGCTTCGCCGCGCGGACGACGGGCAGCCGAGGTTTGAGATCAGCCAGATTCGGGACGAAACCAACTACCCGATGAGCGTGATGGTGCACCATGGCCAGTCGCTCGTCGTCGACTACGCATTCCAGGGACAGAGCTTCTCGCACGAACAGGTCGAACGATTGGCGGCGCATGTTCGAGAATTGTTGCTTTCACTCACGGATCCGTCGAACGGTCGTCTGGGCGATCTCGCTTTCGTGAGCGAGGCCGAGCGCCAAGAGCTGAACCGCTGGGGCGTCAACGAGCAGCGGTATGTGGAGGTGGAGCCGGTGCACCGGTTGATCGAACGGCGGGCGCGGGCGCGGCCGGCGGCGACGGCGCTGGT
>NZ_JAMXAX010000237.1 GCF_023913775.1 Acidovorax facilis
CACCCTCTGGGGAGACCGCTTCTGTGGGTGGTGCTGAGGATGCGGCGCCCCCGGCGCCTGTGTCTGAGCCGGGCTGGGCCCGGCGCATGCGGCGGCGCCAGCAGGCCACGCAGGCGGCCACCACGGCGGTACATGCCATCCGTGCCGGCGACCATGCGGGCGGCGGTGTTGCTCCGAGCCTGCGCGATGAATCCAATCCTTGATGAGGGCTGCCATGCGATTCCAACGACCCCAGCGGCGGTATTCGGAAACCCCCGAACCCGTCACCCCCTACCAGGCGGCCGGACAGGCCTGGGACCAGCGCATCGGCTCGGCCCGGGTGCAGGCGAAGAACTGGCGGCTGATGGCCTTTGGCTGCCTGAGCCTGGCCTTGCTCATGGCGGGTGGCTTGGTCTGGCGCTCGGCACAGTCCATCGTGACACCCTACGTCATCGAGGTGGACCAGGCCGGGCAGGTGCGCGCGGTGGGCGAGGCGGCCGCGCCGTACCAGCCGAGCGACGCGCAGATTGCGTTTCACCTGGCGCGCTTCATCACGGACGTGCGCTCGCTGTCCATCGATCCCATCGTCGTGCGACAGAACTGGCTCGAAGCCTACGACTACACCACGGACAAGGGGGCGGCGACCCTGAACGACTACGCGCGGGTTGCGGACCCGTTTTCTCGCATCGGGCAGCACTCGGTGACCGTGGCCATCAACAGCGTGGTGCGCGCCAGCGATGCCTCGTTCCAGGTGCGCTGGACCGAGCGGCGCTACGTCAACGGTGAGGCGGCCGGGCTGGAGCGCTGGACGGCCGTGCTGTCCATCGTGCTGCAGTCCCCGCGCAGCGAGGAGCGCCTGCGCAAGAACCCATTGGGCATCTACGTCAACGGCATGTCCTGGAGCCGCGAACTCGATGCCAGCGAAGGAGTGAAAAAACCATGAATGCACGAATCCCCTACCGCGCCCTGCCGCTGGTCCTGCTGGCCGTCCTGGTCACAGGCTGCGGAACCCCGGGCAAGCCGCCCCCATCGATCACGCTCGATGAGCCCGTCCAGGCCCAGGCCTTGCCCGAGCCGCCCAAGCCCATCGAGGTCGTGGCCGTGCCCGAGGTGCTGCCTATGCCTGCCCAGATGAAGCCCCTGCCCAAGGGCGGTGAGGCCCAATCCACCCCCGAGCCCAACGACGAAAAGGCCCGGGTGGCGCGTGCCAATGCCGAGGCCCGCGTGGCACCCACGCGCGAGGGCTACGTGAATGCCATCCAGGTCTGGCCCTACACCGACGGGGCGCTGTACCAAGTCTATGCGGCGCCGGGCCGGGTGACGGCCATCGCACTGCAGCCCGGTGAGGAGCTGGTCACGGTCGCCGCCGGAGACACCGTGCGCTGGATCGTGGGCGACACGGCCAGCGGGGGCGGCGAGACGCTGCGCGTGAAGGTGCTGGTCAAGCCCATCCGCTCGGGCCTCAAGACCAACTTGGTGATCACCACGAGCCGGCGCACCTACCTGGTCGAATTGACCTCCACCGAGAAGGCCTGGATGGCCTCGGTGTCCTGGGAGTACCCGAAGGACAAGATGCTGGCCCTGCAGCGCCAGGCGCAGGCGGCCCAGGCGGCGGCGCCCATCGAAAGCGGCCTGTCGCTGGAGAAACTGCGTTTCCGCTACGCCATCGGTAGTGGCAACCCGGCCTGGAAGCCGCTGCGCGCCTTCGATGATGGAGAGAAGGTCTATATCCAGTTCCCGGCAGGCATCGCACAGGGCGAACTCCCGCCCTTGTTCGTGATCGGGGCGCAAGGGGACGGACAGCTGGTGAACTACCGCTTCCGGCCGCCGTACTACATCGTGGACCGGTTGTTTGGCGCGGCCGAGCTGCGCCTGGGTGGAGGCGGGGGCCGGGATGGCGACGTGGTGCGCATTGAGCGCACGGACGGTGTGGGTGGACGGCTTTGACCATGGACAGCCGCGACCCTTCCAACGCCGCCACCCCGCCGCAACCCGCCAAGGTTGCTCCCGAATCGGTGGCGCTGCGCGCTGCGCCGCGACCCGTGACGCGGTTGAACCGGCGCATGCTGGCGGTTCTCGTGGGCTCCTTGGCAGCGGCCGTGCTGGGCGCCACCATCTGGTCGCTGCAGGGCAACCACCGGCGTGGCGCGAATCCCTCGGAGCTTTACAACGTCGATCGGGTGTCCAAGTCCGAAGGGCTGGACCGGTTGCCGACCGACTACGGCGGACTGCGATCACCAGAAGTACCCCGACTGGGACCGCCGTTGCCGGGCGACCTGGGCCCGGCCATCGTGAAGGCACAGGGGCCGGTGGAGCCGGGCTATGCGCCACCGGGGCATGATCCTGCGGATGCGCTGCGCAAGGAGGCCGAGGCGGCAGCGGGCTCTCCGGTGTTCTTCCGCACGGGGGTAGCGCAGGCGGGGCAGGGTGCGGCGCAGTCCGTGGCGATGGCGGCGCCTGCGGCATCCGGGCTGGCGGGGTTCGATCCATTGGCGGCGGGGCCTGCCTCGACGGCGGCGCAGCCTGCGGACCCTACGGCCGTTCAGAACCGGCAGGAGCAGAAGGAAGCCTTCCTGAAAGGCGGTTCCACGGAAACCCGGAATTCAGGAAACCTGCAAATGCCTGCCTCTCCCTACCAGGTGATGGCAGGGACGGTGATTCCGGCTGCGCTGGTGACGGGAATCCAGTCGGACCTGCCGGGCGATGTAGTCGCCACGGTGACGGAGCCGGTCTACGACACGGCCACGGGCCAGCACCTGCTGATCCCGCAGGGCTCGCGCATCCTGGGTCGCTACAACAGCCAGGTGAGCTATGGGCAGAGCCGGTTGCAGATGGTGTGGAACCGCATTGTCCTGCCGGGCACTTCGTCGCTATCTCTCGACAACCTCGTGGGCACCGATCCGGCGGGGCGCGCCGGCCTGC